>JBDLRJ010000510.1:0-2686 GCA_039800145.1 Pseudomonadota bacterium | reverse complement strand
CCCGTGCCCACGGACTTGTGGCCGCCGTCCATGGGGACGAGGTTGATGTTGACGTAGATGAGCAGGTCGGATTCCGCGGCGCGGCGGTTGATGCGCACCACCTCCCCGTGGGAGGTGCGCTCCATCTCCGTCATCCCGTCCGGGTCTTCCGCGTCGTGGTTGTAGTAGCGGTCCGGGTAGAAGGCGTCGAAGATCTTCTCGCCCACCATGCGCTTCATCTCCGCCTCCGTCATGCGGCGGTGCAGCGCGTTGGCGATGATGATGTGGACGTCGTCCACGCCGGAGTCGGCGAGCAGCTCCAGCACGATCTCCATCACCTGCTGGCGCACGTCCGGGGTGCGCATGGGGGGCAGGGGAAGCGAGATGTCGTCCACCGCGAGGGTGACCTTCATGCCGGGGCGGAGCAGCGCGTGCAGCGGCTCCATGCCCTCCGGGTGGTTGATGGCCCAGCGGATGGCCGCCTTGACGTTGGGGACGCCTTCCAGCGGCGGGCGCGCGGAGATGATGCGCGTGCCTTCCGGGACGTCCTCGAGCAGGAAGTCCTCGCCGGAGAAGAGCACGCGCGGGGGCGAGCCTTTCTCCTGGTACGTGATGTGGGACTCCTCGTCGTAGAGCTTCTTCAGGGTCTTGAGCGGGCGCATGGTGCGGGGCGTTCCGTTACTTCAGGTCCAGGATGGGCCAGTTGTAGGCGCGGGCGAGCGAGCGGAGCTTCACGTCCGGGTTCACCGCCGTGGGGCGCCCCACGATGGCGAGCATGGCGTAGTCGGAGGCGCTGTCCGAGTAGGCGTGGCACTTGTCCAGCTGCAGCTTGTGCTTCACGCAGTAGTCCCGGATGACGTTGGCCTTGTTCGCCCCCTCGATGATGGGGGGGATGACCTTGCCGGTGGCGCGGCCGCCCACGAACTGCATCTTGTTGGCGATGAGATCGTCCACGCCGAGGTAGCGCGCCAGCGGGCGGATGGTGAAGTCCAGCGCGCCGGAGACGAGCACGTTGCGGCAGCCGCTGCGGCGGGCCTCGTCCAGCAGGTCCTTCGACTCCGCGAAGATGGCGTCCTTGAGCACGTCCTCGAAGAGATCCTCCGCGAGCGTGATGAGCCGGTCCTCGGAGAGACCCTCGTAGTACCGGTAGAAGAACTCGTTGAAGACCTTGCGGTTGAACGAGTCCATGACGCCGAACAGCGGCAGCGAGACGGCGGTGCCGAGCGTCCGCCCGAGCGTGCCCAGCACGCTGCCGCGGTTCATCGCGTAGTACGCGTAGGCGTGGACGACGTTGGTGCGGATGAGCGTCCCGTCCACGTCGTAGAAAGCGGCCTTGGTCAACGTCGTCGTCATGGCGTGAGGCCTGCGGCCCTTAGCACGGGGTTCCCGGGTGCGCCACGGCTCACAGCCAACCCTGCGCCCGGTACCAGAGCGCGCTCGCGCGGGTGGACTCGGCCAGGGACCGTGCGCTCACGTGGCCGAGCAGCCGCTCGGCCTTGTCCGTGCGGCACGTCCACGCCGGGGCGAGCAGCTGGGCGGCGAGCTTCCGGTTGAGCGGGAGCTTCTTCCCGGTGAGCGAGGAGGCCACGTCCGCACCGGCCGCGAGCCCCCGCAGCACGGCGGCCGGGACGTACACGGTGCGCGGCGTCACCCCCAGCGCCTCCGCCACGCGGTCCTCGAGCCACTCGAGCGACACCTCCTCGCGCCCCGCGCAGAAGAAGGCCTCGCCCACGGCGGCAGGGTGCGTGGCCTGGACGAGCAGCTGGGACACCACGTCCTCCACGTCCACCAGGTTCAGGGGCCGCGGGCCCCCGCCCAGCACCAGCCGCAGCCCGCGGGCGACCAGCTTGAAGAAGGCGAGGTTCTCGTGGTCGCCCGGGCCCACGATGCGCGCGGGGCGGATGGTCGTGACCTCCAGCCTGTCCCCGTAAGCGTGGGCGAGCTGCTCCGCGTCCCGCTTGGACTCGCCGTACCACTCGGTGGGGGCGAAGGGCGCGGACTCGCCGTGCGGGTGGCCGGGGCGGGAAGGGCCGAGCGCGGAGAGCGAGCCGCAGAAGACCAGCCTGCGCGCGGTGGCGCTGCGCACCATGGCTTCACAGGCGTTCCGCGTGCCCTCCGTGTTGACGGCGAAGAAGTCCGCGCGGGCGGGGCTGCGCCTCAGGCCCGCGAGGTGGAAGACCACCTCCACGCCCTCCAGGGCCGGGCCGAGCGTGTCCGGCCGCGTGACGTCCCCGGTGACGCGCGTGAGTGCAAGACCGTCCAAGGCACGTCCGTCCGAGCCGCCGCGCACGAGCGCGCGCACGCCGTGTCCCTCGGCGCAGAGGCGCCTGCAGAGGGCGCTCCCGAGGAAGCCGTTGGCGCCGGTGACGAGTGCCTGCATGGGGATCTCCAGGGGGCTGCAGAGGGGGCCCGAGAGGGAAAAACTGCAACAGGGCTGTTTTTTTCCTCTCGAGGCGTGCTAGGTCACCCCCACTTCGGTGCTTGTTTCAAGCCCGAATCAACGTCCCCTTGAGGGGAGGAGACATACACATGGCCGCCAAGAAGCCCGCCGCTACCAAGAAGCCCGCCGCGAAGAAGCCCGCCGCCCGCAAGCCGAACGCGGCGTTCATGAAGGAGCTGACCCCGTCCGCGGCGCTCGCCGAGGTCGTCGGCGCGAAGCCCCTGCCGCGCACCGAGGCCACCAAGAAGATCTGGGCCTACATCAAGA
>JBDLRJ010000509.1:0-5043 GCA_039800145.1 Pseudomonadota bacterium | reverse complement strand
AGCCCGCCGTGCATGAACACGGTGGAGAGCAGCCGGTACCACTCCCCGCGCTCCACCTGTTCCCCGAGGAGCCAGGTGATCCCCGTGAGGCCGGGCAGGGCCATCGCGGCGAGCGTGAGCGCCACGCTGCCGCCGAGCAGCAGCCACGAGATGAACGGCGGGTCCCAGCGGGGCGGGGGCGGCGGAGGCGGCGGCGGCGCCCCCGCGTCGTCCCACGGCGAGTCCATCACCTGTCCGCGGCGGAGGGTCACGCCTGCTCGTCCCGGCGCAGCACCGTGTCCTGCGCGAGCCGGTCATCGGGCTCGGGGCAGTCCAGCGTGTAGTGGAGCCCGCGGCTCTCGCGGCGGCGGCTGGCACACTCCACGATGAGGCCCGCCACGTCCGCGATGTTGCGCAGCTCGATGACGTCCCGGGTGATCTTGAAGCGCCAGTAGTAGTCGCGGATCTCCTCGCGGAGCATCTGCAGGCGGCGGCGGGCGCGCTGCAGCCGCTTGTCCGTGCGGACGATGCCGACGTAGTTCCACATGAGGCGCCGCACCTCGTCCCAGTTCTGGGTGACGACGACGGACTCGTCGGACTCCACGGCGGCGCCGGGATCCCACGGGGGCGGGGTGTGGGCGGGGGCGCCGCGGCGGGCCTTCACCTCGAGCGCGGCCTCGGCGGCGGCGCGGTGGCCGAAGACGAGCCCCTCGAGCAGCGAGTTCGAGGCGAGCCGGTTGGCGCCGTGGAGCCCGGTGCAGGACACCTCGCCCAGCGCGTAGAGCCCCGGCACGTCGGTGCGGCCGTGGAGATCCGTCACCACGCCGCCGCACATGTAGTGGGCAGCCGGCACCACGGGGATGGGCTGCACGGCCATGTCGACGCCGAACTCCTTGCAGGTGGCGTAGATGTTCGGGAAGCGCTCCATGACGAACGTGCGCCCCAGGTGGGTCATGTCGAGGAAGACGCAGTCGTTGCCGGTGCGCTTGAGCTCCGCGTCGATGGCGCGGGCCACGATGTCGCGGGGGGCGAGCTCGCGCAGCGGGTGGTAGCGCTCCATGAAGCGATCACCGCTGCGCAGGCGGAGGAGGCCGCCCTCGCCGCGCAGGGCCTCGGAGATGAGGAAGCTCTTGGCCTCGGGGTGGAAGAGGCAGGTGGGATGGAATTGGTAGAACTCCATGTTGGCCACGCGGGCCCCGGCGCGGAAGGCCATGGCCACGCCGTCACCGGTCGCCACGTCCGGGTTGGACGTGTAGAGGTAGACCTTCCCGGCCCCGCCGGTGGCGAGCACGGTGGCCCGGCCGAGGAAGGTCTGCACGGTGCCGTCCCCGAGCAGCACGTAGGCACCGAGCACGCGGCCGGTGGCGTCCGCCTTGTCGCGGACGAGGTCCACGCCGGTGGCGTCCGGGAAGAACTGGATGTTGGGTTGATCGTCGCAGGCGGCCAGCAGGGCGCGCTCGAGCTCGCGGCCGGTGATGTCCCCGGCGTGGATGACGCGGCGGCGGCTGTGGCCTCCCTCGCGGGTGAGATCCCACTCGCCGTTCTGCCTCCGGTCGAACCCGGCGCCGAGCTCCACGAGCTTGCGGATGCGGGCGGGGCCCTCGCGGACGGTCACCTCCACGGCGTCCCGGTGGCAGAGCCCGGCGCCCGCGGTGAGGGTGTCCTGGATGTGGGCCTCGAAGTCGTCGTCCGGGGCGAGCACGGCGGCGATCCCGCCCTGGGCGTAGACGGTGTTGCACTCGCCGCGGGCGCGCTTGGTGAGGACGGCCACGGTGCCGTGGGCAGCCGCTTCGAGGGCAAAGGAGAGCCCGGCCACCCCGCCGCCGAGCACGAGGAAATCGAACGCCTGGACCATGGGGCGGGTGCCTAACGAACGGGGGGGCGGGAGACAAGCCGCATTCCTTGAGCGGCGGGAGCGGCGAAACTAAGGTGCGCAGCGGTGTTCCACGCTCGTCTCCTCGCAGCCCTGGTGTGTTGTGCGCTCCCGCTGGCGGCGGGCGCCGGGGACGTGTTCACCTACACGGAGGACGACGGCACGGTGGTGTACACGAACGTGCAGCCGTCCGGGCGCAAGGCGCGGCGGATGGGGAAGTCCTTCACGCCCGCGCCGGCCAAGGACGCGCCGGTGCCGGTGCCCAAGGCGCGCGCGAACACGGAGGAGTTGGACGGGGCCATCATCGCGGCGGCGGACCGGTACAAGATCCCGCGGGCGCTGGTGCTGGCGGTGATGCACACGGAGAGCAACTTCAACCCCATGGCGTTGTCGAACAAGGGGGCGTCCGGGCTGATGCAGCTGATGCCGGGGACGGCGCGGGAGATGTACGTGTCCGACCTGTTCGACAAGCAGCAGAACATCGAGGGTGGGGTGAGGTACCTGCGGGTGCTCGCCAACCGGTTCGACGGGGACATGGTGAAGATGGTGGCGGCGTACAACGCCGGCCCCGAGGCGGTGGTGAAGTACGGGGGGAAGGTGCCGCCGTACGCGGAGACGCAGGCGTACGTGAAGAAGGTCCTGGGGCTGTACTGGAAGTACAAGGAGAAGCTGCAGGGTGGGGCGGGGCAGCGCGGGGAGGCTGCACCCGCGGAGAGCCAGGAGCGGCCGTGGACGCCGTGACGAAGCGGCAGCTCAAGCGGGAGGCGCGCGAGCGGAAGCGGGAGGAGAAGGCGGCCCGGCGCGCGGCGAAGCGAGCGGGGCGCAAGCCGTCGGTGCTGCTGCAGGAGTTCTGGAACCTGCCGAACATGCTGACGGTGGGGCGAATCCTCATCATCCCGCTGTTCGTGTGGTTCACGTACGACGCGGACCCGTGGATGTCGCTGATGGCGGCGCTGCTCTACGTGGTGGCGTCGGTGACGGACATCATCGACGGGTACCTGGCGCGGAAGTGGAACCTGGTGACGGTGACGGGGAAGTTCCTGGACCCGCTCGCGGACAAGCTCATCGTGATGGCGGCGCTGGTGATGATGGTGAAGCTGGGACGGATCCCGGCGTGGATCACCATCGTGTTGCTCGCGCGGGAGTTGATCGTCACGGGGCTCCGGCAGATCGCCGCGAGCGAGGGGCTGGTGATCGCCGCGGGGCAGGAAGGGAAGTGGAAGACCAGCCTGCAGCTGGTGGGGATCATTGCCCTCTGCGCGCACTACACGCACGTGCTGGACCTGGGCGTGTGGAAGGGGCCGGTGAACTTCAACATGGTGGGCCGGGTGTGCATCTACGGCTCCACGCTGTTCTCGCTCATCTCCATGGTGAACTACTTCCGGGCCTTCTTCCGGGTGCTGGAAGGGCGAGGCGCCGCGACGACGGAGGCGCAGCCGGGCGGGACGGCGTAGTCGTCCGGGAGGCTGTCTCAGATGGAGATCCTGCTCTACGTCTTCGCCGCGGCAGCGGTGTTGGGGTTGCTGCTGATCGCCTCTTTCGGCAAGACCGAGATGGAGCGGATGGCAGGGGAGCCGGTCGTCGCCATCCGCGACGTCCCGGAGGGCGCAGTGGTGCGCATCGTGGGGACGGCGGTTCCGGCCGAGGCGCCGCTGCTGTCTCCGGTCCGCGAGGCGACATGCCTGGCGTGGCAGCTGTCCGTGACGGCCCGGAGCGCGGGACTGCCGATCGAGATCTCGGTGGGGCCTGTGTCCGTTGGCGGCAACCAGTCCGCGGAGACGCTCCTCAAGGCGGACTGGGCGGCGTTCTACGTGGAGGACGGCACGGGGCGGGCGCTGGTGCGGACGGACGCGCTGGAGCTCGCGCTTCGACCGAACCGCCGCGAGCGCCCGCGGGAGCACGAGGTGATTGCTCGCCGCCTCGCCGCCTTCCTCGCGGCCCACCTGCCGGGAGGCAAGGGGACCTACACGCCCGAGCACTGGAGCGAGGGGACCCTCACCGAGGGAGAGACGGTCTCCATCCAGGGCCGCGCCACGTGGGAAGGGCAGCTGCTGATCATCACGGCGCCCGGGCCCGGTGAAAAGGTGCTGGTCTCCGAGTCCAGGGTTCACCTGCCGAACGAGGTGTGATCGGGGGGCCACCACGGAGCACCCGCTGGGTGCAGGTGGGGTGGCCTGAGCCCGCTTGTTCGTTTTTGCAGGAGCGGGTACGAGGACGACCCTTCACGTTCCCAGGAGCCTCCTGCATGCAGCGGTCGTCGTTCCTTCGCGCGTCGCTGTTCGGTCTGTTGCTCGTGGTGCTCGTCTCGGGCTGCAACCTGCCCAACGCCCGAAAGGAGCCAGCGGACGGAGGCGCTGAACAGGACGCCGGCACGGAGGTGGACGCAGGTCGCCCCGCCACCGTGACCACCGCCCTGGCGCCAAGCCAGCAGACGGTGGCGCTGACGGCAACGCTGCACGCCGCGCTGCCCGGGGTGGCCGTGCGGTACGGCGCGGTGACCGGGGAGATCTCTGCGGTGGCGAGCCCCGCACTGGTCTCGCGTGAGAATCCCGCCACGGCGGCGCCGCTCGCAGAGTCGCGTGGCACGACGGAGACGGCCCGCGCCGAGGCGATGCTGGAGTTCTTCACGCGGTTCAAGGGCCCTTTCCACCTCGAAAATGCCGAGGAGGAGCTGCAGCTTCGGAGGGATCCCACCAACGACGGTCAATTCGGTGGAGCTGCGGCGCAGTCACAGGAGCTCGGGCAGGCCGCGGGGCTGCAGGTCCAGTCGCTCCAAAGGATGTTCAAGGGCGTTCCCGTGTACGGGCAGCACGCCACGGGTCTCTTCGATCCCGCGGGCAACCTCCATGCGCTCAATGCGCGACTGCTTCCCATGGACGCAGCGTTGGACGTCACGCCCAACCTGACCGCATCAGGGGCCGTCGCGGCACTCCAGGGCTTCCAGGGATCGCTGGACGTCACGGTGTTCGGCCAGGACGGCAAGCCCGAGGCCTCCTCGGTGGACCGGTCTGAGGCATTGTCGCCGGACGCGCAGAGCGCCGAGCTGATGCTGCTCCCGGTGGAGCGAGGTTCGGGCCGCGTCGGGGCCGTCTCGTCGAAGGTGGATTACCGGCTCGCGTGGGATCTCCACCTGCGCAAGGGGCTGCTGCAGATCCACGCCTTCGTGGACGCCCGGTCCGGCGAGATCCTCT
>JBDLRJ010000508.1:0-4947 GCA_039800145.1 Pseudomonadota bacterium | reverse complement strand
TGGCCCTGCCCCTGCTGCCGTGGCCGCTCCCGTGGAGGCCGCGCCTGCACAGCCTGCCGAGCCCGAGGCGCCCGTGGCCGCTGCACCGGCCCCCGCCGCGTCTGCGGAGCCGGCTCCCGTGGTGACCGCTCCCGCGACGCACGTGGTGGCGGAGCCCGCCGCCCCGGCGGCGCCCGTGGCTGCTGCGCCGGTGGCTTCGGCGCCGACCCCGGTGTCCGCTCAGCCCTCCACGCCGGTCGCTGCCCCCGTGGCGCCCGCTGCGCCCCCCGCGGTGCAGCCCCCGGCCCCGGTGGCCGCGGCTCCCACCGCGCCTCGGCCGGCAGTTCCTCCCTCCGTGCGTCCGGCCGTCGTCGTGCCGCCCTCGGTGGTTCGCCCCACGGCCCCCGGCCAGGCCACGTCGGCGCCGGGCGCGGCAGGCGTGCCCCCGGCCCACCCGGTGCCCTCCATGCCCGGCGTGCCCGCGGTGGCGGCGCAGCCCGCGGTGGACCCGCGCACGCTGAAGCCCACGGCGACGCAGGCGGTGGTCATCAGCCGCCCGCTCATCCAGGTGCGGCGCGTCACGCCCGCGTCCAACGCGCACAAGAACATCCCGGTCGCCCCGGGCCGCAAGGCCATTGGTGAGGTGCGGGAACTGAAGGTCGTCCCGGACGGGTTCGGCCGCGGCAAGGACTTCGTTGACGTCAGCAAGAACAAGGACAAGCGGCCCACCAAGCGGACCCCGGAGAAGGACGGGGCGCCGTCCCGGCAGGAGATCACGGATCTCATGTTCGGGCGGGTGGCATTGCCGCTGCGCGGCAAGAAGAAGAAGCCCACCAAGAAGGGACTGAAGACCCAGATCACCCAGATGTCCGAAGACAAGAAGGTCATCAAGCTGCAGGAAGGCATCACCGTCTCGGACCTCGCCCAGCGGATGGGCGTGCGGATCGCGGACATCATCAAGAAGCTGATGACCGGCGGGAAGATGGCCACGGCCAACCAGATGGTGGACGTGGACACCGCGGAGATCCTCGCCTCCGACTACGGCTGGAAGGTGGAGAAGGTCGGCTTCGAAGTGGAGGACATGATCCCCGAGGTGGAGGACCGCGACGAGGACAACACGGGCCGGCCGCCGGTGGTGACGGTCATGGGCCACGTGGACCACGGCAAGACGAGCCTCCTGGACGCGCTGCGGCAGGCCAACGTGGCCGCGGGCGAGGCCGGTGGCATCACGCAGCACATCGGGGCGTACACGGTGAGCACGGACGCCGGGGACATCACGTTCCTGGACACGCCGGGCCACGAGGCCTTCAGCGCCATGCGCAGCCGCGGCGCGAACATCACGGACATCGTCATCCTCGTGGTGGCGGCGGACGACGGCGTGATGCCGCAGACGCGCGAGGCCATCCAGAAGGCGCGCGAGGCAGAGGTGCCGCTGGTGGTGGCCATCAACAAGGTGGACCTGCCGGGGGCCAACCCGGACCGCGTCAAGAAGGAGCTCGCGGACCAGAACGTGCTGGCCGAGGACTGGGGCGGTGACGTGCAGATGGTGCCGGTCTCCGCGAAGAAGCGGCAGAACCTGGAGCTGCTGCTCGAGAACGTGCTGCTGCAGGCGGAGGTGTTGGATCTCAAGGCCAACCCCACGCTGCCGGCGGTGGGCACCATCCTGGAGGCCAAGCTGGAGAAGGGGCGCGGCCCGGTGGCGAGCGTGCTGGTGCAGGAAGGCACGCTGCGGCTCGGTGACGCGGTGGTGTCCGGCGTGCACTACGGGCGCGTGCGCGCGCTCCGCGACGACCTGGGCAACGCGGTGGAGGAGATCAAGCCCGGCTACTCGGCGGAGGTGATCGGCCTGTCCGGCGTGCCCACGGCCGGTGACGTCATCAACGCGGTGGCGGACGAGCGGGCGGCGAAGGAGATCGCCGAGCACCGCGCGTTCAAGGCGCGCCAGGTGAACGCTGCAAAGACGTCCAAGGACACGCTGGACGGCCTGCTGGCCCGGATGAAGCAGTCCGACCAGAAGGAGCTCCGCGTGGTGCTGAAGGCGGACGTGCAGGGCAGCCTCGAGGCGGTGGCGGACGCGGTGCTGAAGCTGTCCGGCCCCAAGGTCAAGGTGGACATCGTCCACAAGGGCGTGGGGATGATGACCGAGACGGACGTGATGATGGCCTCGGCCACGAAGGCGCTGGTGGTGGGCTTCAACAGCCGCCCCGAGTCCGGCGCGGAGGCCACGGCCAAGGCGCAGGAGGTGGAGCTGGTCACCTTCAGCATCATCTACGAGCTGCTGGACGGCATCCGGGCCCGCATGGAGGACCTGCTCGAGCCCATCCGGACGGAGAAGAAGCTGGGCCGGGCGGAGGTGCGCAACCTGTTCAACGTGCCGAAGCTGGGCACCATCGCGGGTTCGTCCATCCTCGAGGGCAAGGTGACCCGGGCGGCGTTCGCGCGGCTGTGGCGCGGGGGCAAGCAGGTGTACGCGGGCAAGGTCGCGTCCCTGCGGCGCTTCAAGGACGACGTGAAGGAGGTTGCCCAGGGGTTCGAGTGCGGCATTGGGCTCGACAACTGCACGGACCTGCAGCCCGGGGACATCATCGAGGCGTACGAGGTGGAGGAGACGCGCCAGAGCCTCACCTGACCGGCCAAGGCCGGCAGGGCAGCGTGGGGTGAGGCGGAGCAGGCAGGAGGCCCATGGGTATGTTCGTCTGCGTCGCCCGCGTCACGCTGCAGGTCCCGGAAGGCGGTTCGCTCAAGGCCCGGCGGCAGGTGGTGCGCCGGGTGCTCGACCGGGTGCGCGCGCGCTTCAACGTGTCCGCGGCAGAGGTGGGGCCGTTGGACAGCGCGCAGCGCGCGGAACTGGCGCTGTCGCTCGTGGGCAATGACCGCCGGCACGTGAACGAGCAGATGGACAAGGTGCTGGACTTCGTGGACCAGATGTACGTGGCGCCGGTGGTGGAGCGGGAGTTGGAGATACTCGCGCTCGGGGACCGGCTCTACGGGGACACGGGGAGCCAGGCGGCCATCGAGCGGCACCTGTCGCTCAAGCTGCAGCCGGGCGAGCGGAGCCTGGCGGAGGCGGAGGGGCTCGGGGACTGGGACGAGCGGCACGGTGACGGCGGGGCGAAGGGCGCCCCCACGCGCCGGGCGCCGGGCAAGGGCGGGCCCCCGGGCGGGCTCACGACGGACGAGGCGAAGGTGCGGGCGCGCAGCCTGCGCAACCCGCGGGACTGGGAGAAGCCATGAGCACGGCGAGACGGCCGGACAGGGTGGGGGCGGAGATCCGCGCAGCCATCGCGGACCTGCTGACGCGGGGCGAGCTGAGGGATCCGCGCATCGGGTACATCACGCTCACCGGGGTGAAGGTCTCGCCGGACCTCCGGGTGGCGCGGGTGTTCTACTCGCTCATCGGGAACGAGGAGCAGAAGCGGGCCACCGCGGAGGGGCTGGAGGCGGCCCGCGGCTTCGTGCGGCGCGAGGTGACGGCGCGCGTGAAGCTGCGCGTCTCCCCGGAGATCTTCTTCACCTTCGACGAGTCGCTCGGCGAGGGGGACAAGATCGAGCGGCTGCTCAAGCAGGTGAAGACGAAGGAAGGCTGGTAGGGGGAGGCCGCGGCGTGGACGCGCACCTTCACGGGATCCTCGTGGTGGACAAGCCGCCCGGCCCCACGTCCTTCGACGTGGTGCGGCGGGTGAGGAGCCTGCTGCGCATCCCGAAGGTGGGCCACACCGGGACGTTGGATCCCGCTGCCACGGGCGTGCTGCCGCTCTGCCTGGGGGATGCCACTCGGGTCGCGGGCTACGTCACGGAGCGGGACAAGGCGTACGAGGCGGTGGTGCGCCTGGGCGAGGAGACGGACACCCAGGACGCGACCGGCAAGGTGACCGCGAGTGCCCCCGTGCCGGGGCTCGGGACGGAGGTGCTGGAGGCCGCCCTGGACCGCTTCCGTGGAACGTTCCTGCAGGTGCCGCCCATGTACTCGGCGGTGAAGGTGCAGGGGAAGAGGTTGTACGAACTTGCGCGCGAGGGCAAGGAGGTGGAGCGCGCCGCGCGGCAGGTGACCGTGCACCAGCTCCGGTGCGTGGACCGCTCGGAGCGGGAGCTGCGGCTGGTGGTCCACTGCAGCAAGGGCTTCTTCGTCCGCACGCTCGCGCACGAGCTGGGGCGGGTGCTGGGGTGCGGCGCGCACCTCTCGGCGCTTCGCCGCACGCGCAGCGGCCCCTTCACGCTGGCCCAGGCGCTGCCCCTGCAGCAGCTGGAACAGCTCGCGCGGGAGGCGCCGGCGGAGCTCTCGAAGAGGCTCGTGCCGGTGGAGGAGGCGCTCTCGGAGCTTCCCGAGGTGCGGGTGGACGCGGCCGGGGCGGAGCGGGTGAGCCACGGGGTGCCGCTCGAGGGGTTCTCCCAGTTCGAGGGGCAGGGGAAGCTGCGGGTGACGGGACCGGGCGGGAAGCTCCTGGCGGTGGCCGAGGTGGACGGGGCCCGGCTGCGCTACGCGCGGGTGCTCGCCGCCCCATGAACGTCACGGTCCACGTGGCCCCGGCACTCTGGCGGGTGATGGAGGGCCGGCGGCGGCTGGAGCTGGGGTTGCCGCCCGGGGCGGATGCCGCGGAGCTGTGGGACACGCTGCTGGCGCTCTACCCGGGGCTGCGGGGCTGTCTCCCGGGCGACCAGGACGGGCGCCCGCGGCTGCTGGGGCTCTGGGGCGGGCCGGCCGGTGGGCTCGCGGGTGAGCTGTGCCTTGGCGGCCGGCCGGCAGCGGCCGGCGTGACGTTGACCCAGTGACGGGCCCGCGCCTATAAGCGCGCGCGCCCGGCCTGTACCCCCTCGCGGACCAGGGCGTGACGTTCACACTCCACCGGGGCGGGACACGAAAGAGGAAGCACCATGGCGGCACTCCAGGAGCGCAAGGCAGAGCTGGTGAAGAAGTTCCAGACGCACGAGAAGGACACCGGCTCTCCCGAGGTGCAGGTGGCGCTGCTC
>JBDLRJ010000507.1:0-11020 GCA_039800145.1 Pseudomonadota bacterium | reverse complement strand
ACCTCCGCGAGTACGAGACCGTCTTCCTCGTCAAGCCGGAGCTGACCGACGACAACGTGGACAAGCTCAAGGAGCGCGTCCGCGGCATCATCAACCGCGAGGGCGGCAAGGCCCTCAAGTTCACCATCTGGGGGAAGAAGCGGACCACCTACCCGGTGGCAAAGCAGCCCCGCGCCATCTACGTGCACGCCCACTACCTGGGCGGCAGCCCGCTGGTGGCCGAGGTGGAGCGCAACCTCCGCAACATCGACGAGGTCACCCGCTTCCTCTCGATCAAGATCGCCGAGGACGTGGATCCCGAGTCCCGCGCGGTGGAGCAGGACGTGAAGCTCGCCGGTGACGTGGACGACAACCGCCCCGTGGGCGCCCCGGAGCGCGAGTTCCGCGGCGGTGACGACCTGGGCCCGGACGCCGGTGAAGAGGACGTGGCCGAAGAGGCCTGAGCCCTTCTCTCTCACTCATTCCTGAACGGAGACACATTCCATGACGACTGATACCCGTAGCTCCCAGGGTGGCGCCCGCTTCGGCGGCGGCTCCCGTGATTCCCGCGGCGGTGACCGTGGCGGCGACCGTGGTGATCGCGGCGACCGTGGCGACCGCGGTGACGGCGCCGAGGGCGATGACAAGCGCGGCGGCCGTGGCTTTGGCCGCAAGAAGGTTTGCCGCTTCTGCGCGGACAAGAACGCCAAGGTGGACTTCAAGGACCAGGCGACGATGAAGTACTTCGTCACCGAGCGCGGCAAGATCATCCCGCGCCGCATCTCGGGCAACTGCGCCAAGCACCAGCGCGCGGTGGCGGTGGCGGTGAAGCGCAGCCGCGGCCTGGCCCTCCTCCCCTACACCGTGGTGATGGGCTAGTTGCCCACCCGCGCACGAAAGGACTGAACGACCATGCAAGTCATCCTGCGTGAGGACGTCCCCAACCTGGGCAAGAGCGGCGAGCTCGTGAGCGTGAAGGACGGCTACGGCCGAAACTTCCTGCTGCCCCGCAAGCTCGCGGTGCTCGCGAGCGAGCAGAACAAGCGGCAGCTCGAGCACGAGCGCGCCGTCATCACGGCCCGCCAGGCGAAGCTCCGCGCCGGCGCCGAGGCCTCTGCGAAGTCCCTCTCCGGCGTGGCGGTGAAGATCGCCCGCAAGGTGGGCGAGCAGGACAAGCTCTTCGGCTCCGTCACCGTCCTGGACATCGCCGAGGCGCTGGCCGCGGCGAAGCAGACCGTGGACCGCCGCTCCATCCACCTGCCCGAGCCCATCAAGGCGCTCGGCAGCTACGAGGTGGAGGTGCGCCTGCACCGCGACGTGACCGCCAAGGTCAAGGTGGACGTGGTGGCCGAGTAAGGCCTCCCGCGTTTCCCTGCAGCACCCGGGGCCGCTTGCTCCCGCGCTTCCAACGCGCGCGGGACGGCGGCCCCGGCCATTTCGTCAGCCTCGTCCGCTAGACTGCGCGCCCGCCATGGCCACCAACGACTTCTCGCACTTCCCCGGGGCGTCCCGGCTCCACGAAGATCTCGCCGCCGAGCGCGCGGTGCTGGGCGCCATCCTCACGGACAACCAGCTCATCACGGACGTGGGCAAGCTGGTGGGGCCGGACGATTTCAGCTCCACGGCGCACGGGGCCATCTTCGAGGCCATGCTGTCGCTGGACCGCACCAGCGCGCGCGTCGACCACGTCACGCTGTCCGAGCGGCTGAAGACGGAGGGCAAGCTCGCGGCGGTGGGCGGGCCCACCTACCTGATGACGCTGGACCAGGAGGTGCCCGTCACGCACAACGCGGTGGAGTACGCGGGCATCGTGCGGGACCAGGCGGTGCGCCGGCGGCTCGCCAACGCGGGGCGGGAGATCCAGGAGCTGGCGAGCTCTGCCACGGGCGAGTTGGCGGCGCTCCTGGACGAGGCCGAGCGGAAGGTGTTCGTGCTCGCGGAGAAGAAGCGCGAGGGCGACCTGGTCCCGGTGTCCCAGCTGATGTCGAAGACGCTGGAGCTGATGGACAAGATGAAGGCCAACGCCACGGGCATCACCGGCGTGGCCTCGGGCTACGTGGACCTGGACCACCTGCTGACGGGGTTCCACGGCGGAGAGCTCCTCATCCTCGCGGCGCGGCCCGGCATCGGGAAGACGTCGCTCGCCATGAACATGGCGGTGAACATCGCCGTGAAGGACAAGCTGCCGGTGGGGATCTTCTCGCTGGAAATGCCGGCGGACCAGCTGCTCATGCGCCTGCTCGCGTCCCAGGCGCGGGTGGACATGAAGAAGCTGCGCGGCGGGCGGCTCACCCCCCACGAGGACGAGAAGTTCGTCCAGGTGGCCGGAGACCTGTTCGGGGCGCCGCTGTACATCGACGACACCGGCGGGCTGTCACCGTTTGATCTCCGCGCCAAGGCGCGGCGGCTCAAGCAGAAGCACGAGAAGCTGGGGCTGCTCGTCATCGACTACCTCCAGCTCATGCACCAGAAGGGCAAGGTGGAGAGCCGCCAGCTGGAGGTGGCGGAGATCTCCCGCAGCCTGAAGCAGCTGTCCAAGGAGCTGGACGTGCCCATCCTGGCGCTCTCGCAGCTCAGCCGTAAGGTGGAGGAGCGCAAGGACGGCAAGCCCATGCTGTCGGACCTGCGCGAGTCGGGCGCCATCGAGCAGGACGCGGACGTGGTGATGTTCATCCACCGCAACGAGGAGGGCGGCGGCGAGGGCGGAGGCGGCGGTGGAGACCCGGCCGCGGGCGGCGGTGGGGGCGGGGGTTACAACGCGGGCATCCCCGTCCAGCTCATCGTCGCCAAGCAGCGCAATGGCCCCACCGGTGAGGTGGACCTGGTGTTCTTCTCCTCGTTCACCAAGTTCGAGTCGGTGGCGCGCGGGTACAACTGACGCGCGACCGTCAGTTCGCCGGTGCAAATGAAAACGGGTAGGCGACCGTGGCCTCCTTTTCCGGCTTGAACGGGAAGGTCCACGCGCGGATGAGGAAGCGGATGCACTGGGCCACCGCGTCGCTGCCGACGGTATTCTCGTTCACGTTGACGTCGGTCGTGCGCCCGTCCGGCTTGATGGTGAACTGGACCACCACGCGGCCCTTCAGGGACGGGTTCCGCTTCAGCTCCTTTTCGTAGCAGGAGGTGACGGCGCGCAAGCGCGACTTCACGTACCGGGAGAGCTGGTCGCGGTCCACCGTGGTGCTCTCCACCTCGGCCGTCTCCAGCGTGGTCCTGGCCTGGACCTCGGCTTCCTGGCTCCCGGCCTGGGTGGCGGTGCTGCCCCCCTTCACGGCGACGGGCCCGATGCCCACCGCTTCGCGCGGACCGGTGCCGGCGCCAGCGCTTCCGATGACTTTCGCCTCGAGCACCGTCACCCGCCCCTCCTCGAGGCGCAGGGAGGTCCGCCACTCGCCGCTTCCCAGGGTGACCGACGCCTGCTGGCTGCACACCGGGACCTTCAGCACGGCGCCGGCCTCTCCCGCGTCCCGGCCGTCCACCCACACGCGGCCCTCGAGATCATTCCCCCGGTCGTCCACGGCGTTCACCTTGAGCCCGGCCAGCTTCGGGCGCGCGGAGAGCCGCACCGTCCGCCGCTCCCCGGCGCCCAGGAGGACGCGCTCACCGGTGCGCATGAAGCACCGGTCCGACACGGCCACCTCCACCAGTCCGGGCCCGGCCTCCCGCGAAGCGAGGGGCGTCTTGCCAGCATCCACGCCGTCGAGGATCACCGACACGCCCGGCACGTCCGTCTCGATGTCCAGCCAACCGAACTTCGGAGCCAGCGAACCCCGCACCACTGAGCCGCGGGCTGCGACCACCGCAACCCGCGAGGCCGCGTAGCGCTCCTTCTCGAAGGTCACCTCGTGACGCCCGGCCGCCACCCGCTTGCTGCACGGGGAGGCCTGGCAGAGGAGCTCGCCGTCGAGCCGGACGGTTGCCCCCGGTGGCTCGCTCTCGAACTTCACCAGCACGTCTTCCGCGTCGCCAGCGGCGAACTCCGGCTGCGTCTCCTCGAATTGTCCCGGTCGCGAGGTTCCCTGCACGGCGGGGACGCCCACCCGCGGCGCCCGCGCCAGGCCCAGTGCCTCGCGGACCAACTGCGACGTGCGCGGCCGCACCAACTCCAGCAGCGCCATGTCCGACTCGGCCTTCAGCAACACCTGTCCGAGCAACGCCCCCGTCCGCGTGTCGAACACCTTGAGCGTGAGCAGCAGCGCGCCGGGACGTCCCGCGAACGCCCCGGTCACGAAGTACTCCACCTGGAGGTTCCGGGCGGTCTCCACCTCGCACTCGCCCTCCACGCACCGGCCCCCGGTCGCCTTCAGCACCTCCAGCATGTTCTCGCGCGTGAGGACCAGGGCCCCCTCCCCGCGGGCGGCATCCACGACCGCGCCGCGCGCCTGGTCGGACATGGTCTCGAGCAACCCCTGCACGAGCCCGCTCGCGTCCGCGAACTCGAGGACCGCGATCTTCTTCCCTTCGAGCGCTCCCGCCCGCTGGGCTGCGGCTGACGAGGACAAGACGAGAGCGGAGAACAGGAGCAACCGGGCCCACATGACGCCCGAACGTACTCGACCTCGCGTCGTCGTCACTCGGCTGACTTCACCGCGCCGGGAGGCCCGTCCTTCTCCGGCGCCGGGGCGGGGCGCGTCACCCTCCGCACCGTGGCCTCCCACGCGCCGTCCACCACGCGGACCTGCCACGCGAGCCCCGTCATCTCCCGGACGAAGATGGGCCGGGCGGACCTGCACAACAGCGACCAACTGGAGGACGTCCCCCCCCGCACCTCCGCCGTGAGCAGCAGGCGCAGCGTGTAGCCGCCGGCCTCGGGCCCCATGGACCAGAGGACCGCGCCTTGCTCGTGCACGAGTCCCAGCCGCTCGCGCACGCTCTCGCTCGCCTCGAAGCCCTCGAGCGCCTCGATGCGCGCCGACGGAGAGCTCTCGGACCGGGACACGAGCGACGTGCCACGCGACAGCTGCGCGCACTCCACGCCGGCAGACGGGCTGAACCGCGCCGTGTTCCGCAGGCTCGTGGACCGCGTCAGCCGGGCCGCGTCCTGCTGCGTCTCCGAACGCGACTCGAGCCGGGAGCTCTCCGCCTGCGCCAGGTCCGCCAGCGCCATCAGCGCCGCGAACTCCGCGGGCAGCCCGCGCGGGGCCACGCCGACCCCGGCGCCACGCCCCTCGAGTGCAGGCGCGACGTCACCCTCGCCCTCCATCAAGCGCTCCAGCCCCTTCGGGCCGATGAACGCCTCCACGCTGAAAGCCCGGCCGCTCACGACGTCCGCCTCGACGCGGTACTCGAGCGCGGCCTCGTCTTCGAGCAGCGTCCAGTCGACCTCCAGGGGCCGACTGGACGACTGCGCCAGGAGGGCGCCGGCCACCACCCCCGCCACCGCGGGCAGGCTCACCGGTGTCCTCCCGTCCCTGCTGCCTCCACGGAACTCACTCCGCGGACGCGGCGCGGCTCTCCTTCAGGACGCGGTCCAGGTCCGCGAACTCGGAGTCCGCGCGTGCCTTCAGCGCCTGCTTCATCTTGGCGTTCATCCCGTTCATGTCGTCGATGAGGCCCTTGAAGCCGGCGAGGTCCATGCAAACGAGCGCGTAGTAGTCCTGCCCAACCATGGCCGTCTTCTTCACCCCGGTGCCGCTGAGCGTCTGGTCGACGATGGAGCGCACGACCTGGGTGTTCTTCTGCTCGCTGTACTGGGTCCCGGCCGTCTCACCCTGGTCGGCGTACTGCTTCATCATGCCTTCCATCTTGGTGCTGAGCGAACGGGCCAGTTCGTCGCGCGCCATGTTGACGGCGGAGTTGCGGGTCAGGCTCTTGTTGCCGAGGTGCTTCGCCATCCCGATGCCGCACCCGATGGGCGCCTCGCCATTGGCCCACTCCGGGGTGCCGTCGAAGGACGTGGACTTGGTGGGGGTGGTGGCACAACCGGCGAGGGCAAGCGAGGCGACGAGTGCGCCCGAGACGACCAACCGCGTGTTCATGAGTGAAGGCTCCGCGTGGAACTCGACCCGCGCCATTGCGGGAAGTGGCGCGCGTCGTAACACGGCCCGTGGTATCGACTCCAGTCATGAGACCCGCATTCATTCTCCCCCTCGCAGCTGTCGCCCTCGCGGGCTGCCTTGCACCGGGAATGCGCCGGAGCGGGGCGCTGGGGCTCGGTGGACCGGACGCGCAGGGCCGGGGCGTGGCGCGGGCCACGTCGCTGCTCGCGGCCCAGGCGCTCGGGGACGGGGGCGGACTGCTCGTCTCGGGGCGGACGAACGGCGTGGACCTGGAGATCTCGGCGTCCAACGCCTACGGGCCCGCCCCCGCCGACACGAAGCTCACGCGGGCCGACGCCGGCTGGGTGGCGGATGCCTCGTTCCGGCCGAGGGATCCACGCTCGCTGGAGTCGGCCGGGAAGCGGCTCGAGGGCTCGGGACAGGCCACCGGCAACGACCTGGGCGTGGTGCTCGTCCGCGCCGAGGCGCGCGCGAAGTCGGAGCTGATCAAGGCGGCGCTCGCGGAGCGGGGCGTGACCGAGGGATCCTTCAGCGGGAGGCTGTTGCTCGTGGACCGGGAGATCCTCCTCGAGCGGACGAAGGTGACGGTCCGGCTGGTGGCCCACGCGGTGCTGGAGGCCCCGGTGCCGCTGACCGACGACGAGCGGTGCGCGCTCCCGCTGGGCACCGCGGCGGCAGGCCTGGCCGTGCAATCCGGTTCAACCTCCGGGCCCGACGTCTTCCAGCGCATCCAGGCCGCGTGCCCCGCGCGCATCCAGGCGCTCGCGGACCGGGCGCGGGCGGAGGCAGCCAGCGGACGGAACCCCGAGGCTGCTCGCCTGCTCCAGCAGGCGCAGGCGGTCCTCGTGCCAACGCCTCCTGCCGACCCGCTTGGGGCGACACCCACACAGGCCGCGGCCAGGCCTGCTGCCGCGGCGAGCGCAAAGCCAACCCCTGCGCAGGCCGTGCCGTGGCAGGTGGCGCCCACTGTGCCGAACCCGCAGCCGACGACGGGACAGGGCCAGGGCGCGGTGGCCGGGACTGCCCCGGCGAGCCCCGGTGACGTCACCGTCACCGTCTCGGCCGGTACCGTCCAGGTGAAGGTGTCCCAGGCCCAGCAGCCCGGCGCAGTGGCTCCGGGTGGAGCCCTGGCCTGCCCGGTCTACGCGGTGCTGGTACCGGGAGGGGTGCTCGCGGTGGAGGGCGGTGCGCCGCTGGCGCTGGAGCCGTTCTGCCTCGACAAGACGGAGGCCTGGCACGGCTACCCGAAGCTACCCGTGGGGCGACGCGCCCGGAGCTCGGTGAGCTGGAACGAAGCTGCAGCGGCCTGCCGGACTGCGGGGGGACGGCTTCCCACCGAGGCGGAGTGGGTGTTCGCCGCGCGCGGCCCCGAGGGGCGGCGTTTCCCGTGGGGGAACCAGGAGCCCGCGTGCGGGCGCGCCAACCACGGGGCGTGCGACGGCTCGGACGCGGACATCGGCGTGAACGAGGCGGGGGCGACGCCGCTCGGGATCTTCGAGCTCGGCGGGAACCTCCGCGAGTGGGTGGCGGACCGCTGGAACCCGGTCCCGTTCCAGCGCGGGGACAATCTCCAGGACTCGAAGGTTTCACACGTGCTGCGGGGTGCCGGCTGGAGCAGCCCCGCTGCGCACCTCGAGCCGTCCTTCCGGGACGGGGCGAACCTGAACGACGACTACCGCGACGCCACGGTGGGGTTCCGGTGCGCGTACACGCCGCGGCCGGCGCCTACTTCGCCGCCGTCGCCCGCGTCACCGCGGCCTTGAGCTGCTCGGCGAAGTCCGGCCCCTCGCACTCGAACGCGGCGACCAGCTTGCCGCCCGCGTCCACGACGAAGGTGCGCGGCAGCGCCGTGTCCACGCCGAACTTCTGCGACTGCTTCTTGTAGGTGTCCAGCACCACGGGCAGCGTGATGTCCTTGCCCTCCAGGTAAGCCTTCACCTCGTCCCGGTCGTGGCCGAACGCCACGAGCACCACGGAGGCGCGGCCCTTGAGTTCGTCGTTCAGCTTCTGGAGCACGGGCAGCCCCTTCTGACAGGGCTTGCACCAGCTGGCGAAGAAGGACACCACCACGGCCTGGCCCGCGCGCTCCTTCATGAAGCGCGCGGAGGAGAACAGCTCGTTGCTCGGGAGCCAACCGCCGAACTCGGGCGCGGGCGCCCCCACCCGGAGCGGCCCGTGGACGTTCACGGACTTCGACACGGCGCACTCGTCCGCGAGCGCGGGCAGGGCGGCGCAGAGGGACAGGGCGAGGACGAGGGGGCGGGAGTGGGCCATGGGGGCGGAGGAAGTTACAGCGGGGCGAGCGTGGAGACGACGGACTTGAGCTCCGAGTGGGCGCGCTCGGGGGTGAGGGGCGCCAGCGACCTGCGCAGGGCGCGGGCGACGTCGGTGGGATCTGCGCCGTTGAGATCGGCGCCGGAGAGGTTGGCCTCGGCGGGAGCGGCCCTGCCCGAGCAGTCCTCCACGCGGACCGTGAAGTCCGGGCGGCAGGCGTGGCCGAGGCTGCCGCGGCGGCAGTTCGGCCGGGCGGAGACGCTCACCCCGAGCTCGTCGCTGCCGGGCGTACAGGCCCCGAGCCCCCGCACGGGACCGAGCAGCGTCAGCGCCTTGCCGAACACGTCCGCCATGCTGGACCTGACGTCGTCCGGGAGCTCCCCATTCACCTGGAGCCGGAACACGAGCCCCTTGCGCAGGGCCTCCGCCTCGGCGGCGAGCTGGGTGCGGGCGCGGTCCCAGTCGAGCTCGAGCTGGGATTTCCCGACGAGCGCCCGCACCTGCAGCAGCTGGGGCCGGGCGGCGCGCCAGACCCCGAGCAGCTCGCGCCAGCCGCCCGCGAAGGCGGCGCGGTCGCGGGAGGCGGCGGCAGCGCGGGTGCGGGCCTCGGCGGCACGGGCCCGCTCGGCCTGGGGGCGGAGCTCCTCGAGCAGCCGCTCGGCGGCCTCGCGGCGGTCGAGGCAGACGATCACGAACGACTGGCCGTCCTTCTCCTCGGGGGCGACCTTGCGCCGCGCGAGGTCGGCGTGGGCGAACGAGGTGGTCTCGCGGACGAGCTGCGCGCGCTGCTCCGCGGAGGAGACGGCGGTGGAGCCGTTGGTGGAGACGATGGAATCGGTCTGCTCGGAGCGGAACTCGGCCTCGAGCTGCAGGGCGATCTTCCGCGACACGTCCGCCCGCGCCAGCTGCTCTGCGGCGGCGGCCCCCTCCCTCGAGCTGCCGAGGCCCACGAGGTGCGTGCGGGCAGGGCACACGTCCGGCGGATGGGTGTCAGGCTCGACGTAGTAGCGGCTCAGCGGCGCCGCGCAGCCGGCAGCGAGGCAGAGCGGGAGGGCCAGGAGCGGGAGCCCACGGCGAGGGGAGCGGATCGTCGTCACGGCCCGCAGACGTACCGCGGTGCTGAAGGCAGGGCAACTCGCAACTCCGGTTCCGCTCGGCCCTGATTCGAACGGGAACCGCGTGGTGCTCCACGCCGCCGTCCAAGCAGGAAGGGTGTCCGCCGCGAACGGAGCGACCGTGCGCCCCCGCGTGCCACCCGCTGCCCCCCATGTCACCCGGTACCCGACCAGCGAACGCCGCCCACCGTGCTAGAAGACGCCACATGTCTGCGCGGATGCTGCTCGTCGGGCTCTTCGCCCTGTCCCTGGATGCCCTGGGCCAGACGGCCGGAGCGCTCGAGGGCAAGAAGATTGCCGTCTTCGATTTCAAGGTCCTCCAGGGGGCGAAGGTCCAGTCCCCCGAGTTGCTGTCGGACGAGTGCCGCGGCTCGGTGGCGAACGAAACGCGGGGCGAAGGCGCCCTCGTCATCACCCGCGAGAACATGCTGGAGATCCTCAAGCTGACGGGCGGGAAGTGCAAGGAGGGCGAGTGCGAGGTCGAGACGGCCCGCAACCTCGGCGTGGACCTCTTCGTCGCCGGCAGCGTCACCCAGCTGGATGGCGAGCTCATGCTCTCGCTCATGGCCTACGAGACGCGCTCGGGGCAGCTGCTCCAGCAGAAGCTGATCTCCGCCGCGAGGGAGAAGGCCCTGCTCGACCTCGTCCGTCCCGCCACGGCGGAGCTCGTTCGTGACGCGTTCGGTCTCGGCCGGGGCCGGGGCCGCAGGCGACAGGGGCCCGCGGGTCCGAACGGGAAGATCGCCGTCTCCAACGACTTCACCGTGGAGGACGACGACACGGTCGCCTGCACCTTTGAGAGCACCCCGCCGGGCGCGGTCGTCCGGCTCGACGGCACCCTGCTGTGCAGCGCCACGCCCTGCTCCAAGCCCGTGCCGCGCGGCAACCACGACGTGACGATGGAGCTCGTCGACTACGACGAGGCCCGCGCCCCCTTCAAGGCGACCCAGAACCAACAGAAGATCTCGCTCACGCTGCAGCCGACCTTCGGCATCCTCACCGTCAAGGTCCAGCCGCCGGGGATCAAGTTCACGCTGGATGGCAAGGCGGTCGAGGGCGAGGTGGACAAGCGCCGCCTCCCCTACGGCTCCCACGAAGTCCTGGTGGAGGACCCCTGCTTCGAAGCCACGGGTGAGCGCTTCTCCTTGGCGCGGGGCGAATCCCGCACCCTCCAGGTGGAGGCGGTCCCCCGGCTCGCCGCACTGAAGGTCCAGTCCGTGGACGGCAAGGGGAACGTCGTGGACGCAGAGGTGTGGGCGGGGGAAACGAAGGTGGGCCCCACGTGGAAGGTGCACAAGCTGCCGCTGTGCTCCACGGCGCTCGAGGTCCGCAACTCGCTCGGGGACCAACTCCCCATCAAGCCCAACCTCCAGGAGCGGCAGCAGACGGTGACGAACGTGCTGATCGTCAATCCCCTGGATGACCCCATGACCGGGCTCGCCCCCGAGGTGCGGGCCGAGCGGCGCAGGCGGGCGTGGGAGCAGTTGGCCTCCCCGTACCAGGTCCGCGCTGGGCTCGCGACCGGGGGGGCCGCGGTGGTCGGCGCCGCGACGGTGGGCGTGGGCCTCGCCTGGTGGCTCGAGTCTGCCCGCCGGGACGAGGCCGCTCTCCGTTACGGCTCCGCGGGCACCGACTTCGACGCGCTCTACGGCG
>JBDLRJ010000506.1:0-5946 GCA_039800145.1 Pseudomonadota bacterium | reverse complement strand
GCTGCTGACGGCGCTCGCCCACAACCTTGCCGCGCACGGCCAGCGCCTCGTCGACGCGCTCGCGTAGCGAGGCAGGCTCTGGCTCGAGCCCGTCCCTCATGCCTGCAGGCCCGCGCGTGTGTCGCGGACTCAACCCATCAACGACAACGGGGGCCCTCGCCATGCGCGAGCGCCCCCGTCCACCGGCTCGAAGCTGATCGCCGTCCGCATCAGCGGGCGATTACGCGACTACTCTTCAGTCCGCGGCGCCAGGCATCCCCGGCGCCGCGGCGGGCGGCTGCGCCTTGAGCCGCGCGTAGTCGAAGCAGGCGACGAAGACGGCTGCGACCGGGACGGCGAAGAGGGCGCCCACGAGGCCGAACGCCTGCTCGCCGGCGATGAGCACGAACGCCACCACCACGGGGTGGATGCGCGCCGCGGAGCCCATGATGCGCGGGTTGAGCAGGTAGGCCTCGAGCGCGTGGATCCCGATGATCCACAGCAGGATGGCCAGCGCGGCCCGCCACCCGTCCGCGAGCGCGATCGCCACGATGGGAATGGAGCTCAAGATGCTGCCGAAGATGGGGATGAGCGAGAACACCGCGGCGACGGTCGCGAGCAGGAACGCGAACTTCACCTCGAACAGCAGCAGCCCGAGGCCGGTGAGGATGCCGTTGACGAGGCAGATGGTGAGCTGGCCGCGCACCACGCCCGAGAGTGACGCGTCCACCCGGGCGAGCAGGTAGCGTGCGTCCGGTGCGTAATCGGGGGGGACGAGCGTGCCGAGGTAGGCGCGGATGGCCGCCTGGTCGATGCTGATGAACGCCGCGACCATGAGCAGGAAGAAGACCATGAAGACGCCCGCGATGAGCGCCCCGAGCACCTTCCGGCCGAAGCCGACGATCTCCCCGAGGTTCCCGGCGACGAGTGCCGCGGCACGCTCGGCCCCATCCGTCACCAGCTGCTCGAGAGACCGCGCGAGGTCCGCGGGGGCAGCGGGGTCCGCTGGTTGCCCGGAGGCCTCCAGCGCACGGCGGGAGAGCTCCAGCGGCAGGCCGTGCGTGGAGAGCCAGGCGTCGAGTTCCCGCGCGGCCTCGGCCACGCGCCCGGGGGTCATCACCGCACGCGCCTCGCCGCTCACGCGGGCGAGCTCCCTGTAGAGCTGGGGCACCAGCGCCACGAACGCGAGGTACGAGAGCGCTGCGAACGCCGCGTACACGGACAGGATGGCCACCCAGCGGGGCACGGTGCGCCCGGCGAGCCTCTGCCGGGAGAGCAGGTCCACCACCGGGGCGACGAGGTAGGCCACCAGCCCCGCCCCGGCGAACGGGAGCACCGAGGCGCGAAAGGCCCAGAGCACCAGGGCGAGCGAGAGCCACAGCCCGGCGAGCACCCACCTCCGGGCGCGTGGACTTTCCAGGGGGACGGGGGCAGGCGTCATGGCGACCCGCACGGTAACGGCAGGTGCGTTGCCGCGCGAGAAGGGAGTTGGTAGGACCGCCCGCGCCATGCCACGCCTCCTCCTCCCGGCCGTGTTGTCGCTGGTGTGCGCAGCTGCGTGCACCTCGCCGGTGCGGCCGAGGGGCGAACTGGACGCGGGCACCGTGCCGGTCGAGGTGGTGGGGCGCAGCTGCAACGTGGACGCCGAGTGCGGGGAGCTTCGCTGCGACAAGGTGCGCAGGCAGTGCATCTGCCTCTCGGACGAGAGCTGCCGGGTGGAGGAAGGCGCCCCGCCCCGCTACTGCAACAACTACACGGGGCTCTGCGTGGAGGAGATCTCCGGCTGCGCCACGGACGCGGCCTGCGCGGGCACCGGGTACTGCGACCCTTTTCTCCGCGCGTGCCGCCCGGCAAAGGGCTTCTGCCAGGCCTGTTCGCGGGACGAGGAGTGCGGAGGGGCGGGGGACCACTGCCTCGCCTTCGCGGACGGGACACGGGCGTGTGGGCGTGCCTGCAACCAGGACGGCGACTGCCCGCGCGGAGCGGCCTGCACGGATTCGCCCGGTGGCCGCCAGTGCCAGCCCGGTGGCGCGGGGCAGCCCTCGAGCTGCCGGGACTTCCGCGGGTGCACCCCGGACTCGCGGAAGGCCTGCAGCACGGACGCGGACTGCGGCACGTCCGGCGACCAGCGGTGTGATCCGTCCAGGGGCCAGTGCGTGGCCCTCCAGCAGGCATGCCCCGCGGGCACCACGTGCGATCCGCGGGACCGCGTGTGCGTCAGCGACTGCACGGTGGACGCGGACTGTGCGGTGGGGCTGCGCTGCGCGGACCGGGTCTGCGAGCCCGACACCGCGTGCCTGTCCGACTCGGACTGCGCGGCGGGCAAGCTCTGCGTGGAGGCCGTGGGAACGCAGGGCGGCGAGTGCCGGGCGGCGTGCCAGGCAGACGCGGAGTGCCCGCTCGGCGAGGTGTGCACGCCGGGGGCGGAAGGGCGCAACCGCTGCGTGCCGGGGTGCACCAGCAGCGCCGGTTGCCCGCTCGACCAGCGCTGCAACGCCACCACCCGCGCGTGCGAGGGGCCGGTGGTGGGCGGCGTCACCGTGTGCCAGGCGACGGTGGCCTGTCCCTCCTGCCAGGTGTGCACGGCGCAGCAGGCCTGCGCCCCGGCCACGGCGGGTTTTCCGTACTGCCAGTCCTGCAGCAGCAACACGGACTGCCCCGGCGGCGTCTGCCTGCAGCTGTTGGACGGTCTTGCATGTGCCCGCACGTGCGCGGCCGGGCAGGAGTGCCCGAGCGGCTTTGCCTGCCTCGGCTACGGCGGGGGGCTCGCGGACGGCGGCATCAACTCGGCGTGCGTCCCCGCGGACCGCGCCTGCGCGGGGAAGTGTCCATGACGGCAAGGGGTGGGGCCATGAAGACGAGGACGGTGGGTGTGCTGGGGGCGCTGGTGCTGGGTTTGTCCGCGTGTCCGCCCGCGGCGGAGCAGTGCTCCAACGGCGTGGACGACAACGGGGACGGGCTCGTGGATTGCCAGGACTCGCTCTGCTCGGCGGACCCTGCCTGTCCCGGGGACGCGGGGCGTCCCTGCACGGCGCAGTCGCAGTGCGTGCGCGAGGGATGGTTCAAGGACAAGCCGCTGGACCAGTGCGCGGAGGGGCAGTGCACGTCCGCCGGGGCCGGGATCGCCGTCCGGCTCGAGGTGGACACCACCGCGTTCAACGGCGTGGCCTACAAGTTCAATGCCATGTCCACGCGCTTCATCTCGAAGCGCGCGCTGGACGGCAGCACCGTGGACTGCAGCACGCTCCGCGCGCTGTCGCCGAGCAACGCCGAGGCGGACGGCGGCACCACGCAGCTGGATGCGACGGGGAAGCTCACCTACCTCGCGTACGAGGTGACGCCCATCAACAACGGCGTGCCGGGAAGCACCCTGGTCAGCCCCTTCATCTACACGGCGCTGGGCAGCGACTTCGTCGTGTGGAACGAGCTGTGGTCCGGCGCCCCGGCGTCCGCCACCGGGCAGCCGCAGGGGGTGCGCTGGGGCTGGGGCTGCTTCGAGACCGGGCCCGCCGTGGAGCCGCTGCTCGCGTCCCAGGACTGCAGCCCGGACGGGGGCACGCCGCAGGGCTGCCGCACGCTGCGGCTCAAGATGCCCGGGCCCAACTGAGCCAGAGCTGCTGCGTGCGCTCGAGCATGTCCACCAGGTCCGGGCGCTTCACGCGTCCCGCGGTGGCCTCCGCGAGCGCGAGCATCTGCTCGGTGAGCCAGCGCGACAGCACGAGAAGGGCCGGCTTGTCGGTGGGGCCGAGCCCGGCCTCGAGGTAGCGCTCGTTGCGGAAGTACTCGTCCACGGCGAGCACCTCGCGCTCGAGCTCCCAGCGCGCGAGCAGGAAGGCCTGCCGGTAGACGGCCAGCGCGGGCCGGGGCGCGTCCAGCGCAAAGGCCGAGGCGTGGCGCGCGGCGTAGGCCGGGTCCAGCTCCTCCACGGGCAGCGGCCACCGGCGCAACTCCTTCTCCAGCAGCTTCGCCACCTCGTCCTTCAGCACCTCGAGGACGGGCCTCGGCTTCTGCTCGAGCACCCACGACCACCGGTCCACGCCTGTCTCCTTCCGCACCCCCGGACGCGGAGGCAGGGAGGATGTTGCGCCAGCGGACGGCGCGGCGGAAGGGCCCCCACGTTGCGGCCAGGAGAGGCGGTGTGCAGCTTCCCCGGCGGGAGTGCGGGGGGAGGGCGGGGCGTGACGGTCCGGGAAGTGCCGGGCGGGGTGAGGGCGCGGTGGCGCTGGTTCCAGGTGGCGTCCCTCCCGCGGGTGCTCGCGGTGGCCGGGTGGAACGGGTTCCTCGCCGCCTGGTTCGGGCGCGTGGCGGAGTGGCCCGGGGGGCCGGGGTGGAGCGGGTGGTTGCCGCTGCCGCACGCGCTCGCCGGGATGGTGCTCGGGTGGCACGCGGTGCGCTGGATGGTGAATGGAACGGAATTGCAGCTGGACCGGGGGACGCTCCGCTTCGTCTCGGGGCCGTGGCCGCGCCGCTGCACCCTGGAGCTGGACGCGGGCGACCTGGTCGCGTGCGGGCTGGTCCACGCGCCGCGCTGGAGCGAGTGCCAGGCGTGGGAGCTGCGGGGCGTCCTCCGCTCCGGGGAGGCCTGCACGCTGTGCCGGGTGCCGGACGAGGCGCTCGGCGGACGCGTGGTGCGGGTGCTCGCGCGCAGGCTGGGCGTGGGCCCGCTGCCGGCGGAGGCACGGCCCCCTCAGGGCCGGACGTAGACGACGACCTGCGGCGTCTCGTCCAGGTACAGCCCGGTGGCCGGGCGCTCCGTGCCGAAGGCGTTCCAGGCCTGGTACTCCTGCTCGCGGAACTCCTGGTGGTACTGGACGGCCGCCACCTGCGCGTCCTCGGGGCCGCCGGCGGGGAGGAGATCCTTCCGGAGCATGCCGTTGCGCTGGTAGTCGCGGAAGGAGAGGCCGTTGACTTCGTGGAGCCACACGCGGGCGCGCGCGGGGGCGTTCGCGTTGATCCACGGCAGCACGCCCGTCACGTTGTTGCTCCAGAACTGCCGCTGCATCCCGAGCGAGGCGGCCCCGGGGAGTCCCCCGGCGAGCTCCGTGTAGCTGCTGGTGCCGAAGGCGTAGACGCGCGCCGTGTCCAGCGCGGGCGGGACGAGCAGCGCCGTGAGCAGCAGCCCCGGTGCGGTCCACGCGGGCGTGGAGGGACGCAGCGCGCGCAGCTTCTCGCCGAGGAGGTCCGCCGAGCGCGCGACCACCATGCCCCCGAGCAGCCCGAGGAAGGCCATGGACGGGTACCAGTGCTTGGTCCCGCCGAAGTGGGGAACGTTGGGGTGGCTGATGACGGCGATGGAGGTGAAGGCGTTGGCCGCCACCAGCAGCTCCTCCCAGCTCGGGCGGGGGAAGCCTTCGCGGAGGCGGAAGAGGACCGCGCGTCCCACCACGCCGAGCCAGCCCAGCGCCATGGGGAGGAAGAGGGGGAGCGGGACCGTGATCGCGGTCTTCACCAGCACGTACTCGAGCGGGAAGGGCGGGGCGCGGAGCAGTTCGCCGAAATAGGTCCACGCGTAGTGGTGGTGGGTGGCGTGGAAGGCCAGGTACCAGGCGGTGCGGTCCACCGGGTGGTGCCAGAGGTAGGGCCAGGTGGCGAAGAAGACGAGCGGAGCGAGCAGCGCCATGGCCCCGAGCGGCGCCACGGCACGGAAGGCCTCCGGCGACGCGGCTCGGACGCGCGCCAGGACGTAGACGGTGCCGACGGCGAAGAGCAGCAGGACCGCGGACTGGGGCCCGACGGCCGTGAACGCCCGCTGGAAACCCTCCGGTCCGCCGAGGAAGACGACGAGCGAGCCGAGCAGCACCGCGGTGGCGACCCAGAGCCAGAGCAGCTGGAGGAGCGGTGCGCGCGCCCCGGGCTGGACCTGCTGCGCCTTCCACGCGCGCCACGCGGCGAACGGGGTGAGCACGAAGGGGATGAAGAGGCCGTTGTGCTTGGTGGAGAGCGTCAGGCCCAGGAGCAGTCCCGTCC
>JBDLRJ010000505.1:0-13158 GCA_039800145.1 Pseudomonadota bacterium | reverse complement strand
TGAACGCCTTCAACCAGACCTTCAAGCTGGCGAAGGAGGCGCTCGAGGCGCTCCGCACGCACTACCCGGAGTACCTGCTGCCCACCGTCGTCCGGCAGTGCACCAAGTTCGCCCAGGCCTCCTCCGAGGGCGTGCCCGTCTTCGTCTCCGCCCCCGACAGCAAGGGGGCCGAGGACATCCAGGCTGTCATTGACGTCGTGCTCAAGCGGCTGCGCTCCCAGTCGAAGCGCGCAGCGGCGAAGTGAAGGGAACCCTGACCATGAAGAAGTCGGCCTTCGACCAGAACGTCTCCCGCAACAAGCCCCGCCTCCGCGGCCTGCTCTCCACGCTTCCCACGGTGGAGGAGCGCGCCCCGGCGGAGGAGGCGCCCGCCCCGCCGGCGCCAGACCTCGCCCAGGCCTTCAGGTCGCAGGTGGAGCGGAACCGCGCCCCGCGCCCCACCGCCGCCGAGGCGCTGGACCGCGCGCTGGAGACGCGCACCGCCACCGCCATGGTGGAGAGCATTGCCGCTGCCGTCGCTGCCGAGCCCGCGCCGTCCCGCGACGCCGCACACCCGCCGGCCCCCGCGCGCGCGCAGGCCGCCGCTGCGGTTGCTGCCGAGCGTCCCGCCGCCCCGGCGCCGTCTGCGCCGGCCCCCGCGGTGGCTGCCGCCGTCAACGCCGCCGCCCCCGTGGCCCCCGCGGTGAACGCCGCCGCTGCGGCAGCCCCCGCCGCTGTCAGCGCGAGCCTCCCGGCAGCCCCCGCGGTGACCGCCACGGCCGTTTCGGCGCCCGTGTCAGCTTCCGGTGCAGCCGCCGTGCCGGCCCCGGTCGCTGCGGCCCCGGTCGCTGTTGCTGTACCGGTGGCCCACGTGGAGGTGCCCCAGCCCCTCCGCGAGGTGCAGGCCGCCGAGCCGGAGCGCCCCGCGCTCGGGGAGCTCCCCGCGGACGTCCGCCGCGAGCGGCTCAAGGAGCGGCTCAAGGCCGTCCGCGAGAACCCGCGCCCCGAGCCCCTGCCGGCCACCGTCGCCGAGACCGGCCTGCGCGCCGTGGAGCGCATCTCCAACCTCCAGAACGAGGTGGCGCGGCTCAAGTCCCTCAACCTCACCCTCACGCAGGACCTCGAGGCCGCCCGCCGCGCGTCGGAGAAGGCCACGGAGGAGGCCCGCGCCCGCATGGAGGAGGCCCGCCGCCTCTCCCAGGAGATGGAGGGGCGCGCCCGCCTGCTGACGGAGCTCGAGCGCGAGCTGGCCGCGTTGGAGACCGAGCGCGACGAGACGCTGCTGAAGCTCCAGGAGTCCCGCCAGGCGCTGGATGCCGCCGCCCGCGAGCGGGAGGCGCTCAACGGTGAAATCTCCGCGCGCGACGCCCGCCTCGCCGAGGCCTTCTCCGAGGAGGAGAAGCTCGCCTCCGAGCTCGAGGCCGCGCACAACGCCGCCGCCTCCCTGCGCCGCACGCTCGAGACGCTGCAGCTCGAGCGGGACACGCTCGCCCGCCAGGTGTCCGAGCTCACCCACGAGCGCGCCGAGCTGCTCGAGGCCCGCCGCGCGCTCGAGGCCGTCCACCGCGCGCTCGCCCACGCCGTCGCCCGCTGAGGCCTCCGGCCGCCCGCGCTACTTCAGCTCGGGCGGCAGCGGCACCGGCACCTTCCGAGGCTGCGGGCGCAGGGGGTTTTCCTCTGCGCGCCGCCTCGAGAGGTGCGCGAGCATGGCGTCTCGCCGCGCCGCGGGGCCCGGGTGGTGGGAGAAGACGTCCCCGTCGTGGGGCAGCTGCTCCACGAAGCGGATGAACTCCTCGGGCCGGTAGCCCAGGGTCAGCAGCAGGTCCACCGCGCCCGCGTCCGCCTGGAACTCCGCCTCCTTGTCGAGCCCCACCCGGAGCAGGCCGTCCACCAGCTTCTCGGACAGGTTGCCCAGCACGGGCACCAGCACCGCGTCGTCGAAGTCCACGGTGGCCCCCCGCAGCACCACGTCCACGTAGTGGGCGAACGCGGGGAAGTGGCGCTGCCAGAACGGGCTGTCCGAGAAGGACGGAGGCGGCTCGCCGGGGAAAGAGGGCCGGTGGTCCCGGACCACCTGTACCAGCTCGCACGTCCGCGCCTTCTCCTCCCCGTACCGCCCGAGCGCGTGGCGCCCCGCCACGTGCGCCACCTCGTGCGCGAGGATGCCCGCGAGCTGGTCCTCGTTCTCCACCCGCGCGAGCGCCCCGCGGGTGATGAAGACGGCACCGCCGGGCGCGGAGACCGCGTTGACCTCCGGGGCCTGCAACACGCCGAAGCGCCATGGCACCAGGGGCCGCTCCGACACGTGCGCCACCGCGGCACCTACGAGTGCCACCCGGCGCGCGCGGGCGGCGAGCTGCTTCTCCTCGGCCGAACCTCCTGCATCCCCCAGCGCCAGTCCGCCGCGTGCGGACACCACCCGCAGCGCCATGGCATCCCCGAGCGACAGCTCCTCGCCCAGCCCCACGTCCGCCAGCTTCAGCTGCTCGCACTCGGGATGCGGTCTAAACGGAGACCGCACCTCCACGGACGGCACCTCCCCGGGGACCAGCTGGACGTGGAGGCACGACGACAGGGGGGCAACCAGGCCCGTCACCAGCACCGCGCGCGCCCAGCCCGTCACTTGCGGGCCTCCTGGCCGCTGCGGAGAAGCTGCGCGTCCAACTCGTCGTCCGTGATGCCGGCCTGCAGCAGCTCGAGCGCCTTGAGCGCCGTCGCCGCCCGCGCAAGCGACGCGTCCGTGGCGGCGAGCTGGACAGCCCCCTGCGCCAGCCCCTTCGTGGCCGCGCCGGAGGAGCCGAAGTCCTCGACGTCCGTCGTCGTGTTGGACGCGGCCCAGCGCTCCTCCCTCGGCGGCTTCAGCGCGAGGTTGGCGTAGTAGACGAACCCCGCCTTCTTCTCCCCCGTGGGTTGCACCTCGTGGAAGTTGCCTGCTTCGGCCTTGCGCCAGGTCAGCGCCTCTCCGACGTTCAAGGTGCGCCCCGCGGGTGCGTTGGCGCGCGGCTCCTTGAGCAGCTTGGTGTTCCGCGCCCGGACGTACACCGTGTCCCCGGACTCGAGGGCCCAGCCGGGTGTGCAGGGAATCAGCGCGAGTGCGAGCCAGATCCGAGCAGTCATCACTTCTCCAGGTTCGAGACGGCCTCGAAGGGTGCGTCCGGTGGAAGCTTCTCCAGCTTGTCACACCGCTCGGAGAGCGCGAGCGCAGGGCCATCCCCCGGTGACACCGCGAGCAGCCGGGCGAGCGCCGCGCGCGCCCCGTCCACGTCCCGCGCCCGGTACCTCGCGAGCGCCTCCGCGTAGTGGGCCACCACCTCCGCCTGCAGCGCAGAGAGCTGTCCCTTCAGGGCCAGCAGCTCGTACACCGCCACCGGCTGCGCCTTGCCCGCCACCCGCACCCGGTCCAGCTCCCGCACCTCGATGGCGTCCTTCGCCAGCTGGTAGGTGTTCTCCCCGAGCATGACGACGGTGCCGAACGCCTTGTTCGCCCCCTCCAGCCGCGCCGCCAGGTTCATCCCGTCCCCCATGGCCGTGTAGCTGAACACCTGCTCGCTGCCGAAATTCCCCACGAACATCACGTCCGAGTTCAGCCCGATGCGCGTGTACACGTCCGGCATTCCCTGCGCGCGGAACTCCTCGCGCATCTTCTCCACCTCGGCCTTCACGCCCAGCGCCGCGGCGCACGCGTGCAGGGCGTGGTCCGGGTCCGGGAACGGCGCGCCGAACAGCCCCACCACCGCGTCGCCGATGTACTTGTCCACGCACCCCCGGTTCGCGAACAGCACCGCCGTTACCCGCGTGAGGTACTGGTTGAGGAACGTCACGAGCTTGTGCGGATCATCCCGCCACCGCTCGGTGAAGGTGGAGAAGCCCCGGATGTCGCTGAAGAAGGCGGTGAGCTCGCGCGCCTCGCCCCCCAGCGTCGGCACCGAGCCCTGCGCCACCATGAGCCGCACCAGCTTCGGCTCCATGTAGCGCGCAAGAATGTCCTGCGCGAGCTGGGCCTGCCGGTCCGCCCGCAGGTGGTTGAAGGCCGCTGCCCCCAGCGCCGCGAGCGTCCCCGCGAGCGCCGGGTACACCGTCAGCAGGTGCCACTGCGTGTAGGCCCCCAGCGCACCGGTCACCAGGTGGAAGGTGGCGAAGAGGAACACCGGCCACGTCACCTCCAGCCACGTGCGGCGGGCCGCGGTGATGAGCAGCGTGGACAGCACGGCGAGCAGCACCGCCATCGCGAAGGACACCGCGAACGGCGCCTCGCGGATGAAGCTCCCGTTGAGCAGCGCCTCCACCTCCGTCGCCTGCTTCACCACGCCGGGCACCGTGGACTGGAACGGCGTGGCCTTCTGGTCCGAGGTCCCCAGCGCCGTCCCGCCCACCACCACCACCTTCCCCGCGAAGCGGGCGCGCGTCTCCGCGGAAGCCGCCCCCAGGTCCAGCGTCAGCACGTCCACGAGCGGCACCACCTCGAAGCGGTCCTGGAAGCGCCCGCGGAAGGGCAGCTCCACGTCACCGCCGGGGTTGAGCGGGATGCGCAGCGGCCCCACCGTGAGCAGCCCCGGGGACAGCACCGCCTCCTTCGCCCCCACCAGGTCCGCCACGGCCGCGAGCGCGAGGCTCGCGTAGACGTTCACCCCGTCCGAGTGCACGAGCCGCGCCCGCCGCATCTTCCCGTCCGTGTCCGCCTCGTGCCGGACGAGTCCGAAGCCGGGCCCGCCGTGGAGCAGCTCCGGGAAGGGAGGCAGCAGCCGCTCCTCCCGCCCCCGCGTCCGCATCACCGGCAGCTTCACCCCTCCCTCGAGCCGCACCGGGAAGGCCAGGGCCCGCGCCACCTCCTCTGCCGGGAGCTCGAAGGGCCGGGGCTCGGCGAAGGGGTTGTCCGCGGGTGGCGATGCGCGTGGCACCCGTGGACGCTTCGCGGGCAGCCGGTTCTCGGCCTCCACGCGGGGCAGCCTCGGGGCGTCGGGCTCCACCGAGGTGTTCACCCCCAGGTACACCGGCAGGCCCGAATCGGCGAGGTGGTCCGCGAAGAAGAGGTCGTCCGCGGGGTTCTCCACGTCCGGCTCCTGGAAGACCAGGTCCATCACCACCGCCCGCGCCCCGAGCGCGAAGAGCCGCTCGTTCAACTCCGGCCACAGCGTGCGCGCGTACGGCCAGTTGCCGAACCGCTTCCTCATCTCGGGGTCCGCGGCCACCGCGCGCAGCGTCTTCTCGTCCAACGCCACCACCACCACGTCCCGGCTGCGCTCCACCGGGCGCTGCAGCGGCGCGAGCGCGGCGCGGAACAGCCTCCGCACCGTGGAGAGGTTGTCGGAGCTCCTCCGCATCTGCGTGAAGGCCACCGTCCCGGCGCCGAAGTCCGCCCGCTCCTCGTCCCGCAGCGCGAACCAGTCCTGCGTCCAGGCCGCCGTGGCGAGCGACACCGACGCGACGACGATGAGCAGGGACGCCCACCGCCGCCGCCGCAGGCGCAGCCCCAGCAGCTGGAGCAGCTCCCGCACTCAGCGCCTCGCCCGCTTCTCGGACAGCGCCTCCACGCGGGACTTCAGCGCGCGCGTCTCCTCCTTCAGCTTGTCCATCTCCTCGCGCAGCGCGGCGAGCTCCTTCGCGCCGGGCTCGGCGGTGCGCAGCGAGCGCAGCGTCTCCCGCGCGGCGCGCCGTGCACGCCCGTCCTGGAACGGCGTGGATTCCAGCGCCGGGATGGCCCTGCGGTCACCCAGCTCCTGCAACGCGCCGAAGGTGGCCATCTGGACGCGGAACTGCCCGTCGCGCAGCCGCTCGGTGAGCGCCTCCACCGCGCGCAGCTTCTTGTCGGAGACCTCCGCCAGCTTCGCGAGCGCGGGGAGCGCCGCGCGGCGCCGGTGCGAGGGCTGGCCCCACTCCGTCAGCCGCTCCACCCGGTCGAACGCGGCCGGGTCCTGCAGCTCCGCCATCCCGTCGATGGCGCCCACCGCCACCGCGTCCTGGAACGACTGCCGCTGCAGCAGCGACACCAGCGTGGGCAGGGTGCCGGGCAGCCGCAGCTTGCCGAGGCTCCGCGCGCACTCGCCCTCCACCCACGCGCTGGCATCCCCCGCCTTCAGCCACGCGGTGAGCGCCTTGCCCACCGCCTCGTCCCGTCGGAACTCGCCGAGCGCAGCGGCCGCCGCGCGCCGTGCCTTCGGGTGGCGCAGCTTCGGGCCGTCGTGCAGCAGCGCTGCCTTCGACTCCGGCGTCCGCGCCATCCCGAGCCCCTTCGCCATGGCCGCCTGCGCGGCCCAGGAGCGCTCCTTCGGCATCGCCGTGCTGAGCGCTGCCACCGCGCGCCAGCTCCCCTCCTTCCCCAGCGCCAGCGCCGCCTCCGTCCGGCTCCGCGCGCGCGGCGCCGAGGTGAGCTCCTCCACCCACAGCGACAGCGCCTTGTTCACCTCGAGCGTGCCGAGCACCTCGCGGCGCGGGTCCACCCGCACCTGCGACGGCTCCGCCTCGCACCGGAGGTGGAACGCCTGCTCGGCCTCCTTCACCTGCAGGCGCCCGGTGCGCTCCTTCCCGTTCACCACCCACTCCACGTCCAGCGGCAGCTCGAAGAGCGGGAAGGCGTTCTCGCCGGTGGTGGGCTGCACCTGCTTCACCGTCACCCGCAGCTGCTTCTCCTCCGCCATCCACGCCACGTCCACCTTCAGCTGCGGGTGGCCGGGGGACATCACGTACTGGTCGAAGAAGCGGTCCAGGTTGTGGCCCGTCACCGCCTCCACGGTGCGCGCGAAGTCGTGCGTCTCCACCGACTGGCCGCGGTGCGCCTTCACCCACGCGGGCAGCACCTTGAAGAAGAGCTCGTCCCCGAGCCGGCGCCGCAACTCGTGCAGCACCGCGCCGCCCTTCTCGTAGAGGTGCCGGTCGAACAGGTCGATGGGCTCGTGGAACTTCCGCGCCACGATGGGCCGCGCGTACCGCCCGCCCGCCTCCGCGAGGTAGGCGTCCAGGTCCTCGCGCCGCTGCTGGTCCGCCGCGTCCAGCCCGTCCGCGGTCTCGCGCCAGAGCACCTCCGCGTACGTCGCGAAGCCCTCGTTGAGCCAGCCGTGCGGCCAGTCGCGGCACGTCAGCAGGTCCCCGAACCACTGGTGCGCCAGTTCGTGCGCCACGAGCGACTCGGCCACCGGTGCGTACTCGAGCGCGGCGCGCGCGTCGTGCATCACCTCGTCCGTGAGCGTGGTGGCAGAGGTGTTCTCCATCCCGCCGAAGATGAAGTCCGAGACGAATACCTGCGCGTAGCTGCCCCACGGGTAGCGCTCGCCGGTCAGCTTCTCGAACAGGGACAGCATCTCCGGCGTGCGCTGCACCGCCCGGAGCGCGTCGTCCCGCCGGCCGCGCGGGAAGAGGTACCGCAGGGGCGTCTTGCCCGGGTGCGTCACCTCCTCGAACTCGCCCACCACCAGCGTCACCAGGTACGGCGCGTGCGGGATGTCCAGCCGCCACGCCTGGGTCCGCTTGCCGCGGGACACCTTGTCCGAGACGCACGCGCCGTTGCTCAGCGAGGTGAAGCGCTCGGGGAAGGTCGCCCTCAACTCCGTGGTGGCCTTCTGCGCGGGGGCGTCCAGGCACGGGAACCAGCAGCGGCTGTCCTCGTCCTGTCCCTGCGTCCAGGCCTGCAGCGGGCGGTCCGGGTACCCGGGGTCCGGCTTCAAGAAGTACAGCCCGCGCGAGGGCCGCGCCCCGTACTTCACGCGCACCTCCACCGTCGCCCCGGCCTTCAGCGTCCTCGGCAAGGTGACGTGCAGGTGCCGCCCGGAATTGGAGAAAGTTGCAGGCCGGCCGTCGACGGAGACGTCGGAGACGTCGAGCTCCACCGCGTCGAAGGTGACGGTGTCCACCTCCCGCACTGCTGACAGCCGCGTGGTGCACGTGCCCTTCACCGCCGCGCGGTCGAAGTCGAGCGACACGTCCAGCGCCACGTGCTGCACGCGGACGGGCCGGGGCGCGGCGTAGTGCTCGGTGGCGCCGGGGAGGGAGAAGGGGTGGGCGTCTTCGCGGCCGGCGTGTGCGTGGCCGCGGCATCCTGCGTGGCGGTGGCTCATGGGCGGCGGACGATACACCGCCCGGCCGCCCGCTCACGTCCTGGACGTCAGGGGCCGCATCGCGTCCCGCATCTGCTCTATCTGCTCGCGCGCCAGGGCCTTCAGCCTCGGCAGGTCCGCCTCGGTCATCCCGCGGGTGGAGATGGGCGTCCCCACCGACACCAGCGCCCGGCTGCGCGCAAAGCGCCAGCTCGCCTTGGGCAGCGCCCGCAGCGTGCCGCTCACCGCCAGCGGCAGCACGTCCGACTGCTCGCTGATGGCCAGCCGGAAGGCCCCGTCCTTGAAGGGCTGCAGCACGCCGTCGCGGCTCCGGGTTCCTTCCGGGAAAATCATCACGGGCATTCCCTTCTTCAGCCAACGCCCGCACGCCTCGAGCGCCTTGCGCCCGGAGTCCCCGTCCCCTCGCGTCACCGGCACGTCCCCCGCCATGGCCATGCTCCAGCCGAAGATGGGCACCTTGAAGAGAACGCTCTTGCCCAGCCACTTCATCTCCCACGGCAGGTGCGAGATGAGGAACGCGTCCGCGTGCGACTCGTGGTTGCTCACCACCACCACGTTCCCGGTGAGCCCCCGTGGGTGTGCCCCGTGGACGCCGAACTTCCAGTAGGGCGAGAGCTTCGTCGCCGTCACGGCCACCAGGCGGAAGAAGCGCCCCGGCACCTTGCGCGTGGGGTCAAACGGGCGGCTCAGCACGAACAGCGGCAACTGCACCCAGAAGCCCAGGAAGGTGCAGAGCGCGATCTCGAACCACTGGTACAGCGAGAGCAGGGCGTTCATCGGGGGTTTCACCTATCACGGGCGCGGTCTGCTGCGCCGCGGGGGAGGAGGGCGCGCACACCCGGCAGGCTCACCGCGAGCAGTCCCGCCGCCACGCCCGCGGTGGGTTGGAGCAGCGCAGGGAGCGCGAGGAGCCACGGCTGCAGGGGTGCGGCGCGCAGCAGCAGCCCATGCGCGGCGTAGGGATGCAGGCTCGCGGCCCCGAGGCGCGTGAGGGCTCCACGCGACTGCGGCGTCCAGGCCCAGGTGGCACCCGTCAACGCCAGCGCCACCGCGAGCACGGCCCCGCGCTGGAGCATGCCCGCCGAAGGGGAGAGGCCGAGTCCCAGGTACGGCGTGCTCCCGTAGAGCAACCGCGTGTCCGGTGACGGCAGGTGGCCCGTGGCCACGGCGAGGGTCCACGCCGCGAGCAGCGCGAACGCGGCCGCACCGAGCACGCGTCCCCTGGGCGTCCTCAGCCACGCGCGGAGCGTCACGGGCGCGAGGTGGCCCGCGAGGAAGCAGGGGAAGAACACCGCCGTGCGCGAGAGGGAGAGGGGATAGCCCACGGATTCAACGCCTCCCGCGACGAGCGCGATGCCCACTGCCCACGCGAGCGGCCAGGGCAACCGGAGGACCCATGGAAGCAGCAGCCGCCACGTGGCGAGCGAGAGCAGGAACCACAGCACCCAGTACGGCTGCCACGCCCACTGCGAGGTGAACGCGTGGCCCAGGTACAGGACGTCCACCGCCACGTAGGCGCACTGGTACAGCAGCAGCGGCTGCAGCAGCGCCCGGAGCGACGCCGCGGTCGGCCACGCCGGGCGGCTGAGCATCCCGGACAGCGCCGCGAACGCCGGCACGTGAAACAGGTACAGGGCCGAGTAGAGGGCACGCGCGGTGGCCGAAGCCCCGAGCAGGGGCTCGAGCCCATGGCCCGCGCCCACCAGCAGCAGCAGCAGTCCGCGCAGGTTGTCGGGGACGGGGTCGCGTTCCGCCGTGGGCATGGCGCGTCCCACCCTAATCCGGAGCGGGCGCGCTACGGTGCATCCCCTGATGACGCGCCTCCCGCTCTCCGTGCCGTTCCTGCTGCTGCTCTCCTGCACCCCGCTCGCCTCGCTGCGTCCCACCCCGGACCTGCTCCCGTACGAGGTCGGCAAGCTCGGTGACGCCGCGGACCGCTTCTACGCCGCCACCACGCCCGCGGAGTTGGACGCCGCGCTCGCGCAGGCCCGCAAGGTGGACCCGCAGCACTGGCTTACCCGCCACGTCGAGGCCGAGCGCGCCTTGCTGGACGGCAACGAGGAGGCCGCGGGCGAGGCGCTCTGCAGCGCGCTGGAGGATCTCTCCAACGACGTCCCGGTCCTCCACCTGCGGATGCTCTTCTCGCTCGTCCCCTCCGCGAAGCTCGAGGCCCGGCAGGCAGCGGTGTGTGAACTGCTCGCCGAGTCCCACCCCTCGCACGAGGTGCGTGCACGCTGCGCCTTCCGCCTCGCGCTGCTCGCAGAGGCACGCGGCGAAGAGGGACGTGCCCGCGCCGCCCGCGAGAAGGTGAAGGGCGTGCTCCCGCTCGCACTGGTGGGCCCGTGGGACAACGACAACGGCCGCGGCTTCGACGCGCCCCTCCCGCCCGAGGCGGGCGTGAAGCTGGACGCCACCTACGACGGGCTCCTGCGGAAGATCCGCTGGCGCACGGACGTGGTGCCCGGCCCCGCGGGCGTGGTGGACGTCTCCGAGCACCTCGAGCCCTCGCGCCACGTGCTCGCCTACGCCACGGGCGCACTCGAGCTCCAGCGCGCGGGCCGGGTGGAGGTGCGCGTCCGCACGCACGAGCCCTTCAAGCTGTGGGTGGACGGTGCGCCCGTGGCCGAGGTGCGCGAAGTAGCGGATGCCACGTTGGACCACTTCGTGGTGCCCCTGGCGCTGTCGGCCGGCCGCCACCGGCTGCTGCTCAAGAGTGCCCGCCGGGAGGCCTCCTCCTGGACCCTGCTCGTCCGCGTCACCGGACAGGACGGCGTCCCGCTCGAGGAATTGACCGTGCTGCCCGCCGACGCGGAGGTGCCCGCCTCCCAGCTGCCGCCCCTGTTCGAGAAGGTGGATGCCGAGGCGCGCGGGCTCCAGCTCGCCGTGGGAGCCGCCGCCTTCACCGCGCGGGGCGAGGCCTTCCTCGCCACCTGGCGGCGCAGCTCGGGCAGCAAGGTGGCCCGGCTCAAGTCCGCCGAGCGATTCGCGAACGCACTCCCCGGCAGCCTCGTGGCGCAGCTGAACCTCTACGCCGTGCTCGCGGGCAGCGACGACGCGGGCCGCGCCGCGGACGTGCTCGCGAAGCTGGCGGCGGGGCCTGCGGGCGAGCTCACGCGCGTGGGGGTGCTGCGCGCGCGGGCGGCGCGGCTGCAGGGGTTGCGGCAGCGGGCGCGCACGCTGTTGCTCGCGCTCCGGCCGCGCAATGTCCCCCCGGTGGAGCGCGAGCTCGCCGAGCTGTTCGAGGCGGAGGGCTGGACGGAAGAGTCCTGTGACGCCCGCCGCCGCCTGCTCGCGCTTCGCCCCGGCGAGGACGGCGCGGAGGCGGACCTCGCGCGCTGCGAGCAGCAGCTGGGCCACCCCGCCGCGGCCCGCACCGTGGTGGACCAGGCCCTCCGGGGCCGCCCTGCCGACGTGGAGTTGCTGCGCGCGCGCAAGTCGCTCGCGGTGCTGGACGGGGAGCTCGAGCGCGCCGAGAAGCTCTCGCGCGAGCTGCTGCGCGTGGCGCCCTGGCGGGGGGACCACTGGATGGGCCACGCGGAGCTGCTCGAGCGGCTCGGTCGAAGGCCCGAGGCGGTCGAGTCCCTGCGGCGCGCCATGGCGCTCAAGCCGGACGCCGCCGCCCCGTGGAACCTCCTTGCACGGCTGCAGTTGCGCGACGGGAATGCCGCGCAGGCCGCTGCGTCCTTCCGGGAGTCGCTCGAGCGCAACCCGGACGACGAGCGCGTGGCGCTCCGGCTGGACTACCTGGACCCGTCCGCCAACGAGCGGCTGCGCCGGGAGGCCCCGGACGAGGCGGCGCTGGAGGAGCTGGCCCGCAAGTCGCGTGCGCTCCAGCCCGTGCGCGGCGCGAACCACGCCTACCTGCTGGACCACGAGGTGGCCTGGTTCAAGCCGGACGGCACCCTCACCTCGCTCGTGACGCAGGTGCAGGAGAGCTTCAACGCCGAGGGGCGCGACGCGCTGCTGAAGCAGTCCCTCGGCGGGGGACGCACGCGGGTGTACGTCGCGTACGCACTGGACCAGGACGGCCGCCGCGTGGAGCCGGTCTCCATGCGCGACGGCACGGTGCGGTTCCGCTCGCTCGGGGAGCGCTCCACCGTGGTGCTGCAGTACCGCCGTGAAGTCTCCCCGCGCGGCTACCTCGCCCGCCACCTCTCCACCGCCTGGAGCTTCCAGGGGCCGAACGACTTCCGCGCCGAGGCGCGCTTCGTCCTGTTGCTGCCCGAGGGGACGAAGCTGCACGAGGCGGCCACGGGTCCCCTGCAGCGCACCGAGCGCGTGGAGGAGGGGCTGCGCCGCGTGGAGTGGCTCGCAACCCAGGTGCCGCCGGTGCACGTGGAGCCCGGCATGCCGCCGCTGCGCGAGGCCGCGCTCTCGCTGGAACTCTCCACCGTCCCCTCGTGGGATACCTTCGCCGAGTGGATGGTGGCGCTGCTCCAGGACGCGGACCGCGCCAGCCCCGAGACGACGCGGGTGGCGAAGGCGCTCTTCGAGGGCGCGGAGACGAAGGACGAGAAGCTGCTCCGCGTCCAGGCCTTCCTGATGAAGGAGATCCGCTACGAGCAGGACTACGAGTCCCTCATCGCGGGCGTGAAGCCGCACCCTGCGCCCATGGTGCTCGAGCGCCGCTACGGTGACTGCAAGGACAAGGCGGTGCTGTTCCGCACGCTCGCGCGCGAGGCCGGGGTGCAGACGCGGTACGCGCTCGTCCGGACGCGGGACGCCGGGAAGGTGCGCAAGGAGCTGCCGCAGCAGCAGTTCAACCACGTCATCGTCTACGTCCCTGCGCAGGAGGGCGTCACCGAGCGCTATTTCGATCCCACCGCGGACGCACTGGACGTGGGCACGGTCCGCTCGGACGACGTGGGCACCACCTCCTTCGTGGTGGACCTGGACAAGAAGGGCTGGGAGTGGCGGGACATCCCGTACCAGTCCACGGCGGCGCAGCTCTCCGAGGTGGCGCTGTCCGTGGAGCTGCAGCCGGACGGCAGCGGCAGTGCGCAGGTGGACTCGAAGATGGTGGGAGACTGGGCCTCGGCGTGGCGCCGGCTCGCGCGCAACCCGGAGAACTTCTCCAGGGCCCTGCAGCAGCGCGCGGCGTCCTTCTTCCGCGGCGCCGAGGTGCAGGAGG
>JBDLRJ010000504.1:0-9764 GCA_039800145.1 Pseudomonadota bacterium | reverse complement strand
GGCGGGGCCACGGTGGTGAAGCCCATCGGGAGCCTGCCGGGCGAGCCCAACTTCGTGGGGCGCGTCGGTTGGAAGAAGGACGCGCTCTACCTCGGGGTAGAGCTGTCCCAGCTGCAGGACGTGGATGCCTCCCAGCTCCAGGTCTCCCTGTTCTTCCCCAACGCGGGCGTGACGGCGCGCGGAGAGGTGTTCACCTATGGTCCCGAAGGCCGCATCGGTCCGAGCCGCGGGGACCAGGCCGCGGCCGTGCGCTCAGCCAAAGGGTACACGGTGGAGGTGGCACTCCCGGCCACCGTCCTGCCCCGCTTCCCCGCGGTGGATCCCATGGTGCTGGAGCTCTGCCTCACCGTGGGGAAGGTGTCCTCCTGCCACGGGATGACGCCGCTCGAGCCGCTGCGGGTGCCGGACGAGTTCCGCAAGGGGCTGAAGTTGCAACATCCGGAGAACGTCACCGCGCTCGAGCACGTGCCGGCCGGCTGGGTGGGCTTCGCCGAGCTGCACCGGCCGTACTGGCTGCAGGCGGAGAAGCCGGTGACGGTGGAGCTGCTCGCGTCCCTGTTCGAGCGGACGGTGGCGGATCCTGCCTCGGTCGGGGTCAACCTCCCGAAGACGCTGACGGTGGAGGGCCAGCCGCTGCTGGGCATCATCACCGGAGAGAACCCCTACGCGGAACGGGGCAAGTGCAACGCGGACGTGGAGCTGCGGGTGGCCTTCTACAAGGTGGACGGCCAGGTGGCCCGGCGCGTGATGGACTGGCCGGTGGCCACGTGCCAGCTCGGCCGCGCGGTGTCCGTGTCCATGGAGGGAGACACCCTCACCATGGGCTACAGCAACGGCCCGGTGACGACCTTCACCTGGGTGGTGGATCACTTCGAGCGCACGGAGCTGGGCGCGCGTTGAGAGCACGGGGCCGGGAATTGCGGTAGGTAGAGGCCCATGGCTTCCAAGAAGTCCCTGTACATGATGACCCTCGGCTGCCCGAAGAACCGGGTGGACTCCGAGGTGATGCTCGGCACGCTCTCGAAGAAGGGCTACGCGCTGGTGGACGACCCGGCCTCGGCAGAGGTCATCGTCGTCAACACGTGCGCCTTCATCGGGCCGGCGAAGCAGGAGTCCATCGACAACATCCTGGAGCTCGCCGAGTACAAGAAGTCCGGTGCATGCAACACGCTGGTGGTGACCGGCTGCCTGACGCAGCGGTACCCCGGCGAGCTGCAGGCGGAGTTCCCGGAGGTGGACCATTTCCTCGGCACGTCCGCGTACGCGCAGATCGGAGACCTGCTCGCGGCGGAGGCCTCGCCCCGCGCGGTCATCCCGGACCCGGACTACATCCACGACAGCAAGACGCCGCGGGTGAACAGCTCGCCGGCCTACACGGCCTACCTGAAGATCTCCGAGGGCTGCGACAACGCCTGCGCCTTCTGCATCATCCCCACGCTGCGCGGCGGCCAGCGGAGCCGGCCGGTGGAGGACATCGTCCGCGAGGCGGAGAAGCTGGCGCGGGACGGCGTGGTGGAGCTGAACCTGGTGGCGCAGGATCTCACGGCTTACGGGCACGACCTGCCGGGCAAGCCGAAGCTGCACGAGCTGCTCCGCGCGCTCTGCAAGGTGGACGTGCGTTGGATCCGCTTGCACTACGCCTACCCGCGGGTGTTCCCGGACGAGCTCATCGAGGTGATGGCCACCGAGCCGAAGATCGCCCGCTACCTGGACATGCCGGTGCAGCACGCCTCCGACAAGCTCCTGCGCAGCATGAAGCGCGGCCGCGACTCGGTGTTCCTCAAGGGGCTGCTGCAGAAGCTGCGCGAGCGCGTGCCCGGCCTGGTGATGCGCACCTCGCTCATCGTGGGGCTGCCCGGCGAGACGGAAGAGGACTTCGAGCTGCTGAAGAACTTCGTCAAGGAGCAGCGCTTCGAGCGGCTGGGCGTCTTCCAGTACTCGGACGAAGAGGGCACGGCGGCCTACGACATCGAGCCGAAGGTGCCGAAGCGGACCATCGAGCGGCGGTGGCGGGAGATCATGGCCATCCAGAAGCGCATCAACCGAGAGCAGAACAAGAAGCTCGTGGGGCAGCGCATCCAGGTGCTGGTGAGCGGGACGCCGGAGGAGACGCAGGATCTCCTCGTGGGCCGCCACGAGGGCCAGGCGCCGGACATCGACGGGCAGGTGTACATCAACGACGGCCTGGCCTACCCCGGTGAGATCGTCACCGTGGAGGTGACCGAGGCGCACGACTACGATCTCGTCGGCCGCGTGGTGGAGCGCCCGGATCCGAAGAAGCGCAAGCACGCGCCTCGGCCCGCGCCCACGAAGATCTCGCTCCCCCTGGTGCACAGCGAGCTGCCGCCGCGGTAGCGGGGGAGCAGCTCAGCGCAGCTCGCCGGTGGAGGGCGCCGAGTCAGGCTCCTCCTCGGCGGGTCCCCCGGCCTCTTCGCCCCCGAGCGTGTCGGCCGGCTGCTGGACGCGGGACAGCCGCGCGCGCTCGATCGTGGCGCGCTCCTTCGCGTTGAGCTCCAGCGGCGGCGGCGCGCAGCGGCAGACCTCGTTGGCGGTGGGGACGTGCGCGGCGAAGGCGCAGAGGCCCGAGCACTCGCGCGAGGGACCCGGCTCGTGGCGCTCGAAGGCGAACCGCGTGGCCGAGGCGAGCGAGGCCGCGCACTCGGGGAAGGAGCGCGCCAGGTCCGCCCACGAGCCGGTGAACTGCGCCGCGGTGCCCCGGTCCGAGGGCGGCACGCTGAAGCCGATGCGGCAGTCCGTCTGCACCGGCGTGCCGTCCGCGGCGAGCCCCTGGACGTAGACGCGCGCCCCCCGCGGCTCGTCCCGGTGCAGGGACAGCGCCACGGACGGCGGCGTTCCACCGGCCTCCACCTCGAAGCACCCGGCCTCCGTCGGCTCACCCTCCGCGGGGCTGCAGCGGGCGGGCACCCCCGCGGTCACCTGCACGCGCTCGAGCAGCAGTGCGCCGGCGGCGGGATCCACCGTGGCCTTGAAGCGTCCCCACGTGTCCGCCCCCAGCAGCCCGAGCACGTGGCTGGACTGGAACTCGGGGTCCAGGCGGATGACGACGTTGGCGAGCGAGAGCCCCGGCTGGAGCCCCAGCGCGTCCGGGAGCAGCGGCCGGGCGCCCCTGGCACCTTCTGCATCCGGCAACGCCGGGGTGAAGCCGGCGCGGTCCGAGGCCGCGCGGGACAGGGTGCTCGTGGACTGCGAGAGCGCGAGCACGAAGGCGCCGTCCAGGGAGCGGCTGCCCTGCTGCAACCGTGCAGGGAGCAGCGGCCAGTCCCCGGTGGGGTGCTTCTCGAGCCGGAGGAGGAACCGCTCGCGCCCCGCCGGGGCCGAAGCAGCCTCGGCCTCCCAGGCGGCGAGGGTCCTTCCCGGCTGCACCGACAGCTGCCGCCGCGCCGGGTCCACGGACAGCGCCTTGCCCGCGAGCACGTCGTTGCCGAAGCGGAGGAAGCAGCCGGCGCGCTCCACCACCCCGGCGCGGAGCTTCGTGAACGTCTTGCCGGCGAGCTCCACGCGCGCCACCTCCCCGAGCGGCAGCAGCAGCGGCGTGCCGCTCACGGAGGGGACGGCCACCTCGCGCCAGGAGACGTCCGGTGCGCAGCCCGAGCCCACGACGGTGAGGGGGCTGGCCGGCTCGAACTGCACCTCGGCAGGCCGGCCGTTGACGGTGCCCTGCACCGCGAGGCGGGCAGAGGCGGAGGCCACCAGCGGGAGCTCCAGCCCTTCCACCGACAGCGGCATGGGGACCGGCACCGTCCGGCCGAGGACCGCGCATCCCGGGGCGGTCCCGACCAGCAGCAGCAGCGTTCCCAGCCGGAGTCGGGTCATGGAACTTTCTTGCGGAAGTCCTGGACCTGCGTGCCTTCCGGGGGCGTCAGCTTGAAGGCGGAATCCGCCACCCCGGTGTTGGCGGCCAGGTCCAGGAAGGTGATGGCGTTCTCGCTGCCATCCGGGTCGATGACGATGCTGCGGCGCACCTGCGCAGTTTCCCGGTCAACCTCCATCCGAAGCAAGCGGAAGCGCGGATCCTTCACGCGGGGGGTGAGTTCCAGGAGCGTCCCCTTGCAGGCGGCGCAGGGGAGCGCCCGGATGTCGAACTCCTCGAGCAGCCTCCCGCGGCCCCAGAGGAACGTCACCGCGGCGGACAGCTGGTTGGTGTCCAGGTTGGCCACGGTGAGCAGCTGCGCCTCGGTGTCCAGTGCGTAGACGGTGTCCCCGTTGAGCACGAAGGTCTTCTTCGACGGGGCGGTGTAGTCCCAGCGCATGAGCGCAGGCTTCTTGAACGTCACGGTGCCGGAGGAGCGCTGGGTGCGCTTGCTGCCCTTGTAGGCGTAGTCCTGCTGGAAGCCGGCGGTGAAGTCGCGCGTCTTCTCGTAGAAGCCCTGCACGCGCTCCACCAGCGTGCGCACGGCCGGGTCCATGGCGGGGCGTGGCGGCTCGGCGGGCTTCGTCGCCTTCTGCTCAGCGGGCGCGGGCACGGGGACGGGCTTCTTCTCCGCGGCCTTCTGCTTTCCCGCACGCTTCGTCTCCGCCTTCTCCGCGGCGGGCGCGGGGGCGACGGAAGACGCCAGGGCGAGGGCTGCGGCACAGGCGTAGGCGGTCCACATGGCGGTCAATCCTCCGTTCCCTGTTGGGACGGCGCAGGCGGGGCGACATTCACCCGCGGGAGGGGTCCGTACATGCGGCGGCGCTGCTTGACGGAGAGAATGCGGAAGCGCTCGCGCAGCCCGGCCTGCTCCTCCGCCGACAGGTCTCCCGCCTCCCCTGCCCGCTCGTGGCGCCACGCCACCGCGCGCGACAGCGTCATGGCCACGGCCACCGAGATGTTGAAGGACTGGGTGAAGCCCCGCATGGGGATCCAGTACACGCCGTCCACCCGCGACAGCACCTCGTCCGACACGCCGGTGCGCTCGTTGCCGAACACCAGCGCCAGCTTCTGGTCGAAGCGGAGATCGTAGAGGGACGTGGCATCCGCGCGGATGGCGGAGGCGTAGATGGAGAAGCCTCGCGCCTTGAGCGCGGCGTGGCACGCGGCGAAGTCCTTGTACTTCGTCACCTCCAGCCACTTCTCGCAGCCCTGCGTCACCTTCGGGTGCGGCTCGAAGGGGTAGTCCGGGTTGTTGACGACGTGGATCTCCTGGATGCCCAGCCCCTCGCACGTCCGCATGACGGCGGCGATGTTGAAGCTGTCCTCCAGCCGGTCCAGCACCACCACCACGCTGCGCGTGCGGAGAGAGACGACCCGGTCAATTTTGTCCAACCGGTCCGGCTGGACGAACGTCTCGGGCGGGGGGACCCCGTTCTCGTACGTCTCTCCGCCTCCGCGCAGCCGGCGCTTCACCGCCGCGCTCCGCGCCCCGCCTTCTTCGCGGCAGGCTTCTTCGCGGCCGGTGCCTGCTTCGCCTTCGCCGCGGGCTTCTTCACCTTCGCCGCGGGCTTCTTCACCTTCGCCGCCGGCTTCTTCACCTTCGCCGCCGGCTTCTTCACCTTCGCGGCGGGCTTCTTCTTCGCCTTCGCCGCAGGCTTCTTCGCCTTCGCCGCGGGCTTCTTCTTCGCCTTCGCCGCAGGCTTCTTCGCCTTCGCGGCTGGCTTCTTCACCTTCGCCGCGGGCTTCTTCGCCTTCTTCCCCCCCTTGCCCTTCGCGGGCGCGGTGCCGAGCGCGAGCAGTGCCTTCGCGGCGGCCTGGGGATCGGGGTTGGTGAGCGCCTCGAGCTCCGCCTCGGACAGCGCGTCGAAGTCCTTCTCCTCGAGCGGGGCCACCTCGGCGGGGTTGGACGGCGCCGGGGCGACGGCGTCCAGGTCGTCCGCCACGTCCGAGATGTCCGGGGCGCGGGCCACCTTCGAGACGTCGCGGGGATCCCCGAACAGCACGCGCGCAACGGCGTCCAACAGCGGCTGAAGCCCCTCGCCCGTGGCGGAGGAAAGCGGGAAGACGACGTGGCCGCGCGCGGCCATCTTCGCGGTGAAGGCGTCCAGCCGCTCGCGCGCGAAGGGCAGGTCCATCTTGGTGGCCACGACGAGCTGGGGCTTCTTCGCGAGCTCGGGGCCGTAGCGGAGGAGCTCCCGGTTGAGGATGAGCCAGTCGCGGAAGGGCTCGCGGCCACCGCCCTCGGCGGACAGGTCCACCAGGTGCACGAGCACGCGGCAGCGGTCCACGTGGCGGAGGAAGCGGGTGCCGAGCCCGGCGCCCTCGGACGCCCCCTCGATGATGCCGGGGATGTCCGCCATCACGAACGAGAGGTGATCCTTGTACTGGACCATCCCGAGGTTGGGGACGAGCGTGGTGAACGGGTAGTCGGCAATCTTCGGTCGCGCGCGCGAGACGCGGCTGATGAGCGTGCTCTTGCCCGCGTTGGGGTAGCCGAGCAGCCCCACGTCCGCGAGCAGCTTGAGCTCGAGGACGAGGGTGCGCTCCTCGCCCGGCGTGCCGTCCTGCGCGAAGCGGGGAGTCTGCCGGGTGGAGGTGGCGAAGTTGATGTTGCCGAGCCCCCCGCGCCCGCCGCGGGCGGCGACCACCTGCTGCCCGTGCGCGGAGAGGTCCGCCACGAGCTCTTCCGTGTCCGCGTCCCGGACGAGGGTGCCCACGGGGACGCGCAGGACCAGGTCCTCGCCGCCGATGCCGTTGCAGTCGCTGCCCATGCCGTGCTGGCCGGACGGAGCGCGGTGGTGCTGCTGGTACCGGAAGTCCAGGAGCGTGGTGAGGTTCTGGTCGGCGACGAAGAGGATGCTGCCGCCGTTGCCACCGTCACCGCCGGACGGGCCCCCCTTCTCGATGAACTTCTCGCGGCGGAAGGCGACGGCGCCGTTCCCGCCGTCACCGGCCTTCACGTAGATGCGGACCTGGTCGACGAACTTCATGGGTACCCCGGAAAAGGCGCGCGGGCCGCTGGAGAGACTCCAGGGCCCGCGTGCGTGTCACGGCTGTGGAGGCCCCGCGTGGGGCCGCCCGGCTCAGGCCTGCGCGGCCGCCGGGTAGACCGAGACCTTCTTCTTGTCCTTGCCGAGGCGCTCGAACTTCACGACGCCGTCCACGAGGGAGTAGAGGGTGTAGTCGCGGCCGATGCGCACGTTGGTGCCGGCGTGGATCTTCGTGCCTGCCTGGCGAACGATGATGCTCCCGGCGTTGATCTGCTCGCCGCCGTACGCCTTGACGCCGCGCATCTTCGGGTTGGAATCACGGCCGTTGCGGGACGAGCCCTGGCCTTTTTTGTGAGCCATGGTGGTGAGTTCTCCTGGAGAGGGTTGAAGCGGAAACTAGCCGGAGATCGAGGCGATCTTCACCTCGGTGTAGGGCTGGCGGTGGCCGCGGCGGCGGGTCCAGCCCTCCTTCTCCTTGCGGAAGTGGAGGACGCGCGGGTGCTTCTTCTGCGCGGTGATGGTGCCAACGACCCTGGCGCCGCTCACGGTGGGCTTGCCCACCTTCGGAGCGTCCGTGCCGCCGACCATGAGCACCTCGGAGAAGGTGATCTCCCCGCCGACGTCGCCCTGGAGCTTCTCGATGCGGAGGACGTCGCCCTGTGCCACGCGGTACTGCTTGCCGCCCGTGCGAATGACTGCGTACATCGTTCGACCCTCGTCTTCTCGGGCTGAAGTGCCCGTGCGCCCCCGTGGTCCGCGCCGTGATCGGCCGGGGGAGGCGGAAAGGTGGGCGGATCTACGGTAGCCGGTCTCCTGAGTCAAGCGGCCGACCGCGCCGGATCAGAAATAGCCCCCCGCGGACTGCTCTTCTACACTCCTCTCCCCTATGTCCATCCCCAGCGTCGACCTCTCGCACTACACCCACGGCACCTCGCAGCAGAAGGCGGACTTCGTCCGGACCTTCGGGGCAGGCATCCAGGAATTCGGCTTCGTCACCGTGTCCAACCACGGCGTGGACGGGGATCTCATCCAGCGCACCTACTCTGACGTGGCGAAGCTGTTCGCGCTGCCGGAGGCGGTGAAGCAGGGGTACGAGGTGCCGGGCGGCGGCGGACAGCGCGGCTACACGGGCTACGGCAAGGAGCACGCGAAGAACCAAAAGGTGGGCGACCTGAAGGAGTTCTGGCACGTGGGGCGCGAGCTCCCGGCGAACCACCCGCGGCTGGCGGCCTACGGCAACAACGTGTGGCCGAAGGAGCTGGAGAGCTTCCGCAGGCACTCGCTGGAGCTGTACACGGCCCTGGACCGCGCGGCGGAGGTCTTCCTGGACGCGCTCTCCGAGTTCTACGGGCTGGGCCAGGGGCGCCTGAGCGAGATGGCGAAGGACGGCAACTCCGTGCTGCGCCTCATCCACTACCCGCCGCTGCGGGACAAGTTCATTCCCGGCGGCGTGCGGGCAGCCGAGCACGAGGACATCAACCTCATCACGCTCCTGTGCGAGAGCACCTCCTCGGGCCTGGAGATCCTCACCCGCGAGGGCGAGTGGCTCCCGGTACAGGCGCTGCGCGGCACCATCGTGGTGGACTCGGGGGACATGCTCTCGCGCGTGAGCAACGAGAAGATCCCCGCCACCACCCACCGCGTGGTGAACCCGAAGACGCCGGCAGAGGACGTCACGCGCTACTCCATGCCCTTCTTCGTGCACCCCTACCCCGAGTGCGATCTCACCCCGTTGCCGGAGATGGGCGAAGCGAAGTTCCCGCCCATCACGGCGGACGGCTTCCTGCAGCAGCGGCTGCGCGAGATCGGCCTGGTGAAGTAGGTGGTGACGCCCTGGAGCCCGCTGGTGGCCGAGCGGGTGGACCGGCTCGAGCTGCCGTTCAACGCGCTCGGGATGGATCCCTGGGGCGTGAGCCGGGAGCACCTGAAGCTCTTCTACGGGCTGCTCGAGCCGCTCTACCGGCGCTACTTCCGGGTGAAGAGCTACGGCATGGAGCACGTGCCGCCGCGCGGCCGCGCCATGCTGGTGGGCAACCACTCGGGCGGCGTGGCCATGGACGGGGCCATGGTGATCGCCTCCACGTTCTTCGACCTGGAGCCGCCGCGGCTCGCGCAGGGCATGGCGGAGAAGTTCCTCAACGCCGTCCCCTTCGGTGCACCGCTGTCGTGGCGCGTGGGGCAGTTCACCGGGCTGCCGGAGCACGCGGTGCGGCTGCTGGAGGACGAGCGGCTGCTGATGGTCTTCCCCGAGGGGGCGCGCGGCACTGCAAAACTGTACAAGGAGCGCTACTCGCTCGTGGACTTCGGCACGGGGTTCATGCGGCTGGCGCTGCAGACGCGGACGCCCATCATCCCGTTCGGGTTCCTCGGCGGCGGCGCGGCCATCCCCACCGTGGCCAACCTCTACAAGGTGGGGAAGGTGCTGGGGGTGCCGTACCTGCCGGTGACGCCGTGGCTGCTCCCCGTCCCGCTTCCGGTGGAGATGGAGGTGCACTACGGGCCGCCCATGCGCTTCGAGGGCACGGGGGCGGAGGACGACGCGGTCATCCAGCGCTTCGTGGACGAGGTGAAGGCGGCGGTCGCGGACCTCATCGAGACGGCGCGGGCGGAGCGCCACGCGCGCAAGCACGGGGAGGCGCGGTGAAGATCCTCATCCCGGGCGTGGCAGGAGGGCTGGCGCGGCAGGTGGCGGCGCGGCTGCTGCGGCTCGGCCACGAGGTCATCGGCGTGGATCCACGCCGCTTCTGGGACGTGCCGGACGGGCTGGAGTTGCACGCGGTGGACATCCGCAAGCGCGCCGCGGAGGACGTCTTCCGCAAGCGGCGGCCGGACGCCGTGGTGCACATGGCCACCGTGACGTCGCTGCAGGTGCAGGGGGACGAGCGGGACCGCATCAACCT
>JBDLRJ010000503.1:0-20312 GCA_039800145.1 Pseudomonadota bacterium | reverse complement strand
CCCGAGTCCGCGTGCAGCGGACAGCGGCGAGAAGCGCCGGAAGAGCGCCTGGGCCAGCTCGTTGCCGGGCAGTTCGCGGTCCGGCGGCTGCGGGGCGGCCGTGCCCGCGTCCGCGGCAGCCGCCACCCCGGCATCCGGCACGCCCGCGTCCGCGGCTCCCGCGGGCGCCGCCTTCGAGACTGCCTTCACCCACACCGCCCCGTCCCCCGCCCCCTCGCGCGGGCGGAGCTCCACCGCGTGCACCGCGTCCTCGTAGCGGATGGATTGGACGTCCTTGCGGCCGGCCTCGAGCACCACGACCGCGTCCGAGCCCGCCTCCGGTGCGCGCTGCGCCACGCCCCACGCCGCCGCCAGTCCCAGCACGGCCAGGCCCCCCATGGCCCACGCCCCCTGCGCCTTCATGGCTTGCCCTCCGCGCGGACGCCCCGCTTGCGCGTCCGCAGGTACCCCGCCAGCAGCACCAGCCCCGGCGCCCCGAAGAGCGTGGAGTAGAACCAGGCCACGCTGCGCGAGCGCGTGTGCTGCAGCGGCACGTCGTCCTCGTTGTTCGCCACGCCGGAGAACTGCTCCTCCCCGAGCAGCCACTTCACCGCGTCCTCGGCGAGCACCCGGTGCGTCTCCGCCGGCATCAGCAGGTCCGACAGCGCGTCCGCGTCCCCGAGCACGAAGGCCCGTCCCTCCGGCGCGTCCTTGCCCCCGGACACCTTCACCGCCACCGCCAGCTCCCAGCCCTTGCGCTCCTCCGTCTTCGCGTCGAACTCGAAGTCCGGCGTCACGTCCAGCCACGTCTGCGGGTGCGCGCGCACCGTGACGTCCACGGTGACGCCCGCGGGGGCGGGGCGGACCTGCTCCAGCGGCCCCGCCTCCAGCAGCACGATGGGCGCCCGCCGCCCCAGCTGAGACAGCGTCGTCACCGACGGGTGGGACGAGTAGACGGCCGTGGCAATGCCGGTCCGGTCCGAGGGCTGGTTGGTGCGCTGCAGGTAGGCCGCGTCGTTGGCGAGCAGCGACTCGCCCAGCTTCAGCCCGAGCGGCGAGAGCAGCCCGGACGCCTCCACGCCGGGCTCGAGCGCGTACAGCACCCGGCCACCGCCGCGCACGTAGCGCTCCAGCGCCGCGGCCTCTTCCGCGAGCAGCGGCTGCCGGGGCCCGAGCACCAACACCGCCGCGGCGTCCGGCGGCACCGCGCTGCCGAGCCCCTCGGCCACGCCGAGCGGCTTGACCGCGTGGTTGAGCCCCTCCACGAGCTTGCGCAGCTTCACCGCCTGCGCGCGCTGGTCCGTCGTCCCCGTCCGGTCATCCCCGCGCTCGCCGTGGCCGGAGGTGACGTAGACGACCTTCTTCGGGCGGCTCACCGCGAGCAGCCGCTTGAGGAAGTCCTCGTCCAGGCGGCGGAGATCTCCCCGCGCCCGCTCGAGGTCCGTCCCCAGCAGGAACTGCTCCTTGCGGCTCCCCGAGGACAGCACCACCGAGCCGTTGCCGCTCACGCCCAGCGCCTTCGCGCGCGCGGGGTCCACCGCCACGTCCCGCTTCTCGAGCTCGAGGTTGGGCGCCTCCGCCTTCAGCGCGGCCACGTAGTCGTGGAAGGCCTCCGCCACCTCGTTGGCAGGCGGGAAGAAGGTCACCACCGTCACCTTCTCCTCGAGCGCGCGCGCCACCTTCACCGTGGGCTCGCCGGGCCGCGCGACCCGGAAGCGCGCCAGGTCCACCCGCACGTCCTTCTCCGCCGCGACGAAGTAGGCGCTGAACGAGAAGGCCAGGAGGAACGACAGCCCGAGCCCCGAGTAGACCGCGTCCATCACCCGGCCCTGCTCCAGCTCGCCCTGGTCGGGGGCCGCCGCGTACGCCAGCTCGCCGAACAGCAGGGGCAGCCCGCCCACCGCGAGCAGCAGCGGCACCGCCCCGGTGAGCAGCGGGGCCAGCGCCCCCAGCTCCGCCGTCCGCGCGCTCCCGAGGTACGTCCCGAGCCCCAGCGCCCCGGTGACGATTCCCTGGAGCACGAGCAGCGTGCGCTCGGCCGCACGGCGTCCACCCTGCGCCCGCGAGAGCCGCACCGCGCGCAGCCCCAGCACGCCCGCCGCGAGCACGAGCCCCGTCCCGGTGGCCACCCACCGCGCCGTGCCCACCTGCAGCAGCCGCTCGCCCACGTAGACGGACGCGGCCCCCACTGCCAACGCCGCGGACAGCCCGTGGCTCTTCACGCGCGCGCTCATCGCCACCTCCGCGCTTCCAGCACCCGCGTGGCGGCGAACAGCGCCACCCACGTCACGAGGACGTAATAGGCCACGTCCCGCAGGTGGATGACGCCCGCCTGGAACGGCGTGAAGTGGACCCCGTGCAGCGCGAGCGCCATGAAGACGTCCGAGAGCGGGCGCTCCGTCACCGGCGAGAGGATCCAGCACACGAGCAGCCCCACCAGCATGCACCCCGAGAGGATGCCCGCCAGCGTCTGGTTGCGCGCGAACGCGGAGCCCAGGGTCCCGAGCGCCACCGAGGCCGCACCGAGCAGCAGCAGCCCCAGGTACCCGGAGGCCACGTGGCCCGCGCTGATGCGCCCGTCCAGCAACACGAGCAGCGGCATGTAGACCGTCAGCCCCGTCATCAGCGCCACGAAGAGGAAGCCGGACAGCCACTTCCCCACCACGATCTCCACGTCCCGCACCGGCGAGCTGTAGAGCAGCGGCAGCGTCCCGGCCTGGCGCTCCTCCGCGAGCAGCCGCGCCGCCACGAAGATGGAGGCGACCATCGTGGTGCCGCTGCAGACGTAGAAGAAGCGGCCGAGCACCTCGCCGCTCTTGCGCATGCCCTCCAGCGCGTAGGTGTTGAACAGGAGCGCGTCCACCGCCAGCGTCACCGCGAGGATGACGTAGCCGCTCATGCTCCGCGTGTAGGCGGCGAGCTCCCGCCGCGCGATCAGCCAGGCGCTCCTCATGACGCGCGCCCCTCCTTCGTGAGCTCGAGGAAGATGGACTCGAGCTGGTGTTTGCCGCGGTCCAGCCGCAGCAGCTCCTGCCCGCCGCCCACGAGCGCGCGCGCCGCCGCCCCGCGCAGCTCGCCGTCCCCCGTCACCCGCAGCGTGGCGCACCCGTCCTGCTCCGAGAGCACCGTCACCTCGCGCGCCCCCGGCACCGCCCGCAGGAGCTCCGCCGCCTGCACCGCCGCACCGCGCACCTCCACCTCCACCGCGCCGCTCCCGCCCATCCGCGCGGCGAGCGCCTCCTCCGTCCCCTGCGCCACCAGCTCCCCCCGGTGGATGACCAGCAGCCGGTCACACACCTGGGACACCTCCGGGAGGATGTGGCTGGAGACGAGCACCGTGTGCTCGCCCTGGAGCGAGCGGACCAGGGCCCGCATCTCGACGATCTGGACCGGGTCCAACCCCGAGGTGGGCTCGTCCAGGATGAGCAGCGCCGGCCCGTGCACCAGCGCCTGCGCCACCCCCACGCGCTGCCGGTAGCCGTGGCTCAGCGACGAGATGGGCGCCCCGTCCACGTCCCGCAGCGCCGTCTTCTCCTCCGCTGCCTCCACGCGCGCGCGCACCTGGCGGGAGGGCACGCCGCGCAGGGCCGCCACGAAGGCCAGGTACTCCCCCACCGTCATCTCGTCGTAGAGCGGCGGGGTGTCCGGCAGAAAGCCGATGCGCTTGCGGACCTCGTGCGCGTCCGCACCGGCGTCCAGCCCGTCGATGACGACGCGGCCGGAGGTGGGCAGCAGCACGCACCCGAGGATCCTCAACGTGGTGGACTTCCCCGCCCCGTTGAGCCCGAGGAAGCCGATGACTTCCCCTTTCCGGATGTCGAACGAGAGCCCGCGGATGGCCGCGTGCTCCCCGTAGAGCTTGGTGAGCCCGTGGACTTCGATCATGACAGTCCGGCCTCTTAATGGCCGGCCCCCGCCCGTTCAAGCGCGGCTCAGCGCTCGGCCACGCCCCAGGCGAACCCCACGCTGAAGCCCAGCATCCACTGCAGCGTCCCCGCCTGGGTGGGCACCCACGTGGGCCCGCCGGACACCGAGAGCATCCCCTTGCGTCCCTCCCCGAGCAGCCAGCGGCCCCCCACCTCTCCCGAGAGCCCCAGGTGGTTGTCCTCCGCCGCGAAGGACCGTCCCCACGGGGCGCGGAACTGGAGCCAGCGCACGCGCGGCCCCACGTACAGCGCGCCGCCGAGCGGGTGCCACGCGCCGCCCACGCTGTAGGACTGCAGGTACGCGGAGGGCTCCCACAGCAGGTCCAGGTCCCACGCCTGGCGGCCCGCCTCGAAGCGGGAGGCCACCGCGGTGAGCCCGGCGACGTGGACCAGTCCCACCTTGGCCCCCGCGTACAGGCGCGTGCCGGGCTCGGCCGTGGCGGGCTGCCCCTCCTCGGCAGAGGCGAGCGGGGCGGCGAGCAGGGCGAGCAACAGTGCGGTGCGCATGGGCTACTCCTGGCCTGCCTGGGCCACGGCGTGGTCGAAGAACTTCACGACGCGCGAGAGCGCCTCGTTGCGGAGCGCGTCCCGCTCCATGAGGATCTCGTGCTTGCTGCCCTCCACGACGGAGAGCTGGCAGCCGGGTGCTTCCGCGCAGTACCGCGCCTGCGCGCCCGGCAGCACGATGGTGTCCGCCTCCGCCTGGAGCAGCAACGTGGGCACCGGGTTCCGCGCGCCGGACTGCTGCGCGAAGTTCACCGCGCGCATGGACTCGCAGACGAAGCGGTACGTCACCCCGCCCAGCTGCATCACGGGGTTCGCCTCGAGCAGGTCCACGCGCAGCTGCCAGCGCACGCGGCTCGTCGTCACCGAGCTGTTCTCGAAGTCCGTGTCCTTCGCGTAGTCCCCCGAGCCCACCGCGTAATCCGTCCCGTCTCCCGCGGAGCACGAGGTGAACGAGAGCGCCGAGGCCACGGGCACAGGGAAGGCCCCCGTGGAGATGTCCAGCATGGGCGCCGAGAGCGCGATGGCGTCGAAGCTGCCCGGGTGCTTCGCCGCGTGCAGCACCGACACGCCGCCCCCCATGGAGTGGGCGAGCAGCAGCAGCTTCCTCGGCGCGTCCTTGCGCACCACCTGGTCCAGGAAGGTCTCCAGGTCCGCCACGTAGTCGTCGAAGTGCTCCACGTAGCCCTTGAAGCGGTTGGGCAGCATGCGCCCGGACTCGCCCTGCCCGCGGTGGTCCAACGCGTAGACCGAGTAGCCCTGCGCGTGCAGGTCCGCCATCACCTCCGCGTACTTCGCCACCGGCTCGGTGCGTCCCGGCAGGAGCACCACCGCGGCCCTGGGGTTGGCTGCGCGCACCACGTGGTAGTGCAGCTTCACGCCGCCCACGCCGTCGATCATGCCGTCTTCGCCCGCCGCGTAGAGCGGCTGGATGGACTCGCTGCTTCGCTGCAGCAGCGTCTGCTCGGAGCTGAAGGCCCCGGGCCCGGGGCCGGGCAGCGCGGCCAGGGCCAGGGGCGCGTCGCGGGCGGGCTTGCCGCAGCCGGCGAGCGCCAGCAGCGGCACCAGGAGACGGAGGGTTCGTCGCATGGAGACGGCTGATAGCACGTCTCCGGGGTCCGCCTACTGCGCCGCCTCCAGTCGGTTCTTCCCGAGCAGCATCCGCAGCGCCCCGTCCAGTTCCGGGTAGAGGAAGTGGAACCCCGCGGCCTGCGCCTTCGCAGGGGAGACGCGCTGTCCGGCGAGCAGCACCGCCTCGCCCATCTCGCCGAACGCCGCGCGGATGGCAGCCGCCGGCAGCGGCACCACCGCGGGGCGCCCGAGCACGCGTCCGAGCGCGTGGGCGAACTCCGCGTTGCGCACGGGGTTGGGGGCCACGGCGTTGAACGCGCCGGTCCAGCGCTCGTCGAACAGCGCCTGGTGGTAGAGGCCGAGGAGATCGTCCAGGTGGATCCAGCTCATCCACTGGCGACCGCTCCCCTGCGGCCCGCCGCCCCCGAGCTTGAACGGCGGGAGCATCTTCTGGAGCGCCCCGCCCGACGGCGTCAGCACCACGCCCACCCTGAGCTTCACGGTGCGGATGCCGCGTGTCTCTGCGGCCTCCGTGCTGGCCTCCCATGCCTTGCAGACACGCGCGAGGAAGTCGTCCGCGGGCGCTGCCGACTCGTCCCGGGGCTCGTCCCCCGTGTCGCCGTAGTAGCCCACCGCGCTGGTGGAGACGAAGACGCGCGGCGGCCGGGACAGCTTCGCGAGCGCCCCTGCGAGCGTGCGGGTGCCCAGCTCGCGGCTCTCGTGGATTTCCTTTTTCCGGGCGTCTGTCCAGCGCCCATCCGCCACCCCGGCGCCGGCGAGGTGGATGACGGCATCCACCCCCTCGAGCTTCTCCAACTCCACGGTGCCCGCGTGCGGATCCCACGCCACCTCGTCCGGCCCCGCGGCCCGCCGCACCAGCCGCAGCACCGAGTGGCCCCCCGTGGTGAGGAAGGCGCACAGCGCACGGCCCACCGTCCCCGAGGCCCCGGTGACGGCCACGCGCAGCGGCCCCTTGTCCGCGAAGGCCGCGTGGCGCCCGAGGTCCCCGGACAGCACCGCGTGCCGGTACGCGAAGAGCGACTCCAGCTGGTGCCTCGCCATCCCGCCGCCGAAGAGGCTGCCCACCAGCCCGAGCGGGACGGCGTAGTCCACCTCGTCTTCCATGAGCGAGGTGGCCCCGTTGGGCACCATCCGGTGGGTGTGCACCCAGTGCGCGAACGGCCCCGAGCGCTGGGTGTCCTGGAACATTCGCCCGGCCTCGTAACCCGTGTGCTCGGCCACCCACGTTACGGGCACGGGGCCCACGTGCATCTGCAGCACCGTGCGGGCCCCCATCTCCAGCCCGCCGCTGCGCTCGAGCACCTCCGCCGGCGCGAACGGTGGACTCAGCCGCTCGAACGCCCCCGGCCGCGCGTGCCAGGCGAACAGCGCCTCCGCGGGGACCGGCATGGGGCTGCGGGCGAGGTAGCGCTGGATGCGGGGCATTGGTATGGGCCTCGGGGTGGAAGGGTCCATGTCTAACGGCGACACGCTCCAGCGCGCAGTGGAAATCCTCCGGGCAGGCGGCGTCGTCGGCCTGCCAACGGAGACGGTGTACGGACTCGCCGCGGACGCGACGAACGAGCTGGCCGTGCGTCGCATCTTCGCCGTGAAGGGCCGCCCCGCGGACCACCCGCTCATCGTTCACGTGGCGAGCGCAGAAGCGGCCCGCCCCTGGGCGCGCACCTGGCCCGCGGAGGCCGAGGCGCTCGCGCGGGCGTTCTGGCCCGGGCCGCTCACGCTCGTCCTCCCGCGCACCGCGCGCGCGTCCGACGCCGTGACGGGCGGACAGGACACCGTGGCGCTGCGCGTGCCCGCACACCCGCTGGCGCGCGCGGTGCTGGAGGCGCTCGGCAGCGGCGTGGCCGCCCCTTCCGCCAACCGCTTCGGCGGCGTGAGTCCCACCACGGCCCAGCACGTGCGGGAGGACCTCGGCACGGACGTGCCGCTGGTGCTGGACGGGGGCCCGTGCGAGGTGGGGGTGGAGTCCACCATCGTGGACCTCTCCTCGGGAGCACCGGCGGTGCTCCGCCCCGGCGGCATCACCCCCGGGCAGCTGGCCTCGGTGCTCGGCAGGGACGTCCCCGTGCGGGGCTCGTCCACGGTGCGCGTCTCCGGCTCCCTCGCCTCGCACTATGCGCCGCGCGCAGGCGTTGAGCTCGTCAGCGTGCAAGCAGTCCGAGTCCGGGCCGCGGCGCTGCGGGACGAGGGCGTGAAGGTCGCAGGACTCGTCCCCGAGAGTGTGGCGCTGCCCGCGGGCGTGGGGAGGTACTTCCTCCCGGACGACCCGGCCGGCTATGCGCGCGGGCTGTACGCGGCGCTGAGGGACATCGACGCGGCGGGGTACGCGCGCATCCTCGTGGTAGAGCCCGAGGGGGGCGGCGTGGGGCTCGCCGTGCACGACCGGCTGTCGCGGGCCGCCGCGCCGCGAACGCCCTGACGCAGCCCCCTGGCTACGCGCCCGGGCGCCTCGCGAACAGGACTCCGTCCAGGTGAGCCTCGCGGCCATCATGCCGAGCAAGGGGCTGACGGAGCGCATCTCCGTGTGCGGCGACGGGTGGATTGCCCGCTTCCTCTCCATCCGCGCGGTGCAGCCGTAGGCGCGGGCGTTCCGGCTCACCAGAACTTCGCCAGCACCCTCGCGCCCACGAAGCACATGTCGGACGGCCGCGTGTAGCGCCCCGTCAGCCAGGACTGGTTGCGGTACCCGGCGTAGAGCTGCAGCGGGAGCCCCAGGCGCAGCAGGCTCACCGTGGCCTGCGCCCGCGCGGCGTGCTTCTCGCCGGGCTGCCAGTACTTCTCGCGGTCGTAGTCCCAGAGCGCGGACTGGCTCTGCCAGTCACTCTGCCCCGTGGCGATGACGGTGTAGCCCGCCGACAGCGTCAGCAGCGCCGGGAGCTTCTCCGCGCGCTCGAGGCTGCCCCCGGAGACGATGCTCGCGCGCGTGGGGCCGAGCCACGCCTGCACGTCCAGGGTCGCGCTCGCCGCCAGCCAGTCTCCCGGGTCGATGACGAAGGTGTCTCCCACGTACGGCTGGAAGGTCTGCAGGAGCGGGTTCTGCGTGCCGCGCGGCGCCTGGTACGTCTTTGCGCGGAACCAGGCGTAGAAGCCGTCCACGCCCAGCACCACCCGCTCCAGCCCGTTGCCGTCCGTCCACAGCGACTTCGACACCGCGAGGTGCGCCTCCACGTCCCCGTAGCTGTGCAGCTCCCAGTTGGTCGTTCCCGCCGCCACCACCTCCTCGGGCGGCACCGGCCGGCCCGTGGGAAGCGCCAGGTAGAGCCCCGCCGCCCACTGCACCCCGGCCGCCTCCAGCCAGGACGGGCGCGGCAGCCGGTAGCGCCCCCCGAGCACGAAGTCCGCGGGCGTCCACGCGTTGCCCACCCACGTCTCCGGCGGCTTCGGCTGGCCCATGCTCCCGGCCCACGCCCAGAAGTCACCCTCCGAGTAGGCTCTCCCGAGCTGCGGCTGGTACTCGCCGCTCTCCCACGCGAGGTTCGTCCGGATGGTGGTCCGCACCACCATCGGCATCACCAGGGCCACCGTGAGATCGTCCGTCACGCCGTACGACACCTGCGGCACCACCAGCTCGAAGTGCGCCTCGGGCCGCGCGGTGATGCGTCCCTGGAAGCCGCCCCCCGGCTCGTACCGGTCGATGGCCGGCAGCAGGCTCACCTGCCGCCGCTGTCCGTCCCACTGCGAGTCGATCCGCGTGTCCAGGTAGCCCAGGTCCAGCAGGAACGTCCCCGCCGGCAGCACCTGCGTGTCCGCGGCCTGCGCAACCGCGCACCCCAGCGCCACCGCCAGCGCGACGGGCCTCATGGCGCGGCCTCCAGCGCCACGGTCTCGAACCCGGCCGACGTGGCCGGCACCGCCCCCTGCGCCACGTGCAGCACCCGGCGCACCGGGTCCAACACCACCGCGTTCATCCCGTCCCGCGCGTCCTCGAGCCCGCGGGCGCCGAGCAGCCCCTGCACGCCCGCTGCGTCCCAGCCCCCGTAGCCCGCCTTCAACGCGTCCCCCAGCACGCCGAAGGCGCGCAGCGAGCGGTACCAGGTGGTGCTCCAGAAGCGCTGCGGCTGGATGCGCTGCCCCGCCACCGCGAGCGTGAAGATGTCCTCGGTGTTGCGCTGGTAGTGCACCGCCATGCGCAGGTCGTCCGGTCCCACGCCCCCCCCCCCCTCCCCCGGCCCCTAGCCGAACGCGCCCCCGTCCTTCGAGAGATCCGAGTCCAGCTCCACGCCCCGCACCGCCCCGGCCGGGTCCGCGAGCAGGCAGTTCCAACCGTACGCCAGCGTCTCCTCCGACAGCTGCGCCTCCGCCCCCGCGACGTCCACCTGCCCCGAGAGCACCTTGCGCAGGGCGATGCCCATGGGCGTCCCGCTCGCCGTCAGCGTGGCCTTCGACAGGTCCGCCACCTGGTCGAACACCCCGGCCACCACCGAGTTGTCCAGCGTGTCCGCGTACTGGCAGGCCACCGACAGGCCCGCCGCGTTCATCCCCGAGAAGCCCCAGGCCACGCCCGCCCACCCCACCACGGCGAACGACGGCCCGGCGTCCGGGTGGTGGATGAACACCGCCGTGTGCTTGTGCGCGGTGTTGGCGTCCAGCAGCGCGAAGTTCTGGGCGAGCAGCGGGTGACCGTCCGCCGTGGCCGTCCCGCGCAGCGCGAACGAGAGCGCGGGGGGCTGGCTGCGGCCGTCGTCCGCGGCCGCGTTGAGCACCTCCGCGAGCCCCTTGCCGGCCCCCACCGTGGTGAAGGTCATCCGCTCGTCCCGCATGAAGCGCGCGTGCACCGGCGGCGGCGCCTCGAGCACCGCGCGGTCCCCCGCGTTCACCTGCAGCCCCACCACGGCCGCGCCGGGGAGCGGCGAGGCCGGCGCCAGGGTCACCCGCAGCGTGGTGGCATCCACCTCTTCGAACTGCAGCCCCGCGTGGCCCGCCTCGTACACCGTCTCCCCCAGCCGCAGCCGCACCGTGGCCGGGTCCACCCCGTCCGGGGCCACGAAGGTCAGCCGGAGGCGCACGTCCACCGGGAGCTCGCGCGCGAGCGCCACCGCGGAGGGCTGCAGCGGCGAGAAGCTCCCCTCGCCCGGCTCGTCCACCTCGCCGTCCCCGTCGTTGTCCGCCCCGTCCGCCTCCACCCCGAGCAGCTCCAGCGACTGGAGCGCGGGGGCCTTCGCCTGCCGGATGGCGGCGGTGACGGCGCGCACGGCCAGGACCGTGTCCGCAAAAGTGTTCAAGATGAGCACGTCGTCGTAGGGCAGCCCGGAGCCGTCCGAGATGCCGCGCAGCTCGTCGCGGAGCACGCGGGGGATGCCGCGCTCCAGCCGCTTCGCCGAGTCCCGCAGCAGCGCGTGGCTGAACTTCCCGTCCGCGTAGTCCGGGCCCGCGTAGGCCGGGAGCGCGAGCGCGATCTCCGGCTGCTCCCGGTTGAGGTACGGGTAGAGCGAGCTCGTGAGCAGCGTGGTGTAGAAGCCGTGGATCTTCGCCTTCAGCTGCTGCCCGTGCTGCAGGCCGCGCGTGTACGCGTCCCCGCGCAGGGTGACCGTCTCGCGGGTGGGAGGGGGCGTGGCGGGGGCACAGCCGCAGGCGAGCGCGAGCAGCAGCGGGGTCAGTCGGAGGAGCGCAGACACGAGGGGCACCGTGGTAGCAGCCCTATGCGCGCGCCGCCAAGGGGGCCCCGGCACCACCCTGCGCCTCCTGCAGCCGGGCGCGGACCCTGCGGCGCAGCAGGTGCACGTGCTCGCGGAAGACGTAGAGCTGGTCCGCGTGGGACAGCGGCACCGGCAGCTCCGCCACCTCCGCGTCCAGCCTCTCGAGGTCCGCGAGCAGCCCCGAGAGCGACTGGGGCTCGTCCCGGCGCTCCAGCTCCAGCTCCAGCTCCTTCAGCCGCGCGTAGAAGCGGAAGACGCGCGAGCGGACCCTCCAGCGGTACAGGGGCGGCAGCGTCCGGGCGAGCGGGACCAGCACGGCCAGCACCGGCACCAGCGTGAGCCACAGCCGGTCCACCAGGTTCGCTGCCCAGAACGGCAGGAAGCGCTGCAGCAGCGTCCCCCCGGACTGGTAGTAGCGGCGCGCATCCGCCGAGAGCGGGAAGCCCCCCTCGCGCGGAGCGGGGAACTCGCCGGACCGGTCCAGCAACCCCGCCGAGCCGTGCACCTCGGTGGCGGCCTTGAGCAGCAGGTGCACCAGCGCGGGGTGGAGGGACTCGCGCACCACCAGGTGCGAGGTGGGGGCGAGCAGCGCCACGTCCCGCGCGGGGACGTCCGTGGGGAGATCCAACACGCCCCTGGGCAACACCAGCCGCTGCAGCTGGGGGATGCGCCGCGCGTAGGCCTCTGCCCGCGCGAGGTCCACCAGCGTCACCCCCTTGAGCATGGCCATCTTGCGGACGGCGGGGGACTCCGCCGGCGCCAGCAGGAACACGGCGTCCACCGTCCCCTCCTCGAGCGCCTTCGCCGCCGCGTCCCGGTCCAGGTCCAGCAGCTGCAGCCCCGCCACGTCCACGCCCGCGGCCTGCAGCAGCTGGACCGAGAGTTCGCGCGTGGAGCTGCCCTCCGGCCCCACCGAGAGCCTCTCCCGGCTGAGCGGCCCCAGGTCCTCGAGCTGCTCCCCGCGGTGGAAGATCCACAGCGGCACGTAGGCCAGGCTCCCGAGCGACACGGCGCGTGCTCCCTCCGGGAGTGCCGCGGTGGTGCTCGGGAGGAAGGCGGCGTCCACGTCCGAGCCCGGCTGCTGCAACGCCCGCGCACACGCCGGGGCGCCGCGGCTCTCGCGCACCTCGAGCGTGATGCCGTCCCGCGCGAGCACCTCCTTGTACTTGCGCGCGTAGTAGCGCGCCCCGCCCTCCGAGTCCGGGACGGACACCACCAACCGGCTCGGCGGCGCCGGCTTGACGAGCTTCACCCCCGCGGCCACCGCCACCCCCAGGAGCAGCAGCGCCCCCGCCGCCACGAGCAACAGCTCCCGCCGCACCTCCGCCCACTGCTTCACGCGCGCCTTCAGCGACATCCGCGGGACTCTACCCCCATGCGCCCGCCGTGCGCGGGGGCTGCCGTGTAGACTCCCCTCCACCCATGCGTCTCCTCGTCACGTGTCTCCTCGCCCTCGCGGCCGCGGGCTGCGTCACCAAGAAGCAGTACCTCGCGCTGGAGACGGAGCTGCAGTCCACCCAGTCCGAGCTCGAGGAGCGCAACGCGGCGCTCGCCGAGCAGCAGAAGACCGCCTCCCGCGGCAAGGCGCGCGAGGAGTCCCTGCAGGTTGCGCTCCGCAACGAGAAGGAGAAGGCGCAGGAGCTGGAGCTGCGCATCCTCGCGCTGCACAAGGAGATGGCGGCCGCCCTCAAGGACAAGGCCCGCCTCAAGGCGAGCGTGGACGAGCTGGCCGCGGCGCTCACCGAGGCCCAGCGCCGGAAGGACGAGGCGGACGGCCGCATGCGGGAGTTCAAGCAGCTGCTGGACAAGCTCCGGGGCCTCATGAACGCCGGAAAGCTCAAGCTGCGCGTGGTGGATGGCCGCGTGGTGGTGGTGCTGCCGTCGGACGTCCTCTTCGCCTCCGGCTCCGCGGCACTGAGCCCCGAGGGGCAGGCCTCCGTCGCCTCCGTGGCCACCGCGCTCGCCGGGCTCCCCAGGCGCCGCTTCCAGGTGGAGGGCCACACGGACTCGGTGCCCATCCGCACGCGGCAGTTCCCCTCCAACTGGGAGCTCGCCTCCGCGCGCGCCCTCCACGTGCTGCGCGCCATGGTGTCCGCCGGCCTGCCGCCCACGCGCGTGAGCGCCGCGTCCTTCGGCGCCACCCGCCCGGTCTCTCCCAACGCCACGCCGGAGGGACGCGCCCTCAACCGGCGCATCGACATCACGCTCGTGCCGGACCTCGCGACGCTGCCGGGCGTGGAGGAACTCAAGCGCGCAGCCCCCGGCGGTGCGCAGGACACCCTGGCCGCACCGGACGAGGAGCTCCCCGCGGAGCCGTCCACCCCCGGCGGCGACGAACCCGGCGACGGCGAGGGCTGAGCCAACGCGGCTAGTTCACCGCGTTGGGCTGCGCGAGCGCGAACTCGGCGATGCGCGCCTCGAAGAGCGTCCCGTCCGGCCGCTCCAGCTCGTAGCTCCCGCGCATGGTCCCGAACGGGGTCCGCAGCATGGCCCAGCTGGTGTACTCGAACGACTCGCCCGGCCCGAGGTGAGGCTGCTTGCCCACCACCCCCTCGCCGCGGACCTCCTCCACCCGGCCCGTGGCGTCGGTGATGAGCCAGTGGCGGGACTGCAGCGTGGCGTCCTGCGTCCCCTCGTTGTGGATGTTCACCTTGTACGCGAACGCGTAGCGCCCGGCCTGCGGCAGGCTCCGCTCGGGCCAGTAACGCGCCTCCACGGTGACGCGGATTCCCTCGGTGACGGCCTGCGACATCTCCTCAGTCCTCCTTCTTCCCGTGCGGCTTGAAGAGCGACGCCAGGATGGACACCACCAGGATGCCGGCGATGACCCCGAGCGACACGCCCACCGGCACCTTCACGAAGTCCGCGGTCAGCATCTTCAGGCCCACGAAGCCCAGCACCGCGGCGAGCCCCACCTGCAGGTAGTGGAAGCGCCCCATGAGCGCCGCCACCACGAAGAACAGGGACCGCAGTCCCAGCACCGCGCAGATGTTGGACGAGTAGATGATGAAGGCGCTCTTCGACAGCCCGAGCACCGCCGGGATGGAGTCCACCGCGAACAGCAGGTCCGTCGTCTCCACCACGAGCAGGATGGGGAACAGCAGCGTCACCTTCAGCTTGCCGTCCTCGCGCACGAAGAAGGCGTGGCCGTGGTCCCCCTCCGACATCGGCAGCACGCGCCGCGCGAACTTGAAGAGCGCGTTCTCCGACGGGTGCACCTCCTCCTCGTCACCGCCGGACAACACCAGCTTCCCCGCCGTGTAGAGCAGGAACAGGCCGAAGACGTACATCAGCCAGTGGAAGCGGTGCACCAGCGCCGCCCCCGCCAGGATGAGCCCCGCGCGCATGATGAACGCGGAGAGCACGCCCCAGAACAGCAGCGTGTGCTGCACCGCCGGCTTCACCCGGTAGAAGGCGAACACCACGAGGAAGACGAAGAGGTTGTCCACCGACAGCGCGTACTCGACCAGGTACGCGGAGACGAACTCGAGCGCCCGCTCCTTGCCCGCCCACGGCCACGTCCCGTTCTCGCCGAGCACCCACAGCGCCCCCGCGAAGCCCATGGAGAGCGCCACCCAGGTCGCGGTCCACCCGGCCGCCGCGCGCGGGGAGACCGGCGCGCCCCCCTTCAGCCGCGCCAGCCCCAGGTCCACCGCCAGCACGAGCAGCACGGCGACGTTGAAGACGATCCAGGCGGCGGGCGGGACGGGGACGGCGGCAGCAGCAGGCAAGGCTTCCATCACGGTGCGGCGTGCCGTAACACGACCAACGACCGCCCCGCCACCTCGCGCGCACCGCCGACTTCCGCCCCGGCCGCCTCGGCCGGGTTCGCCGAGTCCAACTCCAGCCGAAAGCCGCGCCCCTCTCCGGGCACCGTGAACGCCACCTCCTCCGGCCCCGCGTTCAACAGCAGCAGCAGGCCGCCGCCGGTGCCGTCCGGCCGCCGCAGCTCCACCGCGAAGGCGCGCAGGGCCGGGTCCTCCCAGTCCGCGCGCGTGAGCGGCTCACCGGAGGGACGCGTCCACCGCGCGTCCTCGTCCCCGAGGAACCGCGTCCACTGCAGCGCCGGCTCCTTCGCCCGCAGCCCCACGAGCCGCTTCACCCACGCGAGCAACTGCCGCGCGTCCGCGTCCAGCCCCCAGTCCACCCACGACAGCGCGTTGTCCTGGCAGTACGCGTTGTTGTTCCCCTGCTGCGTGCGCCCCAGCTCGTCCCCGCCGAGCAGCATGGGCACCCCCTGCGACAGCAGCAGCGTGGCGACGAGGTTGCGCCGGTCCTGCGCCCGCGCGGCTTCCACCTCCGCGTCGTCCGTCTCCCCTTCCACGCCGTGGTTCCAGCTGTGGTTGGGCTCGTGCCCGTCGCGGTTCTGCTCGCCGTTGGCCTCGTTGTGCTTGCGCTCGTACGCGCACACGTCGTGCAGCGTCAGCCCGTCGTGCGCGGCCACGAAGTTGATGGACGCGAGCGGCCCGCGGCGCCCGCCGTGGAACTGGTCCGAGCTGCCCGTCAGCCGCCACGCCAGCTCCGGCGCGAGCCCCGCGTCCCCCCGCCAGAACCTCCGCACCCCGTCGCGGAAGCGGTCGTTCCACTCGGCGAAGGGCGGCGGGAAGCGCCCCAGCTGGTAGCCCCCCGGCCCCACGTCCCACGGCTCGGCAATGAGCTTCACCCGCTGCAGCACCGGGTCCTGCCGCATGGCCACCAGCAGGTCCGACCCCGCGTTGAAGGTGCCCACCGTCCCCCGCCCGAGCGTGGGCGCGAGGTCGAACCGGAAGCCGTCCACGTGGAACGCCTCCACCCAGTACCGCAGGCTGTCCATCACCAACTGCACCACGCGCGGGTGCTTGAAGTTGAGGCTGTTGCCGGTGCCGGTGAAGTCCTCGTCCTGCGACCGGTCCTCCGCGCGGAGCCGGTAATAGGAGGAATTGTCCAGGCCGCGGAAGCACAGCGTGTGGCCGTCCGGTCCCCCCTCGCACGTGTGGTTGTAGACGACGTCCAGGATGACCTCGATCCCGGCCCGGTGCAGCCCCTTCACCATCTCCTTGAACTCGCGCACCGCGCCCGCCCCCGGCCCCGCGTGCGCGTAGCGCTGCTCGGGGGCGAAGTAGCCCGCCGTGGCGTAGCCCCAGTAGTTGGTTCGGCCGCGCCGGACGAGGAACGGCTCGTCGAGCGCCTCGTGCACGGGGAGCAACTCCACCGCCGTCACGCCCAGCGCGCGCAGGTGGCCCACCACCGCGGGATGGGCCAGCCCCGCGTACGTTCCCCGCAGCGCAGGCGGCACCTCGGGGTGGAGCATCGTCATCCCGCGGACGTGCGCCTCGTACAGCACCGTCTTCGTCCACGGGGTGTGCAGGGGCGCGTCCCCCTCCCAGTCGAACGCGCCGTCCACCACCACGCTGCGCGGCACGAAGGGCGCGCTGTCCCGCTCGCACCTCGCGCCCGTGGGCCGGCCGCGCGCGTCCAGCACCTCCCCGCACAGCGGCGCGGGCCCCGAGAGCTCCCCGCGCAGGGCGCGCGCGTAGGGGTCCAGGAGCAGCTTCGCGGGGTTGAAGCGCAGCCCCTCGGACGGGGCCCACGGGCCGTGGACCCTGAACCCGTACAGCGCCCCGGCGGCGAGCCCCGGCACGAAGCCGTGGAACACGTCGTGCGTGCGCGCGGGGAGCTCCACGCGCCGCAGCTCGCGGGAAGGCTCCTCCGCGTCGAACAGGCACAGCTCCACGCGCGTGCCGTGCTCGGAGAAGACCGCGAAGTTCACCCCGCCCTCCAGGGGCGTGGCACCGAGCGGCAGGGGGCTTCCGGGGAAGACTTGCATCAGGTGCTCCGCGCGTCCCGCTCCAGGAGCGCCACGGGGAACGCGGCGAGCAACTCTCCCACCGGCAGCGTCCACGCGCCATCCCCCTGCGCAGGGTCCCACCGCTCCCCGGTGAACACGTGGTGGAACGCGCCCCCCTGCCCGAGCCTCAGCCACGTGTCCGGCAGCGAGAGCCCCAGCCCCTCTGCCCCAGCGAACCTCCGTCCCACGAGCCGCGGCGCCACGCAGAGCACCTCGGAGGCGCCCTCCCTCCGGAGGAACGCCACCACGTGCGCGCCCGCCGCTCCCGACACCTCCACCGGCTCGTACGCCCCGCGGAGGAAGAGCGCGGGCCGCCTGCGCCGCAACCTCAACCCCTCCGCCGTCACGTACAGCTTGATGCGCCCGTCCCCCGGCGCCCCGGCGAGCCGCCTCGCCAGCCCCCCGCGGTCCTCCGTTGCAAGGACGTCCAATTCAGACAGCCAGGCGGCGCGCTGCCCGAAGTCCACCGGGCGCCGGTTGTCCGGGTCCACCAGCGACAGCTCCCACAGCTCGGTGCCCTGGTAGAAGTCCGCCACGCCGGGCGAGGCGAGCTTCAGGACCAGGGCGGACAGCGCGTTCACCTGGCCCGCGCGCTCCAGCTTCCGCCGGAAGGGCTCCACCCCGGCGCGGAACGTCCCCCGCGGGGAGAGCACGGCGCGGATGAAGGCCGCGGTGGCCTGCTCGTACTGGGCGTCCGGGTTGGTCCAGCTGGTGTGCACCTTCGCCTCGCGGATGGCCTTGCCCATGTAGGCCACCAGCCGCTCCACGAACGCCGTCCACTCCGCGTCGGACGTCGCCCCCCCGTTGGGCCAGGCCCCCAGCACCGACTGGTAGAAGAGGTACTCGTCGTTGTCGTCCGGCCAGGCGTGGGGCCCCACGCGCACCTTGTGGCGGAGGTGCGTGCGCGCCCAGCCCCGGACCAGCCGCCGCCACTCGTCCGGGAACTCGCTCAGCACCGCGAGCCGGGCCCGCACGTCCTCGCTTCGCTTGGTGTCGTGCGTGGAGGAGGCCAGCAGGGAGGCCGGCCAGCGCTCCGCGCGCTCCTGGTTCCGCAGGTGGAACTGCTCCACCGTGGCGCCCATCCGCTCGGGCTCCCCGCCCACCTCGTTGAGCGCCGCGAGCCGGTTGTAGACGTAGAAGACCGTGTCCTCGAGCCCCTTCGCCATGGCCGGGCCGGTCAGTTGCTGCAGCCGCATGGTGAAGCGCAGCATCCGCGCGCGGTCCTCGGGACCGAGGTGGTCCGGGTAGCGGCGCAGGAGCAGCTCGCGCAGGAACTCGAAGAGCGAGGCGTTGGTGGTGGGATCCCTCTCCCGCGCGCGCTGCAACGTCTGCTGGATGTAGGCCACGTCCCGGTCGTCCGGGCCCGGGCGCCAGCCGTCCACGTAGGTGCGGTAGACGGGGAACAGCGCGATGACCTCCACCAGCGCCCGCCTCAGCGCGCTGAGCGTGAAGTCCCGGCTCCGGCGGTTCAGCTCGCTGATGCGGTTGAGCTCGCGCGCCAGCACCTCCACCTCGGAGGCGAGGCTCGTGGAGAGGATGAGCCGCTTCTTCTCGTAGACGAGCTCCTCGAAGTCCACCGCCCGGTGGACGAAGCGCGCCCACGTCTCCGTCAGTTCGCGCTCGGCGGAGCGGTCCACGAGCAGACCGGTCACCAGGTTGGCGAAGCGGTAGCCCGTGGTGCCGTGCACCGCCCACGCGTCCGGGATGCGCTCGCGCCCGCCCTGGATCTTCTCCACCACCAGGTAGAGCGCCCGGTACAGCGGCGCGGAGGGATCCCCGGAGAAGCCCTCCAGGTAGCGCGCGCGCAGGCCCGCCTCCGTCTCCGGGGGGAGCGCCCCGCCCCGCAGCGCGCGCGCCACCTGGAGGAACCAGCGCAGCTGCAGCTCGAGGAAGTAGGCGGTGGGATCGAACAGCCCGTCCGGGTGGTCCACGCGCAGCCCCTGCACCCAGCCCCGCCCGAGCCAGCGCAGCGGCAGGGCGTGCACCCAGGAGAACACCTCGGGGTCCTCCACCCGCACGGCCGCGAGCGCGTTGATGTCGAAGAAGCGGCGGTAGTTGATCTCCTCGGCCGCCACGCGCCAGTGCGCCAGCCGGTAGCTGCACGCGGACAGGAGCCCGTCCATCAGGTCGAAGCTGCGGGGATCTCCCTTCCTCCCGTTGAACTTCAGCACGTTGCGCGCCACGTGCTCGCCCACGTGCGGCCAGGTGGCGCACGCCGCCGCGAGCCGCCGCTTCACCACCTCCTTCTCGCGTGCACGCTCCGCGCGCCGGCCGGGGGAGGTCTCCAGCCGGTGCGGCAGGTGGGAGAGCGCGGTGAGGATGGAGCGCAGCTCCTGCAGCCCCGGGTCCTCCGGCGGGACCCGCGCCGCGAGCTCCTCCACGCCCAGCCCCAGCACGCGCGCGTACTGCCTCGGCGCAATGGGCAGGCGGTGATCGTAGTACCGGACGTGGAACGCGCCTGCCTCGAACTCCAGCTGCAGCTCGCCGTTCTCCAGCACCACCCCGTACTGGTCCCCGAGGATGGGCAGCAGCACCTTGTGCCGCAGCTCCTCCTTCACCGGCGCCCAGTCGATGTCGAACACGCGCGCCCACGCGGACGCCTGGCCGTTCTCCAGCACGTCCCGCCACGCCGCGTTCCCGTGCTCGATGCCCATGTGGTTGGGGACCACGTCCAGCAGCAGCCCCATCCCGTGCGCGCGCAGGCTCTCCGACCAGCGCTCGAGAGAGGCCTCCGTCCCGAGCTCCGGCCACAGCCGCGTGGGATCCACCACGTCGTACCCGTGCAGGCTGCCCGGCGTCGCCGCGAGCAGCGGGGAGGCATAGGCGAAGTCCACGCCGAGCGACGCCAGATAGCCCGTCACCTCCTCCGCCGCGCGGAGCGGGAAGCCCCCGTGCAGCTGCAACCGGTAGGTGGACAGGGGCACCCGCGTCCGGGCCAGCACGGCCCCGGATACCTCCTCGAACAGTGCGTCCACACCTGCCGCCTCCGCTGGCCCCCGGTCCGCCATGGACCGAGGCAAGTGGCCACGCCTCCCCGGCCCGTCAAGTCCGGCGGGAGCGCCCGCTGCCAGGGAGCCGACATGCGCTTCGACTCGCGCCTGCGCGTGCGTTCGCCGGCCCTCACCCCGGTTCGCCCATGGTCCTGCCCGCCTCGCGCCTCGCAGGGTCCAGACAGCAGAAAGCCCGCCACCCTCTCGGGCAACGGGCCTTCGGCTGCGCAGGGCGCAGGGGACTACTTGAGGTTGTTCGCGAGCAGCTTGGTCATCTCGAACATGGTGACCGTCTTCTTGCCGCCGAACACGGCCTTCAGCTTGTCGTCCGCGTTGATGTTCCGCTTGTTCTTCGCGT
>JBDLRJ010000502.1:0-2523 GCA_039800145.1 Pseudomonadota bacterium | reverse complement strand
CGAACATCTGCACCGCGTGGAGCAGCTTGCCGCGCTCGAGCGCCTGCTCCACCCGGTGTACCAGCTCACCGTCCTTGAACGGTTTTGCAACGTAGTCGTACGCCCCCAGCCGCATCGCCTGGACCGCGCTCTCGATGCTCCCGTACGCAGTCATCAGGACCACCTGCGTCTGGGGGGACACCTCCAGCGCCTTGCGCAGGAGCGTCAGCCCGTCCATGGGCTCCATCTTGAGATCCGTCAGCAGGAGGTCCACCGGCGTGCTGGCCAACAGCCGCAGCGCCTCCTCGCCATCCGGCGCCTCGCTGACCTGGTAGCCCTCCGTGCGGAGCACCAGCGCCGTGGTGGCGCGCATGTTGCGTTGGTCGTCCACCACGAGCACGCGGCCTCGCCGCACGGTACCGACGGCGTCTACAGGCCTCACGGCTCACCTCCAGGTCCCACGCGGACCGCTGCGGTCTCGAAGGGCAGCCGCAGCGAAAAAACCGAGCCCTGTCCCTCCGCCTTCGCTGCGGAGACCTGGCCGCCATGGTCCTCGGCGATGCGCCGCACGAGCGCGAGCCCCAGTCCCGTCCCCTTGGCCTTGGTGGTGAAGAACGGCTCGAACACGCGGCACATCAGCTCCGGGGCGAGTCCCGGCCCGAAATCCCGGACGTCCACCCGAAGCTGCCGTCCCTCGGCGAAGGCCGCCACCTCCACGCGTCCGCCCGAGGGCATGGACTGCACCGCGTTCATCAGCAGGTTCTCGAGCGCCTGCCGGAAGAGCCGCGCATCCAGGTAGGCCGGGGGCAGGCCCGGTGACACGTCCACCGAGACGGTCCACGGGCGTGCGTCCGGAAGCGCCGAGAGCGCGCGGCGGACCACCTGTTCCACCAGCGGCGCCACCTCCTCGGGTGCGGGGGAGACCGCCAACGGGCGGCTGTAGTCCAGGAGCGAAGCCACGAGAGAATCCAGCCGCTCGCACTCTTCGCGCGCAATCTCCAGCAGCGTCCCCGCGTCCGCAGCCAGCGGCGCGTCCTTGAGCATCCGGCGCAGCGCTCCCACCGCGTTGAACATCACACCGAGCGGGTTGCGCACCTCGTGCGCCACGATGGCCGAGAGCTCTCCGAGCGCTGCGAGCCGCTCCCGCTTGGCCAACTCCGCGCGCGAGGCCTCCAGCTGCGCATAGCTCTGCTTGAGCGACTCGTAGAGGCGGACGTTCTGGATGGAGAGGGCGAGCTGCCCGGCAATGGCCTCCGCGAGCTGGATGAGCTCCGTGCCGAAGCGCCGGGGACGCCGCGTGTCGTCCACCACCACCACGCCCACGAGCTCGTCCCGCGCGAGCAGCGGGAGGGCCAGCACCGCCTTCTCACCAAAACGGGAGACCAGCTGTTGGACGAGGATGTTCGCCCGGGCGGGATCCTCCACGTCCTCCACCTCCACCGGCGCCCGGGTACGTCCAGCGGTGGCCGCCACGCTCGAGGCATCCAGGGGGATGATCACGCTGCGGAAGAAGTCACGGTGGCCCATGCTGGAGGCCGCACCGCGCAGCTGCCGTCCCTCCGGCTCGTACAGCATGATGAAGCTGTTGGAGACGTCCAGGAGCTTCACGAGCGAGTCGCAGGCGGCGTCCAGCAGGATGTGGAGATCCAGCGTTCCGGCGCTGGTGCGGGCGAGCTCGAGCAGCTGCGAGAGCTCCAGGTTCCTCCGCTCGGTTTCCGTCACCAGGCGCGCGGACTCGAGCGCAGACGAGAGCTGGCGCGAGAACAGCGCCAGCAGCGAGAGGTGCGCCGTCTCGAAGCGGGAGCCATCCAGCACCAGGAGCTCCGGGTCCCCCGTTCCGCGCGGGACCGGCAGGATGACCCGCGCCACGGCGTAGCCCTCCGCCAGGAACACCGGCAGGCGGGAACGGAGCGCCTCCTCGGCAATCGCGCGCGGCGGCGCGTTGCCGACCGGCGTGAGCGGATGGGCTCGCACCTCGCCGCTGTTCGCCGAGAAGCGGAAGATCGAGGCCTCTGTCGAGTACGTGCGGAAGCCGGCCACTGCCGCGGCGTACACCTCCTCCTCGGTGCGCGTTGCCAGGAGATCCGCCGCCACGTTCACCAGGGACTCGGCCAGCGCGAGATCGTGCGCGGAGTCCATCAGCACCTGGTGAGAGACCAGGATGAAGGGCGGCCCTCCGTCAGACGCCTGGAGGATCTTCTGATGGACCACGAAGGAACGCTTCTGCCCATTCACCTCGATGCCCGTGAAGCGCATGGGCGGAGGGGAGTAGGTCGGCTCCGTCCGCCGCCTCTCGTCAATGGCGCGGACCCGGTGCAGCTCCTCGGGCGGAATGAGGGCGTAGTAGTTCACCCCCTCCAACACCCTGCGCGAGGCCCCGCTCATGGTCTCCAGCCCGTCGCTGACGGCGAGGATGACCTGGTTGCGCACGAGCGACATGGGTGCGGGCATCAGCCGCACCAACCGGCAAAGCTCCTGCTCACTCCACGTCTCGCTCATGCTCGCCTCGGCACGCGCCGGTCCCCCACGCGCAGGGTGACCTTC
>JBDLRJ010000501.1:0-4772 GCA_039800145.1 Pseudomonadota bacterium | reverse complement strand
ACGTGCAGGAGGCGGCGTGGAGGCGCATCGTCGACTTCGTGCACGCGCGCTGCGCCGCGAAGATCGGCTTGCAGCTCGCGCACGCGGGACGCAAGGGCAGCTGCAGCCCGCCCTGGGAAGGGGACAGGCCCCTGCAGTCCGGTGGCTGGCAGTGCCTCGGCCCGTCCGCAATCCCGTTCAAGAAGGACTGGCCCGTGCCGAGGGAGATGGACGAGGCGGACATGGCGCGCGTGGTCCAGGCCGTCGCGGACGGGGCGCGCCGCGCGGACCGGGCCGGCGTCGACGTGCTGGAGCTGCACGCTGCCCACGGCTCCCTGCTCTCGAGCTTCCTCTCGCCGCTGTCCAACCGGCGGACGGACGCGTACGGCGGTCCGCTGGAGAACCGGCTGCGCTTCCCGCTGCGGGTGATGGACGCCGTGCGCGCCGCGTGGCCCGCGCACAAGCCGCTCTTCGTCCGCATCTCGGCGAGCGACTGGCTCGGCGAGGACGGCCTCACCACGAGGGACGCCGTGGACATCTCGCGCGCGTTCAAGGCGCACGGCGCGGACGTGATGGACGTGTCCACCGGCGGCAACGTGCCGGAGAGCAGGCCGGAGACGGGGCGGATGTACCAGGTGCCGTTCGCCGAGGCGGTGCGGTACGGGGCGGAGATGCCCGTCATGGCCGTGGGCGCCATCCAGGGCGCGGACCACGCCAACACCGTCGTGGCCGCGGGGCGCGCGGACCTCTGCGCCATTGCCCGCGGGCACCTGTCGGATCCCTACCTCGTCCACCGCGCCGCGCAGGACCACGGCGTGGACTCCGTCCAGTGGCCGAAGGAATACCTCGCCGTGAAGCCGCGGCGCTGACGGACGCCCCCCACCTCTGCTAGCCACCCGACCCCATGAGAACCCCTGCCCTGGCCCTCGCCGCCACCCTGTCCCTCTCCTGCGCCTCCCGGAGCGTTCCCATGCCTGACACCACCGCCACCCCCGCGCCTGCGCCGAGGCCCATGTCGCTGCCCCGAGGCGGCGCCGCGCTGACGCTCACCGCGGATGCCTTCACCCGCAGCTGCATGGAGGACCTGGCGGCCGCCCGCGCCCAGGTGGCCGGCCTCGCGCGGTTGGATCCCGTGAAGGCCCCTCGGGCCGTGCTCGAGCAGTTCGACGCCGCCACCGCGCTCGCCATGAACGTGGCCGCCCGCGCCTCCGTGGCCCGCAACGCGCACCCGGACAAGGCCCTGCGGGAGGCCGCCGAGAAGTGCGAGCAGGAGGCGGAGAAGTACAACACGGACGTGGGGCTGGACCGCGCGGTCTACGACGTGCTCGCCGCCGTGGACCTCTCGAAGCAGGACGGCCCCACCCGCACGTGGATCTCCCGCACGCTGCGCGAGATGCGCCGGCTGGGCGTGGACAAGGACGAGGCCACGCGCGCGAAGGTGAAGGCGCTCTCCGAGGAGCTCACGCTCATCGGCCAGGAGTTCGGCCGCAACATCGTGCAGGACGTGCGCACGGTGGAGTTCACCCCGAGGCAGCTGGACGGCCTGCCGGCGGACTACCTGAAGGCCCACCCCGTGGTGGGCGGCAAGGTGAAGATCTCCACGGACACGCCGGACTACGTCCCGGTGATGGCCTACGCGAAGGACGGAAAGACGCGCGAGCAGCTGTGGCGCGCCTACCGCCTGCGCGGCCACCCGAAGAACCTGGACACGCTGCAGCGTCTCATCGGCAAGCGGCACGAGCTGGCCACGCTGCTCGGCTACCCGTCCTGGGCCGCGTACGTGACCGAGACCAAGATGATCGGCAGCGCGGAGAAGGCCGCCGAGTTCATCGACCAGGTGAACGCCGCCGCCGAGGGCGCCGCCCGCCGGGAGACGGACGCGCTGCTCGCGTTCAAGCGCAAGGACGTGCCGAAGGCCACGGCGCTCGAGCCCTGGGACCAGGAGTTCTACGAAGACCTCTACAAGGCCGGCACCTTCGGGTTCGACAGCCAGAAGGCCCGCCCCTACTTCGAGTACACGAAGGTGCTCGCGGGCGTGCTGGACGTCACCTCCACCCTCTTCGGCATCACTTACACGCCGGTGCCGGACGCGCCGCGGTGGCACCCGGACGTCCGCGTCTACGACGTGCGCGACACGGACGGCACGCTGCGCGGCCGCGTCTACCTGGACATGCACCCGCGCGCGGACAAGTACAAGCACGCCGCCCAGTTCGACCTGGTCACCGGCCAGGCGGGGCGCGCCTACGCGGAGGGGGTGCTCATGTGCAACTTCCCCCAGCCCGGCGAGCAGCCCGCCCTCATGCAGCCGCGCGAGGTGGAGACCTTCTTCCACGAGTTCGGCCACCTGCTGCACCACGTGCTCGGCGGCGGCCAGCGCTGGGCCGCGCAGTCCGGCGTGAAGACCGAGTGGGACTTCGTGGAGGCCCCCTCCATGATGCTCCAGGAGTGGGCGCAGAACGGCGAGGCGCTCGCCCGCTTCGCGCGCCACCACGAGACGGGTGAGGCCATCCCCGCGGCGCTCGTGCAGCAGATGGTGGCGGCCAAGGAGTTCGGCAAGGGGCTCCAAACCCGCCGCCAGATGTTCCTCTCCGCGGTCAGCCTCAACTACTACAACCGCGCGCCGGGGTTTGATCCGCTCAAGCTCGCCACGGAGTTGCAGCAGAAGTTCCTGCCCTTCCGCCGCGAGATGGTGGAGGGCACCTACTTCCCGCTCGCGTTCGGCCACCTCGAGGGCTACTCGGCCATCTACTACACGTACATCTGGTCCTCGGTCATCGCGAAGGATCTGCTCACCGTGTTCGACCAGGAAGGCTGGCTCAACCCCGCCCCGGCGGGCCGCTACCGCAAGGCCATCCTCGAGGCCGGCGGCAGCGACGACGCCGCCAACCTCGTGAAGGCCTTCCTCGGACGCGAGAGCAACTTCCAGGCGTACGGCCGCTGGCTGGATGCCCAGCCGGTGGTGCCGGCCCCTGCGGCGAAGGCGCCCTAGCCGCACACGGGCCTACGAGGGCCCACACGCGGGTTGCCGGGGGGACTCGACGCGCGGGCACCAACGGGAGCAGACTCTCTCGTGTTGGTGCCCTTGTCCCGGGAGCGTCCCATGAGCGTGCTCATCCCCGCCCTCATCGCCGTTGCAGGCGCCTGGCTGTTGCGCCCCAACCCCGCCCCCGTCCCGGTGCGTACGCGGGACGGCTCGCGCAGGGCGCGCTGAGCGGCATGTCGCTTCGGCCGTTCGCGCTCGAGCGTTACTTCGCCCAGCACGAGTTCTCGGCGCGGTACCTGCTCGGCTCAAGCGACCCGGAATCCCTCACCGTCGCGGAGCTGCTCGCGCTGGAGCCTGGCGCGCGCGGGCGGCTCGAAAACCTGTGGCTGGGCTACACCGAGACGGCCGGCGCACCTGCACTGCGCGAGGCCATTGCGGCACGCTACTCAGGCGTGGACCCTGGCCGGGTGCTCGCGTGGACCGGGGCGGAAGAGCCGATCTTCGCCTTCATGTCCGTGGTCATCCAGCCCGGAGACCACGTGGTGGTCCACGCCCCCTGCTACCAATCTCACGCGGAGGTGGCCCGCGCGCGGGGGGCCACCGTCACCGAGTGGCGCGGGGACCCGGCGCGAGGCTTCGCGCTGGACGTGGGCGAGCTCGCGCGGCTGCTGCGCCCGGGCACGCGCGCGGTGCTCGTCTCCGTACCGCACAACCCCACGGGCTTCGTCCTCTCCCAATCGGACTGGAGGGCGCTCGTGGAAACAGTGCGCCGCCACGGCGCCTGGCTCGTGTCGGACGAGGTGTACCGTGGGCTCGAGCACGGGCCGGGCGCACGGCTCCGAGCTGCCTGCGAGCTCTCGGACCGGGCGCTCTCCATCGACGCGGTCTCCAAGTCCATGGGTCTGCCCGGGCTGCGCATGGGATGGTCTTGCACGCAGGACCGCGGCCTCCACGCGCAGCTCGCAGCGTTCAAGGACTACACGACCATCTGCAACGCCGCCCCGAGCGAGCTGCTCGCGGAGGTGGCCCTCCGGCACGCAGACGCACTCCAGGCCCGCTGCCGGGCGCTGCTCGCGCGAAACCTCGAAACACTCACGGGCTTCATGCAGCGCCACGCGGACACCTTTACGTGGCAGGCGCCGCTCGGGGGCACCACCACCTACCCCGCCCTGCGTTCAGAGGGCGCTGAGGCCTTCTGCGAACGGCTCCTGCGCACGCACGGCGTGCTGATGGTTCCCTCCACGCTGTTCCACGACGGGGACGCGCACGTGAGGCTGGGCTACGGCCGCGCCCACTTCCCCGAGGCGCTCGCCCAGTTGGACCACGCCCTCAGCGGCCGCTGAGCCGGAGCACCACGCCCTCGGCCTCCAGCAGCCGTGCCTTCGTTGAAAGCCCACCCGGCGCGGAGAAGCCACCCGGTCGCCCGCCCGCTGCGAGGACGCGGTGGCAGGGAACGACCAACGGAAACGGGTTGCGCGCCAACGCCTGCCCCACCGCGCGCGCCGCACCTGGCACACCGAGGCACACCGCCAGTTCGCCGTAGGTGCAAGTATGTCCAACCTCCAGACCGCGTGCCGCCACGTACACCGCGCGGTGGAAGGGTGGGACGCCGGAGAGCTCCAGCTGCACGTCGTCGTACCGCTGGGGCGCCCCCGCCCAGTGCCGCTTCAGGCGCTCCACGAGCGAGGCGATCTCCGCACGAGCGGACACCGGCGCAGCTGTCGCCACAGCAGGCCCTGGCCAGCCCACGGCCCGAAGCCCGGTGGGTGTCACGGACACGAACCCCCAGCCCGCGACTGTCTCGAACGCG
>JBDLRJ010000500.1:0-7274 GCA_039800145.1 Pseudomonadota bacterium | reverse complement strand
GTGGACACGGTCCCCCCGGACACCGAGCTCACCCAGGTGCCTCCCTCGCCCAGCAACCAGCCCACGGCGACGTTCGCCTTCCAGCTGGTGGCCCCGCCGGCACCTGCCGCGAACGGTCCCTCCTCTCCGAAGGGGAGCACGCCGGACTTCGCCTTCTTCGAGTGCTCGCTGGACGGCGCCGCTTTCACCCCGTGTGTCTCACCCACGACGTACACGGGACTTTCGGCCGGCCCGCACCTGTTCGAGGTGCGCGCAGTGGACACCGCGGGAAACCGGGATCCTTCGCCTGCGTTCCACGGCTGGACGTTCGATCCGCTCCCGCCCGACACGGTCCTGTCCGCGGGCCCGGCACCGTTCGTGCGCGTGGACGTCGCAGACTTCACCGCAGCGAGCCCGGCAACGGACGTCGTCGGTTACCTCTGTGCGCTGGACGGTGCGCCTGCGGCCGCCTGCCCCGTGCCGCTCCGTTACGCTGGCCTGTCCGAGGGTCCGCACGCACTCGAGGTTGCAGCGGTGGATGCCGCCGGCAACGTGGACCCCACGCCGGCAGAGTGGGCATGGACGGTGGACCTCACGGCGCCGGAGACGACGATCACGTCGCAGCCCGCAGCGCTGGTGAACGTCGCCTCGGCCACGCTGGACTTCGGCTCCGAGCCGGGGGCCGCGTTCCTCTGCAGCCTCGACGGGGCAGCCTTCTCGCCGTGCAGCGCGCCCGTGACGCTCGGCGGTCTCCTCGAGGGTCCCCACACGTTCGTGGTCAAGGCCGTGGACCTCGCCGGCAACGAGGACGCCTCGGCCGCATCCGCCTCCTGGACGGTGGACCTGACCGCCCCGGAGACCACGATCACCGCCCAGCCCGCGGCCGTGGTGAACGTCGCCGTGGCCTCCGTGGAGTTCAACTCCGAGCCGGGCGCCTCGTTCCTCTGCAGCCTCGACGGCGCGGCCTTCACGCCTTGCACCTCGCCGGTGCAGCTGTCCGGCCTCTCCGAGGGAGCCCACGCCCTCTCGGTGAAGGCGGTGGACGCGGCGGGCAACGAGGACGCCACCGCGGCCGCTGCTGCGTGGACGGTGGACCTCACCGCACCGGAGACGACCCTCGTCTCGAAGCCCGCCACGCTCGTGAACGTCGCCACGGCAACGCTGGACTTCGGGTCCGATGACACCACCGCCACGTTCGAATGCAGCGTGGACGGTGCGGCGTTCACTGCCTGCACCGCGCCGGTGCAGCTGTCCGGTCTCGCCGAGGGGGCGCACAGCGTCTCGGTCCGCGCGGTGGACGCAGTGGGCAACGTGGACGCCACGCCTGCCACGGCCACGTGGACGGTGGACCTCACGGCCCCCGAGACCACCTTCACCCAGGTTCCGGAGCCCGGCGCAGTGGGCAACTCCGCCACGTTCGCCTTCACCTCGAGCGAGCCGGGATCCACGTTCCTCTGCAGCCTCGACGGTGCGACCGCCGCGCCGTGCACCTCGCCGTGGACGCTCTCCGCGCTTTCGGACGGCGCCCACACCTTCTCGGTGTACGCGGTGGACGCCGCGGGCAACCCGGATGGCACGCCCGCCACGCACACCTGGACCGTTACCGGGGACGCAGACACGGACAGCGACGGGCTGCGCGACGGCGAGGAGCTCGCGCTCGGGACGAACCCGGACGACGAGGACTCGGACGATGACGGCGTGGCCGACGGCGAGGAGCCCGAGCCCGGTGCGGACACGGACGGGGACGGCACGCTCAACGCGCTGGACCCCGACTCGGACGGAGACAAGCTGCTGGACGGCACCGAGCTCGGGGTGAGCGCACCCCTTGCCGGTACGGACACCTCGAAGCTGCACTTCCGCGCGGACGCGGATCCCGCCACGAAGACCGATCCGCTCCTGCGGGACACCGACCAGGGCGGCGTGCCGGACGGCGCCGAGGACTTCGACGGCAACGGCCGCGTGGACGCGCGCGAGTTCGACCCGCTGCTCGGCTCGGACGACATCGTCGGCCACGACGAGGACGGCGATGGGATCCAGGACCTCTACGAGTCCCCTGCGGACACGGACGGCGACGGCGTGGCCGACGCGATCGACGAGGACGCAGACGGCGACGGCGTCCTGGACGTGGTGGAGGCGCAGCCGCTGCTCGCGGAAGGTCAGCCTGCCGACACGGACGGGGACGGCACGCCGGATTTCCAGGACACGGACTCGGACGCGGACGGCCTGCTCGACGGCAAGGAGAACTGCCGCACCGCGGCCAACCCCGGACAGGAGGACCGCGACGGTGACGGCACCGGCGACGCGTGCGACCCGGACGCGGACGGTGACGGCGTACCGGACCGCGTGGACACCTGCCCCAACACCCCGGACGGCAAGCAGCTCGACCTGGACGGAGACGGCAAGGGCGACGCCTGCGACGTCGACGACGACAACGACGGCTACGTGGACGAGGCCCTCATCTCCGGCGGCGGCTGCACGGCGGCGCCGGTGACGCTCGCCTGGCCCCTGGCGCTCGGCGCGTGGCTGCTGCTCGCCCGCCGCGGTGGACGCCGCACGAGGACCTAGGCGGAGCGGGTAAGCGTGCCTCGCAGGGGCTCCCCGGCCGCGAGGCGCCGGCGGAAGCTCCTGCGGCCCATCTCACGGGAGCGCGCGCCCCCTGCGTGCGCCGCGACCCGCAGGGCGGAGTGCCCAGCCCAGCCCGGAACGCCGGGGTGGTGCTGGGGGGCCGGCAGCCGGCAGCCGGCAGAGGTGGCGGTGTCGTGTGCTGCCGTGGCGCGGTGGACGTGCCGCGTCGTCACTCCCCGCGGCGGGCGTTCCCCTGCACCGGGCGTGGCAGGTCTACAGCCCGTCCGCGTTCTTGAGATCCTTCAGCCGCAGCCCGTTCTTCTTGAGCAGCCGGTAGAGGCTCTGCATGGAGAGCCCCGTCTTCTCTTCCGCCAGCTGGATGTCGAAGCCCGCGGCCTTCATCACCTCTGCGAAGTAGACCCGCTCGAAGTCCGCGAGCACCCGGTCGCGGGCCTCGTGGTACTTGAGCTCCGACAACACGGCCCCGAGCGACTTGCCGCGGGAAGCGCCCTTCGCCGGTGCCGCGCCGAGGAAGTCCAGCCAGCCGGTGCTGCCCGTCTCCTCCACCAGCGCCGCGCGCTCCACCACGTTTCGCAGCTCGCGCACGTTGCCCGGCCAGTCGTACTGCTCGAACAGCGCGAGCGTCTGCGGCGAGAGCTCCACCGGGCGGCCGAGCCGTCCCGCGAGGTGGCGCGACAGCAGCTCCAGGTCCTGCCGGTGCGTGCGGAGCGCCGGGAGCTTCACGCGGGTCTGTGCCAGGCGGAAGTAGAGGTCCGCGCGGAAGCGACCCTGCCGCACCTCTTCCTCCAGGTTGCGCGCAGTCGAGGCGAGGATCCGCACGTCCACCGGCTGCGTGCCGGTCCCGTCCGGACGGGGAATCTCCCGCGTCTCGAGCACGCGCAGCAGCCGGGGCTGCAGCTCGGGCCGCAGCTCGCCCACCTCGTCCAGGTAGACCGTGCCACCGGCGCTCGCCTCGAAGGCGCCCGGCTGCCCGGCCCGGCCGAACAGCTCCGCGTCCACGTTGGACTCGGCGAGCAGCGTGCAGTCCACCACCCGGAATGCGCCGTGGCGCCGCGCCGAGTGGCCGTGTACCGCGCGCGCCGCGAGCTCCTTGCCCGTGCCCGTCTCGCCCTCGAGCAGCACGTTGCCGTCGTCCCGCGCCACGCGCCGCAGCTCCGCGAAGAGCACGCGCATGGGCTCCGAGCCGCCCACCAGCTCGCCGAAGCGCTCTCCGCCCAGCGTCTCCACGGACGTGGCCTGTGCCTCGCGCCGCAGCGAGAGCCGGCTGCTGCCCACCGTGAGTGTTTCCCCCGGCGCCACGTGGGCCTGGAGGATCCGCCGGCCTTCCACGAAGCTGCCGTTGCGGGAGCCGAGATCCTTCGCCACCAGGCCCTCGGGCGTCCGCTCCACCTCCAGGTGGCGCCGGCTCACCGTGGGATCCGTGAGCACGAGATCGTTGCCCGCGTCCGTGCCCACCCGCAGCAGCGCCCCCAGCGTCCGCACCGAGCGCCCCTTGTCCGGGCCTGCCACCACCTCCAGCGTCCAGCCGTGCAGCTCCAGTCGGCCGTCGCCGGCGCCGTGCGCGGGGAGCGTCTGGGTGACTTCCGGGTGACCAGCCATGGGGGCGTGCTCCTCGGTGGGGCGCGTTGCGCCGGGGACCCGGCCTGTCTAGGAGGGTAGGGGCATGAGCGGCAAGTCCAACCAGCGGCGCAACGTGCGGGTGCTGTGTGATCTCCCTGCCGAGGCCCTCGGCCCCCGGGGACCCATCCGCGGCACCTGCCGAAACCTCTCCCAGGGAGGCCTCTTCTTTGTCGGCGGGCCGCTCGCGGTGGGGAAGTCGTTCGAGTTCACCGTGGCCCTGCCCACGGGGACCTTCCGCGCCCTGGGCGAGGTCCGCTACCCGCACGCGTACCCGGAAGGGGCCGGCGTGGGGGTCCGCTTCGAGCGGATGGAGCGCGAGCACTTCACCCGGTTGCTCGAGTTCCTCGCGGTCCCGGAGAGCAGCGTCAGCTGACTCTCGCGTCGTCGGCAGTTACACCGCGCGGGCGTCCGGGGCCTCGGCGAGCAGCCGGTCCAACTCGCCACGCGCGTCCAGCCGCGCCAGGTCCGAGTACCCGCCCACGTGCAGCTCGCCGATGAAGATCTGCGGCACCGTGCGCTGGCCACCGCTCGCCTCCACCAACTTCGTGCGCGCGCCGTCGTCCCCGGTGACGTCGATCTCCTCGAACAGCACGCCCTTGGCGCGCAGCAGCTCCTTGGCGCGGGCGCAGAAGCCGCAGTACGTGGTCGTGTAGACGCGGATGGCCTTCATGGTGAAGCCCTAATAGGCAGGCGAGTCGCTCGCAGGGAAGCTCTCCCAGCTGGCTTCGTCCACCCGGTCCCACTCGCCGAGCCGGTCCCGCAGCAGCGCCTCTCCCGCGGTGACGATCCGCTGCAGCTCCACCTTCGCCTTCTCGAAGAAATCCGCCAGCGGCTCGTCGCCCGCCTCGCGGGCCTGCTGCGCAAAGCCCTCCCACTGCCGGACGTTCTTGAGCGCGTGGTACAGGGCGCTGACGAGCGGGAAGGTGGTGTCCGGCGTTGCCGTCTCCAGGATGCTGTCCATGGGCGACACCGTGCGCACGCAGGGGCCCAGAAGCAAACGGCCCCGGGTTTCCCCGGGGCCGCGCTCACTGCCTGGTCGTGAGACCGGGAGGCGAGGGGACTACATCCCCATGCCGCCCATCCCGCCCATGCCACCCATCCCGCCCATGCCGCCGCCGGCAGAGGCCTTGTCGTCGTCCTTCGGGCGCTCGGCCACCATCGCCTCGGTGGTGAGCATGAGGGATGCCACGGAGGCGGCGTTCTGCAGCGCCGTGCGGGACACCTTGGCCGGGTCGATCACGCCCGCGGCCAGGAGATCCTCGTAGGTGCCCGTGGCGGCGTTGAAGCCGAACGAGCCCTTGCCCTCCTTCACCTTGTTCACCACCACGGAGGGCTCGAGCCCGCCGTTGGCGACGATCTGGCGGAGGGGCTCTTCCACCGCGCGGCGGATGATGTCCACGCCGAACTTCTCGCCGGCGCTCCAGGTGCCCTTGTCCAGGGCGGAGGTGCAGCGCAGCAGCGCCACGCCGCCGCCGGGGACCACGCCCTCTTCCACCGCGGCGCGGGTGGCGTTCAGCGCGTCCTCCACGCGGGCCTTCTTCTCCTTCATCTCCGTCTCGGTGGCCGCGCCGACGTTGATGACCGCCACGCCGCCCACGAGCTTGGCGAGCCGCTCCTGGAGCTTCTCGCGGTCGTAGTCCGAGGTGGTCTCGGCGACCTGCGCGCGGATCTGCTTCACGCGGCCCTGGATGGCGGCCTGGTCGCCCACGCCGTCGATGATGGTGGTGTTGTCCTTGTCCACCGTGATCCGCTTGGCGCGGCCGAGCGCGCCCAGGGTCAGGGTGTCCAGCTTCATGCCGAGCTCCTCGGACAGCAGCTGGCCGCCGGTCAGCACGGCAATGTCCTCGAGCATGGCCTTGCGGCGGTCACCGAAGCCCGGCGCCTTCACCGCGCACACGTTCAGCGTGCCGCGGATCTTGTTGAGCACCAGGGTCGCCAGCGCCTCGCCCTCGACCTCCTCGGCAATGATGAGGAGCGGCTTCTGCGAGCGGGCCACCTGCTCCAGCACCGGGAGCAGGTCCTTCATGTTCGAGACCTTCTTCTCGTGGATGAGAATGAAGGGATCGTTCAGCACCACCTCCATGCGCTCCGGGTCCGTCACGAAGTACGGGGAGAGGTAGCCGCGGTCGAACTGCATGCCCTCGACCTTGTCCAGCGTGGTCTCGAGGCCGCGCGCCTCCTCCACCGTGATGACGCCGTCCTTGCCCACCTTGTTCATGGCCTCGGCAATGATGTTGCCGATGGTGGTGTCACCGTTGGCCGAGATGGTGCCGACCTGCGCCACCTCCTGGTCGCCCTTGGTGGGCTTGGCCAGGTTCTTCAGCTCGGCGACGATCATCGTCACCGCCTTGTCGATGCCGCGCTTGATGTCCATGGGGTTGTGCCCCGCGGCCACCAGCTTCGCGCCCTCGCGGTAGATGGCCTGCGCCAGCACCGTCGCGGTGGTCGTGCCGTCACCGGCCACGTCCGAGGTCTTGGAGGCGACCTCCTTCACCATCTGCGCGCCCATGTTCTCGAACTTGTTCTCGAGCTCGATCTCCTTGGCGACGGTCACGCCGTCCTTGGTGATCGTGGGCGAGCCGAAGCTCTTCTCGATGACGACGTTGCGGCCCTTGGGCCCCAGCGTCACCTTCACCGCGTCCGCGAGGATGTTGACGCCGCGGAGGATGGCCTCACGCGCGCGCACGTCGAAAACGATGTCCTTGGCCATGATCTGTCTCTTCTCTTTCGGGGAAAGGGTTGTGCGGGGAGGGAACTACTTCTCGATCACGCCGAGCACATCCTCCTCGCGGAGGATGAGGTGATCTTCGCCGTCGAGCTTGATCTCGGTGCCGGCGTACTTGCTGAACAGCACGGTGTCACCGGCCTTGATGTCCAGGGGACGGAGCTTGCCGTCCTCGAGGAGCTTGCCGTTGCCCACCGCGACCACGTGGCCCTCGAGCGGCTTCTCCTTGGCCGTCTCCGGGATGAACAGGCCACCCTTGGTCTTGTTCTCCTCGGCAACGCGCTTGATGATGATGCGATCCTGGAGGGGGCGAATCTTCATGGTCTTGTCTCCTGTTTTCCTGAGTGATTGTGAGGGTTTTTCC
>JBDLRJ010000499.1:0-9387 GCA_039800145.1 Pseudomonadota bacterium | reverse complement strand
TGGTGGAACTCGTGACGGCAGCGGCGGAGCGTCGCAAGGGCTTCGCGCGCGCGGCCCTGTCCATCCTGCTGCGCCGGGCGGACGAGGCCGGCCAGGACCTGGTGCTTCTCGCCGAGCGGGGCAACCCGGCCGAGGGGCTCTACCGCGCGCTCGGGTTCGAGGACGACGGCGTGGAAGGCCTGTCACCCAGGCTGAGGCGGCGCGCCCGTTGAGCGAGCAGGCCTTGAGACGGGGCGTTCAATCCGGCCGCGCGGCGTCCAGGGCACGCACCGGATCCCCGGGGTGCTCCACCACCTCGCCGGCGTCGTCGAGCAGGACCGGTCGCATGTGGAGCCACTTCTCCACCACCGCGTGGCCCGCGTAGATGGCCGGCGTCATGGCCACGGCGATGAAGACCTTCAGCGCGTAGCCGCTCGCCACCATGGTGAAGATGTCCGGGAGTGACCGGATGCCGTACCAGGCCACGGTGGTGACCACGGACGTGTCGATGAGCTGCGACACCAGCGTGGAGCCCGTGGCGCGCAGCCAGAGAAACCGCTCCTTCGTCAGCCGCTTGAGCAGGTGGAACACCGAGATGTCCACGAGGCTCGCCACCAGGTAGGCCGTCAGCGAGGCGATGAGCATCCGTTGCCCGCCGCCGAAGACATTGTTGAACGACGCCTCGTTCGTCCCATCCCAGGTGGGCGACTTCGTGAAGTCCGCGAAGGGCACCGCCGTGGCCGCCGTCACCAACAGGAAGGCCAGCACCGCCGCACCGAACCCCACCCAGGTGACGAATCGTGCCGCCTGCTTGCCGTAGAACTCGTTGAGCAGGTCCGTCAGCAGGAAGGTGACCGGGAAGGCGAGCATTCCCACCGTCGTTGCCCAGTTCCAGCCGGTGACCGGCACCTTGCCGCCAATCACCTTCACGCCGATGAGATCTCCCACCACCAGGCACGTGACGAACACGCCCGCCAGCGCCACGAACAGCGCTATCCGCTTGTCGAGCTTCACAGCGTGAGACCCCCGTCCACCACGAGTTCACTCCCCGTCGTCCAGGGCGCACCCAGCAGGTGCACCACAGCTTCTGCCACGTTTGCCGGATGCCCGATCCCCAGCGGATGCAGCGCGGCGAGCCCGCGCAGCTGCTCTTCCACCCGCGCCGCTGCGTCGGCATCCGAGAGTTCGGTCTCTCCCGGACGCAGCCTCGGGGCACGCACCATGTCCGTGTCCACCACGCCGGGCAGCACCGCGTTGGCCCGGACGCGCCGCGCCGCGCCTGCCTGCGCGAGGACCTTCATCACCTGGAGCAGTCCTGCCTTGGACGCGCTGTAGGCCGCGGACGTCACCACCGGCCGCACCGCGAGCGTGGAAGAGACGAAGACCATCCCGCCGCCCTCTGCGAGCACCGAGAGCGCCTGCTCGCCGAGCCGCAGCGGGGCGACCAGGTTCACGTCCAACTGCGCGCGCAGCGCCTGCTCCGAGATGTGCCCCGGCGGCTCGTGCGCCACCACGCCCGCGGAGTGGACGAGGCCATCCAGCCCGCCGAGCAGGGAGGCTGCGCGGGACAGGAGTCCCTCTCGGGCCTGCGCGTCTCCCACGTCGCAGCACAGCGCGTGGGCCCGGCCCGGGAAGCGGGCGGCGAGCGCCTCGAGCGGTGCTGCGCGGCGGCCCACCGCGACGACCTCGCCGCCTGACTGCAGCAGCGCCTCGCACACCGCGAGTCCAATGCCGGTGCCTCCGCCGGTGACGAGGACCTTCCGGGTGCCGGTGGGAGCGGGAGCGTTCACGGGAAACGGAGGGCTAACAGGCCGGGGCGCCCGCTGCATAGGGGGAGCCGGTGCAGGCGGACTCGCCGCCGTCCCGAGGTGGTCCCGCTGACCGAGCAAGAAGTTGCACCCGGCAGGGGCCCTCGTGGGTGCAACTTTCGTCAAGCTCGCATGGACGCCGATGGAGGCGACACGGCGCCTCGGCAGGCCCCCGCGGATCGCTCACGGCATTGGGCCCATCGAGACGGCCCGGCACAACGTCAGGTCGACGCCGCGTCCCCCGCCGGGTACCAGCCGCTCCCCGCGTGGGGCTTCAGCTCGGACGTGGGCACGTCCACCTCCACCTCGTCCGACGGGATGAACGCCGGGCTGTCCACGCACAGCACCGTCTGCGCCACGGCCGTGGGGTTGTCGTACCGGTGCGGGAAGTCCTTCGGCCAGTGGAACGCCGTGCCGCGCTGCACGGGCTTTCCCTGCAGCAAGAGGCCCGAGCCGAGCACCAGCTCGTGCTCCTCCATCACCCGGTGCACGTGCGTGGGGATGCAGCCGCCGGGCTTCACGCGGAGCCGGTAGATGCCGTGCGCCGGCCCCTCGTGGACGATGTCCACCTGCCCGAAGCCCTTCTCCTCCACGAGGTACGCGCACTCCGAGGCGCGGCGGTGGAGCTGCAGCGATGGCACCCCCGCGCCCGACAGCGCGCCGGGCTTGGTGAGCCGCACGGTCGCTGCCTCCACCCGCGCCCGCGGTGCGTCCGGCGTCGGCGGCGCGAGCACGTAGCGGAGCAGCGCCTCGGCGGCGTGCTCGAGCAGCTGGAAGCGGCAGGCGTGCAGGAGGAACCGGAGCTCTCCGGCGAGCCGGCCGTAGTCCACCGTGCCGGCAAGGCCCGCCCCCGCCGTGGCTGGGCGCGTGTCCAGGTACAGCTCCACGTCCACCTGCAGGGGCTGCGGCGTGAGCCGCTCGGCCCGGTACACGCCGACGATGCAGTCCACCGTCAGCCCGGTCAGCGCAACAACGTCCAACGGACGCCCCGCGTCGTCTCGCACCACGTCTCTCACAGCGCCGCGCTCCTTCCGCCGTCCACCGCGATGACCTGTCCCGTCACGTACGGGGCCGCCGTCACCAGGAACACCACCGCGCGGGCGATGTCCTCCACCGTCCCCTCGCGCGCCATGGGGACGCGTCGGAGCACCGAGGCCTGTTGCTCGGCGGTGAAGTCCTCCGGGAAGGCCACCGTGCCGGGAGACACCGCGTTCACGCGCACGTGCGGGGCGAGCTCCACCGCGAGCTGACGCGTCAGCATGAGCAGCCCCGCCTTGGACACGCCGTAGTGGGAGTAGTGGCTGAGCGCCCGCTCGCCGCCGATGTCCGTGACGTGCACCACGCACGGGGCGCTCGCGGCGCGCAGCTGCGGCAAGAGCCCCTGGGTCAGGAAGAACGGCGCGTCCAGGTTGATGGCCATCATCCGGCGGTACTGCGCGCGGGTGATGTCGCCGAACGCCACGCGCTCGAAGATGCCGGCGTTGTGCACCAGTGCGTCCACGGCGGGGAAGCGTGCCCCCACCTCGCGGGCGAGCCCTGCCACAGCGTCCGCGTCGGACAGGTCCGCCCGGAAGCACTCCACGCGGCGGCCGAGCCCGGCGAGTTCCTCCCGCAGCGACTCGAGGTGTTGGACGGAGCCGTGGGCGTGCAGCGCGAGATCGAAGCCGGCCTCCGCGAGGGCGCGCGCGGTGGCGCGGCCGATGCGGATGCCGGCGCCAGTGACGAGGGCGGCGGGCATGTGTGACCGAGACTTAGCCGCCCCATGCCGCCGCGGCCACCCCGCCTGCGTCCCCCTTCAGGGACGCACGCCCAGGGTGAGGCCGAAGACGTTGGCGAAGCCCGAGTACTCGCCGGGGAGCACCGGCAGCTCGCTGCGCCGGGCCGTGAGCAACGTCAGCTGCCACGCCGCGTCCACGGTGAAGCGTCCCCACGCGTAGCCAACCCCGAGCGCGAGCGCCACGCGGTCTGCGTCCGGGATGCTGGGGGCGAGCGTGCCCGCGGGAGCGGGGGAAGGGTCGTACTTGAGTCCCATCCGCAGCTTCAGCGCGTCGCCGCCCGAGTACTCGGCGCCGAGGTGACCGTTCCACCGGGAGCCCCAGTTGAGCGGTTGGGCAGCGTCCAGCAGGGGGTTCTGGAACTTCACGGCGAGCGCGTCCGCGGTGCTCCAGTCTACCCACCAGGCGTCCAGCGCCACGCGCAGCGACGGCAGCGGCTTCACCGCGAGTCCCAGCTGCCACTGCTGCGGAAGCGTGAACGCCGCCGTCACGGACTGGTCCGCGAGCAGCGGCGCGAGCGGGGCAGGGACGTTGCTGAACGTGGCTCGCCCCGAGAGGTCCAGGGGAACGCTCGCGCGGTAGGCCACCCCGAGGCTCAAGAGCTCCGGGACGACGTCCACCTGCAGCCCCGCGTTGGCGCCGAGTCCCCACGCCGTGGACTCGAGCGCGAGCAGCGCCCCGCCTCCCGCCGCCCCGAGCGAGCGCTCCTGCTCCACCTGCGCCCGCAGCGCGTCCACGCCCAGCCCGAGCCGCACGGACGGCAGGATGCGCACCGCCATGGAGACGCCGAGGTCCAGTGCGTCGATGCTGCCGCGGCGCGAGAGCGTCTCCCCCGTCCAGCCGGCAGGCCACTTCGTGGTGTTCCCGAACGGGGTGGAGAGGCCCACCCCCATCGCCACGTGCGGTGCGAGCTTCCAGCGGAGGTAGGCGTGAGGCGGGAACAGCGCACCGGTGGTGGACGAGGTGGCGGCCCCGCCTCCCTCGGGCCGGAAGGTCACGTTGGGGAGGAGCGCCAGCGCTCCCACCTGCACCGCGAGGCCTTCCTCGCCGGTGGCCAGCCCGGCGGCGTTGTAGAAAATTGCAGATGGGTCGTCCACGTGCGCCGTCATGGCGGTGCCCATGGACACGGCGCGCGCGGACTGGGTGTCCAGCGCGAAGCCGCCCGCGTGGGCCGTCAGCGGCACGAGCGCGGTGAGCAGACTGAGGGGGATCCCCAACCAGGGAGGCGGTGTGCGGGTCCTGCGGGGGGACGCCAGGTGCGTCATGAGAGGCCTCCTCGGGGCCGGTGGGGAACCGGCAGCAGAGGTGGCGCTCGGTCGCGCGCTTGCCCACTGTCATCGACCCGCGGCTGTCCACCGCAGGACGGCGGGTCAGCGCACGCACCTCCCGAGGGGGAGCTGCGCCTCGCCGTCAGGCGACGGACGTGGCGAGCGGCGCAGGCGACGGCGTCATGTCCGGCGTCGTCCCCAGCCCCGGCACGTGCGGCCAGCCCGGAAGCCCCGGCTTGCCCTCCGCCTGGCACAGGTGATGCGCGGCGATGTTGGCGCTCTCCATGATGGTGAGCAGCCCGCTGCCGGGGTGCGTCCCGCCGCCCACCCAGAATAGCCCGTCGATGTCGGGCGACTTCACCTTCGGCCGAAGCGGCCCGAGCTGCAGCCACGTGTGCGAGAGGTTGAACACCGCCCCGCGCCCCACGTTGAAGTCGTCCCGCCAGGTCTCCGCGGTGAAGGCCCGCTGGGCGCGGATGTGCTTCGCCACGTCCTTCATGCCGACCTTCTCCAGCCAGCCCGGCACCTTCTTCGTGAGCTCCGCCTCCACGTGCTTCCAGTCCACGTTGCGGTGCGTGTTGGGCGTGGGTACCAGCACGTACAGCACCGAGTGGCCCTCCGGCGCCCCGGCCGGGTCCGTGGGCGTGGGGTTGAGCGCGTAGAACGGCGGATCGTCCAGGTCCGCGTGGTGATCTTCCAGCGCCGCCTTGTCCGTCCGCCGCGCAGCGTTGGACAGGTAGATGGAGTGGTGCGGGACGTCCCGGTAGACGGTGTCCAGCCCCAGGTACAGCATGAAGGTGCTGCAGCTGTACTTGGCGCGGTCCAGCGCACCGTCCGACAGCCGCGTGCCCTCCCGCCACTCGGGGCGGATGAGGTTCTTCGCCGCCCACGGCAGGTCGGCGTTCACCACCACCGCGTCCGCCGCGATCCGCTCGCCGCCCTCCAGCTCCACGCCGCGCGCGCGCGCCCCTTCCACCCAGAGCCCCTTCACCGGCGTGGACATCCGGAACGTGGCGCCGAGATCTTCGGCGCACTTCATCATCCCGCGCGCGAGCTGCCGGAAGCCGCCCGTCACGTGCCACACGCCGAACTCCAGCTCGAGGAACGGGATGACGGAGAAGACGGACGAGCAGTTGGTGGGGTGCAGCCCCAGGTACTTGGACGGGTAGGAGAAGGCGTAGTTGAGCCGGTCGTCCTCGAAGTAGCCGTCCAGGTGCGAGTACAGCGACTGCCACGGCTTGAACTTCACGGCGGGCAGCAGCCGCCACGGCGCGTAGTAGCCGAGCGAGTCCGCGGGCGTGGCCATGAACTTCTCGTAGGCGATGCCGTACTTCTCGCGGCTCTCCTTCATCCACGCGCGGAACGCGTCCTTCTTGCCGGGAGCGAGCTTCAGCAGCTCCTTCTCCATGGCATCGTCGCCGCGGTGCGTGTCCAGGAACGAGCCGTCCCAGAAGTGGATGCGCGAGTTGGGGTGCACCGGGACGATGGGGGCGTAGTCCGCGAGCCGCTTCCCCGCGCGGGTGAAGATGGACTCGAGCACGCCCGGCAGCTGCATGATGCTGGGCCCGGTGTCCACGGCGTACTCGCCTCGCTCGCCGAAGGTGAGCCCGCGCATGCGGCCGCCGGGGATGGGCTCCTTCTCCACCACCGTCACGCGGAAGCCCTGGCCCGCGAGGTTGATGGCGGCGGACAACCCGCCCGGTCCCGCGCCGACGATGAGGACGTGCTTGCTCATGGCCCGGCCCTATAGCGCCCTCGCCCTCAAGTTGCCCGTGCCATCCACGGGCGCCGGGGTTATGCACGGGGCCGCTTTCCCCCAAGGAGCCACGCCATGCTCGAAGCCGGTCAGAAGGCCCCCGCGTTTTCCCTCAAGGACCAGGACGGCAAGACGGTGAAGCTGTCCGACTTCAAGGGACAACACGTCGTCCTCTACTTCTATCCGAAGGACAACACGCCGGGCTGCACCGCCGAGGCGTGCGACTTCCGCGACAGCCAGGCCGCGCTCAAGAAGGCGGGCGCGGTGGTGCTCGGCGTGTCGATGGACAGCGAGGCGAGCCACCAGAAGTTCATCCAGAAGCACGGGCTCAACTTCCCGCTGCTCGTGGACGCGGACCACGCGGTGGCCGAGAAGTACGGCGCGTGGGGTGAGAAGAGCATGTACGGCAAGAAGTTCATGGGGCTCATCCGCTCCACGTTCCTCGTCGGGCCGGATGGGAAGCTCAAGCAGGTGTGGCCCAAGGTGAAGGTGGACGGCCACGTGGAAGAGGTCCTCGAGGCGCTTTCCGCCTGAGGGCCGGTGGGGTAGAGGGGCAGCACTTTCTCGCAGCACGTTGGGGAGCACACCTCAGATGGGCATTCGCATCCGGAAGGTCGCCGTTCTCGGCGCGGGCGTCATGGGCAGCGGCATCGCGGCGCACCTGGCCAACGCGGGCATCCCCTGCCTGCTCCTGGACATCGTCCCCCCCAACGCCGGTCCCGGTGACCGCAACAAGTTCGCGAACGGCGCGCTCGCCAACCTGAAGAAGGCGAAGCCCGCGCCGCTGTTCTCCGCCGCCCCGCTGCAGCTCATCTCGGTGGGGAACTTCGAGGACGACTTCTCGAAGCTGAAGGAGTGCGACTGGGTCATCGAGGTCGTGAAGGAGGATCTCAAGGTGAAGCAGGCGGTGTTCGCGAAGGTGGAGGCGAACATCCGGCCCGGCACCATCGTCAGCTCCAACACCTCGGGCCTCTCCATCAAGGGGATGCTGGAGGGGCGCGGCGCGGACTTCCGGAAGAACTTCCTGGTCACCCACTTCTTCAACCCGGTCCGCTACATGCGGCTGCTGGAGCTGGTGGCCGGCGAGGAGACGGACCCGAAGGTGCTGGCGGAGGTTGCCCGCTTCGGCGAGACGGTGCTCGGCAAGGGCATCGTCTACGGCAAGGACACGACCAACTTCATCGCCAACCGCATCGGCACCTACGGGATGATGAAGGTGCTGCAGGGGCTCACCGCCGCCGAGCTCTCCGTGGAGGAGGTGGACAAGGTGTTCGGCCCTGCCATGGGCCGTCCCAAGTCCGCCGTCTTCCGGACCGCGGACATCGTGGGCCTGGACACGTTCATCCACGTGGCGAAGAACTGCTACGACACGCTCACGCAGGACGAGGACCGCGAGACCTTCAAGATTCCCGCCTTCGTCGAGCAGATGGTGGCGAAGGGCCAGCTCGGCGAGAAGTCCGGCGCGGGCTTCTACAAGAAGGTGAAGGGCGAGGGCGGCAAGAGCGACATCCACGTGTTGGATCTCGGCACCATGGAGTACCGGGCGCAGAAGAAGGTCCGGTTCGAGAGCCTCGGGGCTGCCAGGGAGGTCGAGGACCTGGGCGAGCGCATTGCCACCGTCATGAAGGGGACGGACAAGGCGGCGAAGTTCGCGGAGAAGACCACCTTCGAGACGCTCGCGTACGCCTCGCGCCGCATGCCGGAGATTGCCGACGACTACGTCAACATCGACCGCGCCATGCGCTGGGGCTTCGGCTGGGACATGGGGCCGTTCCAGGTGTGGGACGCCTACGGCGTGAAGGCCGGCCTCGAGCGCATGAAGGCGCTGGGGCTGAAGCCCGCGGCCTGGGTGGAGGAGATGCTCGGTTCCGGCCGGACGATGTTCTACGAGGTGGACGCGGCCGGCAACGACACCTTCTGGGACATCCCGAAGAAGGCTGCCGCGAAGGTGCAGGAGAACCCGTCCTTCGTCCGCGTGGAGTACCTGAAGCGCGGGAGCAAGCTCATCAGCGAGAACTACGCGGCATCCCTCTGGGACATGGGGGAGGGCTGCACGCTGCTCGAGTTCCACACCAAGATGAACTCCATCGACGACGGCATCATCGAGATGATGGAGAAGGCGCTGGACGAGACGGAGGCCAACCACCGGGCGCTCGTCATCGGCAACGACGGGGCGCACTTCTCCGCCGGGGCCAACATCGCGGCGCTGCTGTGGGCCATCAAGGACAACAACTACGAGGCGGTGCGCGCGCTGGTGAAGCGCTTCCAGGCGGCCAACCAGCGCATGCGGTACAGCCCGGTGCCGGTGGTGGTGGCGCCCTTCAACCTGACGCTCGGCGGTGGGGCGGAAGCCACCATGGGCGGCAACGCGGTGCAGGCCTCGGCGGAGCTCTACATGGGGCTCGTGGAAGTCGGCGTGGGGCTCATCCCCGGCGGCGGCGGCAACATGCAGCTGCTGCGCAACCTCTACGGCCGCTTCTCCACCGACCGGGACTTCGACCCGCTGCCCTTCCTCAAGAAGTGCTTCCTCTCCATCGGCACGGCGAAGGTGGCCACGTCGGCGGAGGAGGCGGCCGAGGCGGGCTTCCTCGGGCTCGAGTACGGCATCTCCATGAACCGGGACCTGCTCCTCCACGACGCGAAGGGGCGTGCGCTCGGCATGGCGAATGCCGGCTTCCGTCCGCCGCGGCCCACGCAGTTCCGGCTCTCCGGCAAGAGCGGCTACGCCACCATCGACATGATGCTGTACGACATGCAGCTCAACGGGCAGGTGAGCGAGCACGACCGGAAGATCGGCCAGA
>JBDLRJ010000498.1:0-16288 GCA_039800145.1 Pseudomonadota bacterium | reverse complement strand
AGGTGTGGTTCGCTTGCAATGCGGAGACATTCTCTCTTTCTCGGCAGACCACTCCTTGCGCACCTGGAGTGGAGAGACCGGTGAACTGCGTGCGGTCCTGGCCGGGCACGCGGACATTGTCCGTGGGGCGTACGCCATGCCCGGCGAACGGGTGCTGTCGTTTTCCAGCGATGCCACGCTTCGCCTGTGGGACGCGGCCTCCGGCATTCCCCTCGCCGTAATGAAGGGACACTCCGCAGACGTCACGGGTGTGGCGCTCCTGCCCGGAGGCCAGGTCCTCTCGTACGCACGGGACAACACCCTTCGCACGTGGGACGGAAGCACGGGTGCTCCCTTGGCGGTCCTCGAGGGACATACGGATCAGATCAACGGTGCATGGTCACTCCCGGATGGCCGAATCCTGTCCTACGCTCGAGACCATACGCTGCGTCTGTGGGACGTCGGCACCGGGGCCCAACGCTCCGTCCTGTCCGGCCACACTGCTCAGGTTCGACACGCGCTGCTCCTCTCTGTGGACCGAGTCATGTCGTGGGGGATGGGTGTCGAGGACGTGGATGGACCTCCTCGCATGGTCGACAACACGCTTCGTATCTGGGACACCACCACGGGGTCGAACACGGCCGTTTTCCACGGACCCGACAGGAAACTGGGCGGCCTGCTCGAGTTGCCGGGCGGTCGAGTTGCTTCCTTCGCGGACCAGGCAGTTCAAATTTGGGACGCACGAACCGGAGCGGAGTTGGCTTCCTTGTGCGGCCATTCAGACACAATAAATGGATTCCAGGTCGTTCCCGAGGATCGCCTGCTGTCCTGGTCGAGCGACAGCACCCTGTGTCTCTGGTCGTTGGATCCCGTCACCTTGCGCGGGCAGCGGGCCGTCGCGATGCCGCCCGCGTTCCTTGCCATGCGGCTGGCGAAAGGCCGATTCATCTCGCTGGGCGACGACTCCGTGGATCTCTGGAGTGCGTCGGGGCGAAGGCTCGTCTCCGTTGCCGTGAAAGGTGCGGATGTCGCAGGCATCGCCCCCTTGGATGAGGGCCGGGTGGGACTGCTTTCGACTGACAACTCTATACAACTCATCTCTTTCCGTGCCGGAGGGGTGATTGGACAAGTTCGCGGCGAGCGGGGGCAGCCCAGGGGGATGACCTCCTTTACGAGCGAGGCGATCATCGCGTGGGATGCTCGATTGTTCTCGTGGGACGGGAGCGAGCCGAGGCTTCTCGACGGGGAACGGGTCACGGAGGTCTTCTCTGTGTCTCGCGATCAATTCGCTTCCTGTTCGATCACCGGGACGGTCCGGTTGTGGCACAAGGCGACGTTGGAACCCTGTGTGACTCTCCTCGGCCACGAAGAAACGGTGCTGGGTATGACGTGGCTCTCCGGGGACCGGCTGCTCTCCTGGTCGGCGGACCGCACCCTGCGCACCTGGGATGGGACTTCCGGTGCGTTGCTTGCGGTCATGTCGGGCCACTCGGAGGCCGTCGGCGGAGCAACAGGTCTCGGAGACGGGCGGGTTGTCTCCTGGTCAGAGGATCCTCGGAACGCGAGTCTTATTATCTGGGATGGTGTGACGGGCAGGTCCCTTCGTTCGTTCCGCGGACACGAGGGTGAAGTCCACGGTTGTCTGGCCCTGCCGGGTGACCGGTTGCTCTCGTGGTCGGAAGACGGCACCTTGAGGATCTGGTCTGTTGAATCCGGACAGGTGATTCACGTGCTCGAGGGACACGCGGGGGCCGTGCACGCCGCACGAGTGCTGGAAGATGGTAGACTCCTGTCCTTCTCGGTCGACGGCACCTTGCGGCTGTGGGACGTCAACTCTGGTCATCCCCTCGGAGTGCTGGCCTCTCCGTCGGATTGGTCTCTCTGTCCCGGCCCTGCGTCAGAGGCAGCTACCCGGAGGATGTTCCACCACTGTTTGGATGTCTTGCTCTCGGATGTACGGGATGCCGAGCGAACGGGCGACGTTGAAGGCGGCACCTTGGTCACTGCAGTCGGAGGCCCGTTGAGAATCTACACGTTCGTGGAATGAGCCCACTCCCTCCATTGGACCAGCGCAGCGGCGTACCCACCCGCGAGAAGCACCCACAGGATGACCCACGCACGGAGTGCCGTGCGCCGCTTCAAAGGCAGGCATATCCCGTCGCCACGGCCGTACAGGTGTACGGCAAATTGCACTTCCGCCCGTTCCAGCTGTCACCGGGATCGCACGGCGAGGCGCAGGTCCACGGGGAATCGGAGTCCTGGCCCGTGCACATCAGGGACTGGGTGCACGACCTGCTGGAGCAGGAGGAACCCAGGCCCCCCGGGGACGGCCCCGTCACGGGGCCCCAGCCGGGAATGCAGACATACCCCGGGGCAACCTGCATGCATCCCTCGGTGGGCTCGCAGGAGGCCACGCCGGAGGAACACCTCTTGCGGCACCGGTAATGGTCCAGGTCACTCGCGCCCGTGCAGACCAGCCCTGGGCCGCACGCGAGCTCGATGCAGGAGGCCCCCTCGCCCAGCACGGGCGCAGTGCTTCCACTCCCGCCCCCTGCGCCTGTTCCAGTCCATGCAGGGGCGCACAGCCCCGCGGTCTCCGGGTTGTTGGGCGCGCAGGGATCCTTCGGGTTCCACCTCGTCACCGGGCCACACCCGGAGAGGCACAGCGCGAGCAGCCACGAGAACCCGCGACCCACGCTCAGAACCTCCCCCGGATGCCGAGAGAAGCGCCTTGCCCTGACGCGAGCGACACCGCGGGGGCGACCTCTGCCTGCTTCCACGCGAGCCATGACTGGAGCGCGAGCCACTGCGTGGCGAGCCCACCCGCCACGGTCAACACGCAGCCGATGTCCGCCAGCCAGGCCGCGGTGGCGTACCTGCCATAAAGGTCGTCGAACCCGGAGGTTGCCGCCGAGTACTCCAGCGCTGCCGCGCTGCGGACGGCACTCGCCCCCGCCCAGGTGACAGCCGCCACGGCCGTCACCACGCCCGTTGTCACGGCGGCCGAGGAGAGCGTGCGCGCGTGTTCCTCCGCGGCGGCATTGAGGTCCGGGTCCACCCGCACCCGGTACGGGGCAGGTCCTCCCGCGCCGTCCTCGCCTGGAGAGAGTTCCACGGCGGGCGGCACCAGTCTCCGGGACGCGGGCGCCGGCGGGACCTGGCCGAGCAGTTGCGCCGCGAGCAGCAGGCTCGTGAGAGGCATGCGTGTCCCCTTAGCATGGCATCCGGGGTAGTGTCCGCGTGCCCTGTCGTCGTGAATCGAACTGGATGTGTCCGGATGCGGTTTGTTTTCAGCGCTCGCTCGAGAAAGTGGTTGGCCGCGGCACTCGTCGCGCCGTTGAGCGGCTGCTTTGCCACGGACGGACTCGAGCAGCGGCGGTTGGTGCAGACGCACGAGGCCATCTCGCGGGAGCTGGTGTCCGAGGTGCGGCAGCCCCGCGTGGTGCTCAGCGTCAGCAAGACGGACCTCGTGGTTCGGGCCTGGACGGAGCAGCCGTGCGTGGAGAAGGTGACGCCCATCTCCCGGCGCGCGGGGCTCTCGGTGAAATGGGAGGACGTCCTGCCGCTGCCGGTGACGCTGATCGTCGCCGGGGCCGGCACGGCGCTGGTGGGCGTGGGGCTCATGGCCGCTGGCAACGCCCCGGTGCAGGAGCGGGCGGACGGGAGTTACGGCGCCGGCGTAGGGCTGGGCGCAACGCTGCTGGGCAGCACCGTGGCCGTGGCGGGCGGCGTGGACCTGTTCCTCATGCACCGCTGGTGGAAGGAGCACGGCGAGGTTCGTGGCGAGCCGGTGACGCGCGAGGCAGCCTGCAACGCCATTCCCGCTTCGCAGGTGACGGTCCAGCTGAACCGGGGGCCGGCGTTCCCGTTGAGCGTGGGTGCGCGCGGCGAGGGACGGGTGGAGATGCTGGCCCAGACGTCCGTGCAGGTGCCGCGGCCGGGACAGCCGCTCGAGGTGGCCTGGCCGGGATGGCGCGTCCGCGCGGAGCTGGACCGGACCTCGGCGGATCAACTCGAGGACGCCCTCGCGCAGGACGCGTCGTCTGCGATTGGGACCGCGCTGCGCAAGGAGATGTCTGCCCGCTGCGTCGAGGGGTTCGACCGACTGAGCTGGGTGACGGCAGAGCAGTTGGTGTCTCAACTCGCGCCGGTCCGGACGAAGTGCCTGCCCCACTGGACGCCCCGGCAGCGTCAGGTCCTCGCAGAGGCGGAGACCACGGTGCGGGAACGGGAGCGGGAACGGGAGGTGGCTGGCTGCAACGCGGCTGTCCTGCGTGTTCAGCAACTGGCCGAGGCCGGGGAGTTCCAGGCTTCCGGCGAGCAGTTCAGGGCGCTGTCCTGGACCTGCCGGACCGCCCACCCGGAACTCCCGGACGTGCTGAGGGATATCCGGGAGAAGGGCCAGGCGTCCGAGCGTGCAGCACGAGAACAGGCGTCCCGCAAGCGCGAGGAGGAGGACCGGAAGCGGGAGACCGTGGAGGCAGCGCGGCGGAACCTGGAGCTGCTGGCACGGCAGGCGGTGGACTCCATCCAGAGGCGCAACTACGAGGCCGCGCTCGTCCCTGCCTCGGTAGCCGGGGTGAAGCCGCTGCTGCTCGCGCGCGGAGAGCTGCGCGGGATGCTGGAGAGCGGCGCAGGGAGCGTCACCGTCCAGGTGTGCGCCCTCAAGAGGCTCACCGCCCTGCTGTACGGAGACGCGGCGTGGCCGGTGCTGGAGGCGCGGGCGAGGGGCCGGCTCGCGGGGATGGACCGGAGCAGGTTCGAGACCGCGCTGAGGGAATGCCCGTGACGTCGCTCGCGCCAGGAACGCAGTTGGATGGGCGGTACCAGGTCGTCCAGCACATCGGCGAGGGCGGGATGGCCTCGGTGTACGAGGTGGAGCACCTCGCGCTGAAGACGCGGCTGGCGCTCAAGGTGCTGCACGCGGATCTCGCGGCGAACGAGGAGGTGCGCGCGCGCTTTCTCCTCGAGGGGCGCATCCAGGCGGGGCTGCGCCATCCCAACATCCTGCAGGTGACCGAGATCGTCACGCACCCGGTGCCGGGGCTGGTGATGGAACTGGTGAAGGGGCCCACGCTCGCGGAGTTGCTCGGGCAGGGCGGGCGGATGGACGCGCCGGTCCAGGTGCTGGAGGTGTTCCTCCCGGTGCTGGACGCCATGGGGCTGGCCCACCGGCAGGGCGTGGTGCACCGGGATCTCAAGCCAGAGAACATCCTGCTCGGCGAGGCGCAGGGACGCATGCGGCCCGCGGTGACGGACTTCGGAATTGCCCGGCGGCTGGACGGTGGTGGGGTCCGCCAGACGCGCGCGGGGGCGAAGATGGGGACGGTGCAGTACATGTCCCCGGAGCAGGTCCGCGGCGCGGACGGGGCGGACGCAAGGTCAGACATCTTTTCCCTGGGCGCCATCCTGTACGAGCTGGTGACCGGGAAGCGCGCGTTCGACGAGGCGAACGACTTCGACACGCAGCGGGCCATCGTGGAGGGGCGGTACGTGGCGCCGCGGGAGCGGGCGCCGGGGGTGCACCCGGTCATCGAGGCGAGCATCGTCCGCGCGCTGGCCACGAAGCCGGAAGAGCGGTTCCCCACGTGCGAGGCGTTCGCGGAGGCGCTGTCCGCGTGCGTCGCCCCCGCGGCCCCGCAGGCCGTGGAGGTACGCCCGGCAAGGGGAGGGCGCTGGAAGTACGCCGCTGCCTTGCTGCTCGTCGCGTCGGCGTTGGCCGGGGCCTACCTGGCGACGCTCGCAGGCGGACCGTCCGATGACTTCCTGGCCATGGTGGAGTCGGACACCGGCGCGCCGAGGCTGGACGTTCCCGGCGTGGCGGACCGGCGCGCGCGCTATTTCAAGGAGTGCGCCCGGGGACAACTCGTGGCGTGCCAGCTGGAGCAGGTGTCCCAGTTGCCGCTCCAGGGCGAGGGGGCCCCGCTGGACGCGGATGCGCTCGGGAAGGCCTGCCTGGAGGGACAGCTGTCCGCGTGCCCGGTCGCCGCGCGTGGGCTGTCCCAGTCTGCGCCGCTCCTCGCCTACAAGACGGCCTGGTTCGGCTGTGAGAAGGGTTTGGCGGCGGCATGCGTGGAACTGGGCAAGCTGCACGAGGATGGGACCGGGGTGCCGCGGGACGAAGCACGCGCGGTCGCCCTCTACGGGCAGGCCTGTAACGCGGGCAGTGCACGCGGCTGTGACAGGCTCGGCGTCATGCTCTCTGAGGGGAAGGGCTGCACGAAGGACGCGACCGGTGCAGCGGCGCTCTTCCGGAAGAGCTGTGACGCAGGCAGTGCCGCCGGGTGCGCCCGGCTGGGTACCGCTGTCCGCCGCGGCGAAGGCACGGCGAAGGACGAGGCACGGGGCCTGGCGCTGCTCGACAAGGCGTGCGAGGCGGGGGACCCCCGAGCCTGTTCCCAGTTCGCCTTCGCGTTGGACGACGCGCGCAACCCGGCGAGGGACGCCGCGCGTGCCGCCCTGCTGTTCGAGAAGGTCTGCTCGGCGGCAGGCCACGTCGCGTGCGCACGGCTGGGCGCGATGTACTTGAACGGGGACGGGGTGTCGAAGGACGAGGCCACGGCCGCGGGGTACCTGGAGAAGGGCTGCGACGGCGGAGACGGGGATGCGTGCTACGGGCTCGGGTCGCTCCACGCGCGCGGCGCTGGCGTGCAGAAGGATGATGCGCGCGCCGCGGTGCTCTTCGAGAAGGCGTGCGGCGTCGGCATCTCGGGGGCATGCAACGCTTTCGGGATCTCCCTCCAGGAGGGGCGCGGCGTGAGGCGGGACGACGGGCGCGCCGCAGCTTTGTACAAGAAGGCATGTGACACCGGTGAGCCCGCCGGTTGTTACAACCTCGGTTTGCTCCTCGCCGTCGGGCGCGGCGTGGCGATGGACCAGGCGGGCGCGGCGATGCGCTTCGACCAGGCCTGCAACGCGGGGATGGTCCTGGCCTGCAACAGGATGGGCGAGGTGCTCGAGTACGGCACCGGCGTCGCGCAGGACGAGACCCGCGCAGCGGCGCTCTACGAGAAGGCGTGTAACGGAGGGAGGCTCGAGGCCTGCACGCACCTGGGGCTCCTGGCCGAGGCCGGGCGCGGCACCGGCAAGGACCCGGCGAAGGCTGCCGCGCTGTACAGCCGCGCCTGCGACGGGGGAAACCGGGACGCCTGCACGGGCCTCGGGCTGCTCTACCGCAAGGGCCAGGGAGTCCCCGCGGACCTGGCGCGCGCCGCGCAGCTCTTCCAGAAGGCCTGTGCCGCCGGTGACCGCACCGGATGCGAGCAGGCCGATTTCCTGCGCTGAACCCTCCCCATGTCCTCTCCCATCCCGCTCGAACCCGTCCGCGCCGTGCTCGACCGCGCCCGCACCCAGTGCCCGGCGCCGCTGTCCGTCCTCTCGAGCGAGCTGCTCTTCGAACTCTCCGCGCGCGAGCCGGACTGGGGGCGGGTGTTCCTGCTGCAGGTGGATCTCTTCGAGGCCGCGGTGGCCTTCTTCTCCTTCGTCCAGTTGGCGGAGATGCAGCGGTTGGAGGTGGCGCCCTCCGCCTCGCTGGAGGCCATCACCCCGCTGCGGGACGGCGGGAAGATGTCCACCGGGAGCTGGTGGCGCCTGCTCCGGGACACCTCCACGGATCTCCGGGCGAAGGACCGCGCCCTGCTCGAGCTCCCGGCCATTGCCGCCGGGCTGCACGGCCCGGAGAACGGCTTCACCAAGCAGTTCGAGGCGGTGCCCAACCTGCGCAACCGCGTGAAGGGCCACGCCTGGACGCTGCCCCCGGAGGAGTACGCCGTCCACGCGCAGGCGCTGCTGGAGACGACGCGCGCCTTCCTCGTCGCGCTCGAGCGACTCGAGGGCTGCTTCACCGCGGTCGTTGCCCAGTGCACGGCGCATGGCCCCGGCGGGTTCCTGTTGGATCTCCGGCTGCTGGACGGTGACTCGCGCCGCCCCGCGCGGCGGACCGTGCAGAGCGCCTCGGCGCTCTCGCCCGGGCGGGTGCTGGTGGGACGCCGGCGGGATCTCGACCAGCCGCTGCCCAGCCCGCCGCCGCTGCTGGATCTCCACCCCTTCGTGCAGCTGCGGCCGGACGGGCTGTACCTGGCCCAGGCGCTGACGCCGAAGCACCTGGAACTCGCGTGCATCGCGGGCGGGGCGCGCCATGCCTGCGCGGAGTCCCTGGCCGAGGCCACCGCGCGGCTCACCGGGATCACCGCGCGCAGCGCGAAGGAGCGGCGCCCCTACGAGTCCCTCCGCGCGCGTGCCCGCGAGCTGGCCACAGCCCTGCTCGCCTCGCCCGCGGCCACCGCCTCGTACGATCCCCGCACCTACCTTGCCCGCCCCCGGCTCGTGCAGCAGCTGGACGCCGTGGCCAGCGGCTCCGCCACCGAGGGCGCGGGGCGCACCCGGCTTTGGCTCGCCTCTGCCCCTTCCGGCAGCGGCAAGACGGCGCTCGCGTGTCACTTCGCCGAGCGCTGGCTCTCCGGCGGACGGCAGGAGGACGTGGCGGTGGTGGCGCTCGCCAGCGAGCTGCTCGCCGCGGGCGGGACCCTGGAGAGCTGGTGGCACCAGCGCTTCGGGAAGTCTCCGGCCGAGAGCTGCCGGGACGCCGCGGGCAACAACCTGTTGCTCTTCGTGGACGGGCTGGACCGGCTCGCGGACCCGGACGTGGTGTTGGATGATCTTGCGCGCCTGCTGCGCGGGCCCGCCAACGACGCGCTGCGGGTGATCGCCAGCTCCACGGAGGCGGTGGCGGACCGCGCGTGGGCCCGGCTGCGCGAGAAGGGGGCCGGGGAGTGGGTGCACCGGTGGAGCATGCCGCCGCTCAGCCCGTCCGAGGCGAGGCGCCTGTTCGAGCTGCTCGGGGCGGGGAGCGAGGACGGGCCGCGGCTGGGCAAGGAGGTGGAGCCGCTGCTCAGCACGCCGCTGCTGGTGAGGTTGGCGCGCTCGCTGGGAGAGCAGGAGACCGCGGTGGGGCTCACGCCGGGGCGGCTGCTGCGTGCCCACGCGGACCGCACGGTGCTGGCGGACCCGGTGCGCGCGCACGTGGCGCTGCGGTTGGTGGAGCGCATCCTCGCCGACAGGTCCAAGAGCATCCTGCTCTCGGGCCTCATCGAAGATCCCACGCTGCGCTCGTCCCTGCTCGCCACCGGCGAGGACGCCCCGCTGCGTGCGCTGGTGAGGGACCACGTGTTGCTGCTGGACCGGGCCCCTGCGCCGGGCGGACTGCCCACGCCCTCGGAGGCGCGGCTGTCCTTCGCGTTCGACGCGCAGCTGGACTACCTGTGCTTCGCCTCCATGACGCAGCGCTTCGGCACCTCGCCGCGCCAGTGGCAGGAGCGGCTGTGCGGAGCGGAGTCTCCCACGCGCGTGAAGGCGGGCGCGGAGGGTTTCGGTCCGCTGGTGGGCGGGCTCCGGGTCTTCGCGGTGGAGAGCCTGATGAGCGGAGGTCCGGCGGTGGCGGAGGAGCTGTCCGCGCTGCTCGCCGCGCTGCCGCGGGAGACGTCCCGCGCGGTGCTCGCGGAGCTCTTTTCCAGCGGGCTGCCCACGCGGCCGGGCGCGCCGCTCGAGCAGCTCGCCACGGCGTACTGCACGGCGCTCGGGGCCGAGGGCGCAGAGGCGCTGGCGGAGGCCGCCTCGGGCGCGTTCGGGCGGCTGGTGATGGCCGGCCGCGTGGAGGACGCACTCGCAGCCGCGGAGTTGGTGGCCCGCGTGGCACCCGGCGTGGAGACGGTGAACCTGCGCGCGCACGCCACCCGCTTCGCGGCCTGGACCGCGGGGCCGGTGCAAGGCTCCAAGGTGCTGCGCGCCGTGGTGCTCGGCCGCTCCCTGCTCGCGGATGCAAAGAGGACGGGGAACGCGGACGCCGTGATGCGCGCGCTGGACGCGCTCCGCGAGGTGCTGCTCGCGAGCGGGGACGCGGAGGAGGCGCGTGAGTCGAGGGCGCTCGAGGAGGAGTTGCTCCGGGCGGACGCGGCGGGGCACGCGCAGTCGGACGAGGCGAAGGTGGCGGTGGCGCTCTGCCGGGCGCGGGGGGCCAACAACCACGAGAAGCGCGAGCATGCCTTCGACGAGGCGACGCGGCTCGCCGCGAAGCGCAACGTGCTCGCCATGCGCGTGGCGCTGGCGCGGGCGGAGGCCTACGCGGACAAGCGCATGGACCTCACCAGCGAGGAGCGGCAGGAAATGACGCAGGCCGCGGTGGACCGGGCCTGCGCGCTCGGGGACCCGTTCCTCGAGGCCGTCGCGTGCGACTTCGCCGCGTGGTCGTGGCACATGGACCTGTCCGTCCAGTCTGCGTGGCTGGAGCGCGGGCTGCTCGCCGCGAGTGCCACGCGCGCGGACGCCGCGCGGGCGAAGTTGCTGGACCGCCGGGGCCGGGCGTGGCTCGCGAAGGGGAAGGCGCAGGAGGCGTGGCAGGACGGGCAGCAGGCCGCGGAGTTGTTCACCCGGGTGGGCCACCGCTGCTCGGCACTCCGGACGCAGTTGCACGTCTCGTCCGTGGCGGCCACGGAGTTGGGCAGGCCGGGAGAGGCCCACGCCCTCTGGCCCCGGATGGGCGCGGAGGCAAGGGCCCTGGGGGCCACGTTCGAGGAGGCGCTCAGCACGCTGCTGGACGGGATGTCGCTGTGTGACCTGGGCCGTGCGGCGGAGGCGAAGGCCCGACACGCCCTGCTCGGACCGCTCGCGGGGCACCTGTCCGGGAAGCAGTTCGTCAACGGGGATCTCCTCGGCGGGCGCATCGCGCTGCTCGAGGGGAAAGAGGGGGATGCGCTCGCCGCGTGGCGGCGCGCGCAGGCGTGGGGCGAGGAGAACCGGTTCCCCGACTTCGTCTTCCAGCCCCCGCTGCTCGCGGCGCGGCTGCGCTTCTCGGGCGGGGACCCCGCGGGCTGGGACGAGGCGCTCGCGGAGCTCCGGACGCTGCTGGAGTTGAAGGAGAAGAAGTCCGCAGACAACCAGCCGCGCTACGCGGGGGAGATCTACCTGTTGCTCGCGCGCGGGCTGCTGCAGAAGGGGGCGCTGCAGGAGGCCGAGACGTGGATCACCGCAGCGGTGGCCTGGATGGGGGCACACCCCAACCACCCTGCCCACCCGGAGGTCCACGCCGTGCGGTCCCTGCTCCTGGCCGCGCAGCGGGACCGGGTGGAGGGGCAGCCCGAGGAGAAGGGCGAGCGCAGGAAGGGGAAGTCCGAGGCGGACCGGAAGCGGGTGGAGTTGGACGGGAAATCCAACGGTGCCGCCGCCGAGGCGCGGAAGTGGTTGGCAGCGCTCGCCGCGTCCTATGCCGAGGAGGCGGACCGGGCCGCGTACGTGGCGACCCACGAGGCGACGAGGCTGCTGGCGCGGCGGTAGGGCCCTTCAGTTCGCGGGTGCCAGATCGACGCGCGGTGGCGGCTTCAGCGGAACAGGTGCAGGCTCGACGTTCGGTTCCCGGGGCTCAGGTGAGGAACCTCCAGTTGATGGGATACCTGTACAGGGTCCCCTCGTAGGCTTTCATGCCTGCCACGACGGCAAACACCACGTCGACGAGCCAGAGGAGGGGGACGACGAAGGCCGTGAGCCCGCACGTGACGACCCCGAGCGCGGTGGCGGCGGCCGAGGCCAGCAGCAGCATGAGCTGGAAGTTGATGGCCTCCTTCCCCTGGTCCGAGATGAAGGCAGACTGGTCCTTCTTTGCCACCCAGATGACCAGCGCGAGGACCACGGGCACGAAGGGCCCGCCGAGGTGCATGCACAGCGCCATCAGGCGCTCCTCGTCCGAGGGCTTCGTCGACGCGGCCGCCGGGGCTGGCGCGGGGGCGGCTTGCCGGACGGCGCCGGTCTCCGTCGTCGGGGGGGCGGGCGTGGCCGGTGCGGCAGCCTGCGTGGCTTCGGGTGCGGGCCCCTCGGGGGGCGGTGGCGTGCTGGGCGTGTCCATGCGGCCGCGTGTCTACCACGTGGAGAACCGCCCGTGGACTCGCTGCACGGACGCTCCCGGCTGGGCCTCCGCAGGCAGTTGCCGTAGGCTCTACGCGCCCACACCCCTCTCGAGGCTTGCCATGCCCGTCGACATCTCCCGTTCGCTCCCCTTCGATTACACCGATACCGCGCTCCCCTGGGGGCTCCGCCGCTTCGGGCGGCAGTTGGCAGCCTTCCAGCAGAAGCTGGATGCGAGCGCGGCCGTGGCAGAGAAAGTGGCAAGGAAGAAGCGGGGCTACGTGCACAGGCCGCGGCTGGAGGAGGCCACGCGCGGCCACCGGCTCCACGCGGCGAAAGGGCGCGGGCCGCTGTTCATGCTCGAGGGGCTGAGCCGGATCGCGCTCGGCACCGGTGGTGACGAGGCGGTGTTCGGCCAGGTGCTCGCACAGGTGAAGGTGCTGGAGGACGGGCTCGGCGAGGTGGACTTCTGGTGGGCCTTCCTGGAGTCGTTCGAGAAGATGGGACTGCCGGTGCAGTTGCAGGCATGGGCGGAGACGCACCACGCGCACGCCTGCGGCAAGCTGGAGGGGGCGCTCGAGGCGGGCGGGTGGGTGGAGCACCGCCACCTCCCGGAGGGGACGAAGGCCCTGCGGGTGCGGACGCTCGGGCGGCTGCTCGAGGACCAGGACTGGCCGGGGGCGAAGAAGGAGCGGCGGAAGCTGGCGGCCTTCATCGGAAAGAAGCTGCGGCGCGTGCACGAGGCGGCGCAGCAGCTGGACATGAACGACCTCGAGCACGGGCTGCACGAACTGCGGCGCAAGCTGCGGTGGTTCAGCATCTACGCGGCCTGCCTCGAGGGGGCGGTGACGCTGGACAAGAAGGCTGCCCCGCCGAAGGGCTGGGGCCGGTACATGGCCCCCGAGGTGGTGAACAACCCGTTCAACCAGCTTCCCGCTGCACCGGGAGGGGTGGACCCGGTACTGTTCCCCGCGCCGCTCTTCTACGCGCTGAGCTGGATGATCGCCGAGTTGGGCGCGGTAAAGGACCGCGCCCAGCTGACGGAGACGGTGGACGCGGGCATCCGCGTGACGGGGCTGAAGGCCACGGCGAAGGGGTTGCTCGGGACGGTGGCCACCTCCCACGCGGAGGCGGCAAAGGTGGCGCAGGAGATGGTGAAGCAGACGGTGCTCGGGGACAGGTTGCTCCTGCGGCTGGCGGACGCGGTGGATGCCCAGGGCTGAGGTACCGTGGAGGAGGCCGGGCTTCCAGGTGCGCGGGGACGCGTCCCTGTCGCGCGTGGAGCCGGGGGAGGTGCTGGTGGGGCTCGGGGACGAGCGCCGCCACGGCGGGGCGGTGGTGCTCAACCACAAGCCGGGGACCTACGGCGCGTTCCGGTCCGTCACGGAATATGTCTGTTCTGACGCTGCACCCGTCGAAGCGTGGCGGGAAAAGGTGTCTGCGGAGGCGCTCCACGTGGTGGTGGAAGACGCGAGCCTGGACACCTGCTACGGGCTCCTGGCGTTCCTCGAGCGGATGGAACCGGGGAGCACGGGGGTTCCGCTGTCCGGGCCGTGGGTGGAGTACGTGACGGCGTGGGAGCAGGGAGGGACGCCGGGGGCGGGGCCGCTCGAGCAATCGGTGGGAGTGCTGCTCGGGCAGGTGTCCGTGTCGCGCGAGGCCTCGGAGTCCCTGCGCGCGGGGTTGGACTTCCTGCACGCGCTGGCGTCGCGGGAAGCGGACCCGCTCCGGGTGGACTTCTCGCGCGGTGCGCCGCACCTCGAAGAGGCGCAGCGGCGGGTGGTGGCGGAGCGTGCGCGGTTCGAGGCGCTGCGGAAACAGGGCGACGAGCGGACGCTGTGGCTGCCGCGCGCGGACGGGGCAGGGAAGGTGCCCGTGCGGGCGCTGGTGATGACGTACACGGAGCGCCTGGGATTGCTCGGGCGCCTGGCGCGGGCGTCTGGGTTTGGATTGACGGCCTTTTACTGCGAGGCGTTCGCGGGCACGGGCGGGGACATGGTGGTGGCCACGGACCCCTCACTGGGGGTGACGCTGCGGGAGCTGTGGGAGGCGCTCGAGCGGTTGGAGGACGAGCGGTGGGGCCCCGCGCGGCCGAGGTCGCACCCGCGGCGCATCAAGTCCTACGCCCACCGGACGGATGGACCGGACGAGCCCTGGTGGGATGACCTGGGGAGGTATTCGCTCGTGGCTGCGCCCAAGGCGGTGACGGTGGACGGGGCGCGGGTGTTGGGGAGCCGGGTGGGGTGGGACGAGGTCAAGGAAATGTTGTCAATATTGTACGAAATGGTCTGAGGAAAAATGTCAGAGGCAAGCTTGGACGTCCGGGTGGAATTGGAGCGGTTGCGGCATGCGTATGATGACCTGAGGAAGGAGATTCGAGACATCCGCGGCGTCGAGAGCGGACTGACCCGGAGGCGGGGTGTTCTTGCCTCCGCGGGGACCACCGCGGAGAGCCTCCTCAAGTTCATCTACAGGCACGAGGGCAAGGAAAAGGGAGGCAGGCCGGCCGCGAACCTCATGCTCGAGGATCTGCAACAGGCGCTGAAAGATACACTCCCGGATCACATCCAGGTGCCGCTGCGAACGGTTCAGGCGTACCGGAACCTGGGTTCGCACGACAAGGGCGACATCCGGAATGTCGATGAGCAGGCGCTTCTCACCGTGAGCATGGCGTTGAACCAGGTGGTTGTATGGTTCTTCGAAAACTACTTGGGCGGTGAGTTCGCGGCGCTTGCGCAGAACCGCGAAGCCGATGAAACCGCTGCGAAGAGTTCGACGGTGTCCTCTTCACATGACGTGTGGCGAGAGCTCTTCTGGTGGCTCATGCGCGGCGGCCAGTTGAAGTTGCTCGACCAAAAGGCGCTCGAGAAGAGGCAGCGGGAGAGTGGGCTGTCCGATGCGGACGTCGAGGCGATCCGGGGTGCCTACCGGAGGGATGCAGAGATGTTCCGCCAGGCGCTGCAAGAGGCATTCGACGACGAGATGCTGGAGGACTACGAGGCGGATGGGCTGGAGGAGGTGCGCATCCTAGGATGCGTCTCTGCACGAGAAGCGCAAGAGATCGCGGCAGCGGCACTCTCGCGCGTCGCCCGGCTCCCCGGAAATGCCCCCGCGTGGATGAAGCGGGGGGGCGAAGGTGCACGCAGCGTCGAGGTACTGCCACCAACCCCGGTGCCGCCCGGCCAAGAACAGCGTCGAGATGTATCGGCAGAACTCCCGCCGGCCCCTTCAGCGGCGAATTCCCTGGCTGCCGAGGCCCCAACGGCCAGTGCCGAAGGAGACGAGCCCTACGAGGTGCTCCGGGAGCTGTCGCTCGAGGAGTTGGTGTCCAAGGCGGAAAGACTCTTTTCTCCCGGGGGGAGAGTGCGCCCCGCTTGGTCGGCGAAAGAGGTGGTCGATGAACTTGCCTTGGCCGTGAGCCGGAACCTGCCCCGCGCGACCCTTCTCCAGGACCCTGCCACGCCCGGCGAGTTCGAACTCCGGTTTCCCGGCCCCACTTGGAGCGACCGCGCGGGGATGCAGTGCTTCAAGCTGGAGGTCGACGCGGAGCGGATGGGCGCTTGTGTGTGGCTGTCGCTCGTGGATGGAGACCTCTTCCGGTGTGAAGTCCCCAACCCTCTCGTTTCGCGCGTAGCGGCCGCGCTCATGGTGCAGGGTGCTGCGCCCGGAAGTGCGGTCGTGGGACACGTGGCGCGATCTCTTCCACACGACAGAGTCCAGTTGCTCGAGTCAGGTCCAAGATTGGTCGCGGGTTGGTGCGAAGAGGTGAGACCCGTGGTGGAAGCTGCATGGACCGCCTTGCCCAGGTGGGCCCAGGTGGCCTCTTCCCGAGGGACGCTTCGGCAATACAGGCTCGTCGACGGCGACGAGGCCCGCCGGGACCCTGCATTCGTCAGCAGGTTCGCGGAAGAGCTCTGGGAGAACGACAAGGTTGAAGAGTCTGCGCAGCTGTACGAGCTGCTCGGTTCGTTGGGCTTTTCGGATGCTTCACGGCGTGCACGCGCGTGGTTTGCCGATTCTCCAACGACTGCCTGGGATCTGTTTGGGTCAACCCTGAGGGCAGGTCGCTACACGGACACGCTGGGGCTGTTGATTGATGGCGCTCACCACGCCGCGAGCGCTCGCCAATGGAAGGAGAGCGTGGCCCTCTCCCTCCGCGCACTCACCCTGTTCCCGGTGGCTGCTGACGAGCTGCTCGTCGTGGGACGGCGCCTTCGGCAGGCTGGCCTCCCGGACCTCGCCGAGCGGGTGCTCCGACTCGCGCATGGTCACCGCCTCGAGGGGCACAGGTCGGCATTCGAATTGGCGCGACTCCTGGCAGAGACCGGTCGGGGAGACGCCGCCATCGACGTATTGAACACGGACCGGAAGTCAGACGGTTCCCTCCTCAAGCGTGCCGAACGCGCCATCTCCGCGG
>JBDLRJ010000497.1:0-24084 GCA_039800145.1 Pseudomonadota bacterium | reverse complement strand
CAGCTCCCCCACCTGCGCCTCGAGCGCGTTCCACGCCTCCCCCATGTAGAAGCGGCTCGAGTCCGTGTCGATGTAGCCGGGGTTGACGGCGTTCACCCGGATGCGCTCCGAGGACAGCTCGTTGGCGAGGTACTTCACCAGCACCTCCATGGCCCCCTTCATGGCCCCGAGCAGCCCGTGGAACGGCAGCGGCGTGTGCGAGTCCATCCCGGACACCGCCACGATGCTCCCGCCCCGCCCCGCCATCAGCGGCGCGCTCCGCTGCGCCCCGTACACGAAGCTCTTCACCGTCACGTTGAAGGTCTTGTCCATCTGGTGGAGCTTCAGCGCCATCAGCGGCACGAACGCCGTGGAGGCCGCGTTGGCGATGAAGGCGTCCAGCCCGCCGTACTCGGACGCGATGAAGTCAAACACCGGCCCCAGGCTCTCCGGCTCCAGCTGGTCCGCCACCACCACGTGGGCCTTGCGCCCGAGGGCCGCCACCTCGGCCTTCAACTTCTCCGCGGACTCGGCGTCCCGCCGGTAGGTCGCCACCACGTCGTAACCCGCACGGGCGAGCTGCAGGGACACCGCCCGCCCCACCCCGCGCGTACCCCCGGTGACGAGCGCAACCTTCTGAAACGACGGCTTTTCCGGCTGTTGGGACATAGGTGCACCACCCTAGCCCACTCGGGCCGGGACGTTTTTTCTCAGGGTCCGGGAAACCTTTTCGCGGTCCCTGCGACAATGGGTGCATGAGCTCCACCCGCGCCGCCGCCTCCTCGCAGCCTGCCCCCCGCACGTCGTCCTCGTCCGGCCCCACCCTGCAGGCCCCGCCGGCAGGACTCAAGCTGGGCAAGTCCGGCCCCGAGGTGAAGCAGCTGCAGGCGGCCCTCGTGAAGCTCGGCTACCTCTCCGGCGCGAAGGCCACCTCGGCGAAGGGCACGTTCGACCGCGCGACGTGGGAGGCGCTGGCGAAGTTCAAGTCGGAACACGGCCTGCGCGCGGTGGGCATCTACGGTGGCCGTGCCGCTGCTGCCCTGTCCGCCGCGCTGCAGGGCCAACAGCCTACGCGTCCCACGACTCCCGCCCGCCCGGAGGCCCCGGCGAAGGTCGGCAGCGTGGACGTGGGGAACATCCAGGATCTCACCTGGGACAAGGCCGCGGAGATTGTCCGCGCCCACGGCGGGAAGGTGTGCCCCAACGGACAGCCCACCGTGCTCGCCGTCCGCACGCGCAACGCCGGCGCGCGGCAGTACGAGGACGTCTTCGTGGTGCTCAAGCCGGACGGGAAGATGAAGGCCTTCAGCGCCACCACCCGCCCGCACTTCACCACCGACTCCGGCGGCTGGACGCCGGGCATGCTGGTGGCGGGCAACTACGACATCACCCCGCGCTGGCGCGACGGGAAGTTCAACAACGACGCCTTCATCGTCGGCACGAAGGGCGGCATGACCGTGCAGATTGCGAGGGACCGCAACGGGGACGGCCGCTACTCGGAGTCGGAAATCGCCAACTCCGTGGGCTGCAGTGAAATCCGCCTCCACCGCGGCAACGGCAACGGCACGCCCAGCTCCGCCGGCTGCCTCAACGTGAAGGACTACGACGGGTTCCTGAAGTTCCTCGGCGGCCGGGACATGCGGTTCAACCTGGCCCTCGTGGAAGACTGACGGACGGCGCCAGGTACTCCGCCAGCACCACCGCGGCCAGCCAGGACGCCCCCGCGGCCCACAGGCCGCCCACGCCCGAGGCATCCAGCCCGAACACGAGCACGACCGCGGTCACCACGACGGACAGGGTCTGTGACGCCGTTCGCCTCGCCTCGATGAAGCAGGCCCCGACGCCGCAGCCGAGCCCCAGCCCGGCCAGTGCGAGGGCGCGGGTGACGTCCGCGTCCATGCCGCCGATGCGACCGGGGAGCGCGAAGATCGTCCCCACGCTCAATCCGCCGGCCAGGGACAGCAACGCAGACAGGAGCACCCGGATGGCCCGCAGGCCCCCGGAGGTCGCCGTCACGCGGTCGAGTGGCGAGAGCGCTGGTGGGTCGCTCTCCTTCCGCGCCTGGACGGGGCTCGCTCGCTTCGTACCGCCGTTGCGCTTTCGCCCCATTCACCCGCTCCCGGCAGCTTGAACGTCCCGACGGTTCGCAAGCGTAGCGCGGGCGAGCCCTGCTCCGTCATTCATCGCCGCGGGGCGCTGGGACGCGGGAAAGGCGCGTCACGGGCGGCGCCAGGTACTCGGCCATGCCCACCGACAGGGCCCAGGCCACGGCCACGGACCCATCCCGGCCCACACCCGAGGCCACCAGCGCTGCCAGCACCACGGGCGGCGCCAGCACGGCAGGAAGGTAAGGCTTGCCCTCCAGGATTCCCGCCCCAGCCCCCAACCCGACCCCCACCCCCGCGAGCTCCCACCAGCGGCGCGCCGCGTCGCCCACCCCGAAGATCTCCACTGCGGCCTCGGCAAGGGCTCCGCCGCACAGTCCGAAGAGCGCGGACAGCAGGGCCGAGATGCACATGCGCAGCGCGCGCAGGCCCCACGGGGACACCAGCAGCCGGTGCAGGAGCGGAATGCTCGCCTCGGCCCGGCGCGCCTCGTCGCGCGCTGCCCGCTGGAGCCGACGCCGGCTGTTTCGCTTCCCCATGGCCACGGCAGGTTACTGCACCTGCCGAGGCGTTCGATGAGCGTCGGCACGCGGAGCGCCGTCGAAACCCGCGGCGGGGCGGGCACGCACCCTCCACATCCCTGCAGGACGTTGCACCCCCGGGGCCCCTCCCTGGGAGCGACGCTCGACAGCCGCTCGAAGGGTTCTCCGCGCCGCGGCAACGCCGGGGGCTTTCACTCCCCCGCCAGCACCCCGGAGGCCACCAGGCAGTCCACCTTCGCCGCGGCCAGCGCCGCCCGCGCCACGGCTGCTGCGGACTCCGCGTCCCGGGCCGCGCGCTCCGCGTCCACCAACTCCAGGTTCCCCGCCACGCCCTCCTCGAACTGCCGCTTCGCCAGGCCCGCCGCCTCCTGCGCGAGCCGCGCGGAGACACGTGCCTCTGCCTCGGACGCCTCGCGCTGGGACAAGGCCGCGTACGCCGCGCGCACCTCCGCCGTGCCGGTAAGCTTCAGCTGCGCCACAGCCGCGCGCGCCTGCCGCACCCGCGCCTCCGCCGCCTCGTGCCGCGCCTGGATGCCGCCGCCGTCGTACGCGAGCCACCCCAGCTGAAGCTGCGCCTGCCACCCCAGGTTCGGCACCGTGGGCGTGGCCGGGGCCGCGGCGAAGGGCTGCGCCTGCAGCGTCAGCTGCGGCACGTAGTCCGCCCACCGGTCCTTCACCTCGCGCTCCGCCACCGCGAGCCGGGCCTCTGCCGCGCGCACGTCCGGCCTCGCACCCAGCGCGCCCACCGCCTCCTCCGCCGTCGGCAGCTTCCCGAGCTGCGGCATCCCCGCGGCATCCAACGCCACGCCCTCTCCCGTCACCGCCCCGAGCACCTCCTGCGCCTGCGACAGCTCGGCCTGCGCCGCCGCCCACCGCGAGCGGTTGTCGGACAGCTCCCGCTCCGCCCGCAGCACGTCCAGCCGGCTCGCCACGCCGGACTCGAGCCGCGCCCGCGCGAGCCCCACGTGCGCCTCGGCCACCTCCACCGCGCGCGCTGAAACGTCCCGCAGCTGCTGCCGCAACACCACCGCCACGTAGGCGCCCGCCACCGCCCGCGCCACCGCGCGCCGCACCTCGTCCCGTGACGCATCCACCGCCGCGAGCCCCTGCTCCACGCGCTGCAGCGTCAGCCACGCCTGCGCGTTCACCACCGGCACCACCGCCGTGACGTTGCCGTTGACCGCCGTGGCCGGCACCAGCACCCGCTCGCCGAGCACGCGGTCCGAGTCCAGCCGGGACACCGTCCCGTTCACCGTGACGCGCGGGAGCAGCACCGCCTTCGCGGCACGCACCTGCGCCCGCGCCTCGTCCCGCTCCCCTTCGGCGCGCTGCAGCAGCGGGCCGTGGAGCAGCCCCGCCGAGAGCGCCGCCTGGAAGTCCACCACGCGGGGCGTGTCCGCAGCGGCGAGGGTGGAGGCGAGCAGCACCGCCGCGCCGAGCACCGCGCTACTTCGCACGGGGGACCTCCGGCGCCATCACCTCCAGCGCGTCTCCCTCCTCCACGCTGTCCGGGGCGTTGAGCACCAGCTGCTCTCCGCCCTCCAGCCCCGACGCCACCTCCACCACCTTCCCGCCGTCCCACCCCAGCCGCACGGGCAGGTAGTGCGCCTTGCCGTCCTTCACCTGCAGCACCTGCGGCCCCTCCTTGCGCAGCACCAGCGCCGCGGCCGGCACCACCGTGCGCTCGCCGGGCCTCGGCGCGGAGAAGCGCACCGTCGCGTACGCCCCCGCGAGCAGCCCCGGGGCCGCCCCCACGCTCACCTCCGTGCGCAGCGTGCGCGACAGCGGCTCCAGCGCCCCGGCCGTCCGCACCACTCTCCCCTCGAGCCCCTCGCCCGGCAGGCCCCGCACCCGCACCTTCACCGCCATGCCCTCCTTCACGGAGGGCGCGAGCGACTGCGGCACGTCGAGGAACATCTTCACCTCCTCCACGCGCGAGAGCTCGAAGAGCGGCCCCGCGGTGAGCGCCCCCACCTCCACCAGGCGCCGGGTGACGAGCCCGTCGAACGGCGCGGTCACGCGCAGGTAGCCGCGCAGGGAGCGCCGCCGGGACAGCTCCGCCCGCGCCGCCTCGCGCGCACCCTCCGCCGCGTTCGCCGCGCGCACTGCCTCGTCCGCCGAAAGCCGCGACACCGCCCCCTCCTTCGCGAGCCGGCCCTGCCGCGCCGCCAGGTCCGAGGCGAGCTGCGCGTTGCGCTCGGACTCCTCCACCCGCGCCGCCGCCGCGCGCACCTCCTCGTCCACCTCGGGCGCGGACAGCTCCGCGAGCAGCTGCCCCTTCTTCACCCGGTCCCCGAGCTCCGCGTGGAGCCGCTGCACGTAGCCGCTGCCGCGCGCGGCAATCGGCGTCACGGCCCACGGCGCCACCGTCCCCGGCAGCTCGAAGTCCACCGTGAGCGGGGCACGCTTCACTTCCACCGCCTTCACCTTCCGGGGCAGCCGCGCCTGGGCCTGCAGCCCGTCGAGGCTCCGCGCCGCCTCCACCCGCGGCCGCACCGCCTGGTACCCGAGCAGCAGCAGTCCCACGAGCACCACCAGGCCCCACACCAGCGACGCCGCGGGGCTCCCCGCCCTCGACTCCGTGCTCACGCGTCCACCCCTTCTCCACGCTCCAGGAGCGCCTGGCCCAGCGCCGCGTCCGCGGGCGTCGGGGGCCTGCGCCGCAGCAGGCTGTAGATGACCGGCACCAGGAAGAGCGTGGCCACCGTGGCCCCGCCGAGTCCGCCCAGCACCGCGCGCCCCAGCGCCGCGTTCTGCTCGCCGCCCTCCGAGCGCCCGAGCGCCATGGGCAGCATCCCCAGCGCCATGGCCAGCGCCGTCATCACCACCGGCCGCAGCCGCACCCGCCCTGCCTCCAGCGCCGCCTCGCGCGCGGAGAGCCCGCGGGCCCGCTGCTGGTTGGCGAAGGTGACGACGAGGATGGCGTTGGACGTGGCCACCCCCACGCTCATCAGCGCCCCCATGAGCGACGGGATGTTGAACGTCGTCTGCGTCACGCCCAGCACCGCCACGATGCCCACCCCCGCGCCCGGCAGCGCGAAGAGGATGACGAACGGGTCCACCCACGACTGGAAGTTGATGACCATCAGCGCGTAGACGAGCACCGCTGCCACCAGCAGCCCGAGCCCGAGCCCGCTGAAGCCCTCGCACATGCTGTCCACCTGGCCCCGCAGCGTGAGCGTGGCCCCCTTCGGCAGCTTCTCGCGGTGCTTCGAGAGCAGCGCCTCGAGCGGCCCCTCCACCGTCCCGAGGTCCGCGTCCTGCACGTCCGCGCGCACGCTGAAGGTGGGCTGCACGTTGACGCGCGAGACGAAGCCCGGCGTGGTGCCCCGGCGGAGCTCCGCGAGGTCCCCCAGCAGCTGCTGCCCCGCCGGCGTCTGCAGCCCCATCCCCTTGAGCATCTCGAGCGAGTCCACCCGCACGTCCGACACCTGCACCGACACCGGGTAGCTGAAGCCGCTCTTCGGGTCTGCCCAGAAGCCGGGGTTCACCTGACCGGACGAGCCCACCGCGAGCAGCAGGTTGTTGGCCACGTCCCGAACCGAGAGCCCCACCTCGGACGCGCGGGCGCGGTCCACCTCCACGTGCAGCTTCGGGGCACGCGGCACCTGGTGCAGCCGCACGTCCACCACGCCGCGCAGCCCCTTCAGCTCCCGTTCCAGCGCCTGCGCCACCGCGAACGTGGCCTCCCGCTGCTGCCCCGACACCTGGATGTCGATGGGCGCCGGCAGCCCGAAGTTGAGCACCTGCGTCACCACGTCCGCCGGCTGGAAGTAGAAGGACAGCTCCGGGAAGCGCGCGTTGAGTTCACGCCGCAGGAGCTTCACGTACGCCTGGGTGGCCTGCTTCCGCGTGCGGGACAGGGTCAGGAGAATCTCCCCGTCGCTGCTGCCCACGTTGGCGCTGTCGCTGATGGCGAGCGAGTAGCCGCCCGGCAGTCCCAGTTGATCCAACATGGAGACGCGGTCCGTCTCGGGCACCAGCTCGCGGATGGCCGCCTCCACCGCGGAGAACATCCGCTCCGTCTCCTCGAGCCGCGTCCCCGGCGGGGCCGTCACGTGCAGCCGCACCTGCCCCGAGTCCACCGCCGGGTAGAAGTCCCGCCCCACGTACCGTGCGCCGAAGGCCGCGAGCCCCACCAGCAGCACGGCCGCCGCCACCACCCACCCCGGCCGCCCCAGCGCCCGCCCGAGCAGCCGCGCGTAGCCGTCCCGCACCCGGTCGAAGCGGGCCATGAAGGCGGCGCTGAGCCGCTCCACCGGCCCGTGTCCGTGCTGGGCCGGCACCACGTAGCGGATGAGCGTGGGCACCAGCGTGCGCGAGAGCAGGTAGCTCGCCATGACGGAGAAGCCCACCGCCATGCCCATGGGCAGGAACAGGTAGCGCACCGCCCCGTCCAGGAAGAACACCGCCGCGAAGACGATGGAGATGGCGGAGCTCGCCACGAACGCCGGCAGGGCAATCTCCTCCGCGCCGTCCAGGATGGCCCGCACCATGGACTTCCCCATGCCGAGGTGGCGGTGCACGTTCTCCATCTCCACCGTGGCGTCGTCCACGAGCACGCCCACCGCGAGCGCAAGGCCCCCCAGCGTCATCACGTTCAGCGTCTGGCCCAGCGCGCGCATGGCGAGCAGCGCCGCCACCACCGAGAGCGGGATGGACACCGCCACCACCAGCGTGGAGCGCAGGCTCCCGAGGAACAGCAGGATGGCCGCCGCCGTCAGCCCCGCCGCGAGCAGCCCCTCGAACAGCAGGCCCGAGAGGGCGTTCGTGACGAAGGTGGACTGGTCCGCGAGCAGCTCCACCTTCACGCCCTCCGGGAGGATGGCCTGCACCGTGGGCAGCATCTGCTTGATGCGCCCGGCCACCTCCACCGTGGAGGCATCCCCCGTCTTCATCACGGACAGCACCACGGAGCGCTTCCCGTCCTGCCGCGCGATGTTGGTCTGCACCGCGTAGCCGTCGTGGACGTGGGCCACCTCGCGCAGCGGGAGGGTTTTCCCGTCCGGCCGCCTCAGCGGGATGTCGTTGAAGGCCTCGAGGTTCTCGAAGCTGTTGTTGAGCGTGACGCGGTACTCGCGCTCGCCGATCTTCGCCGTGCCGGTGGGCAGGGTCAGGTTCTGCGCGGAGATGGCCGCGGACACGTCCGAGGGGGAGAGCCCCTGCGCGCGCAGCGCCTCCAGGTCCAGCTCCACCACCACCTGCCGGAACTTGCCCCCGGCCGGCAACGGGAAGCGCGTCCCCCGCACCACGCTCAGCATGGAGCGCACGCGGCTGTTCACGAAGTCGAACACCTCCGCCTCGCCCACCGTGTCGCTCGTGAAGCTGAGCTGCAGGATGGGCACGGAGGTCGCGCTGTAGCGGAGGATGATGGGCGGCTGCGTCCCCGGCGGCATCCGCCGGACGATGGTCTGGCTGATGGCCGTCACCTGCGCCACCGCCGCGGACACGTCCGTCCCCGGCTGCAGGAAGACGCGGATGACGGCGACACCGTCGAACGTCTGGCTCTCTATCCGCGCCACGTCCGGCACGTTCCCCGCGAGCGACTGCTCGCTGAAGAGCGTGAGCTGCTGCTCCATGATCTGCGCCGGCAGCCCGCTGTACGTCCACACCACGCTGATGGCCGGGACGTCCACCGCGGGGAAGATGTCCGTGGGGGTGCGGCGCAGGACCTGCCAGCCGCCGCCGAGCATGAGCAGCGCCAGCACGACGAAGGTGTAGGGGCGCCGGAGCGCCAGGCGGACGATCCACATGGAGGGAGTCGTCCTCTACGCGCCCGTCCCGTCCCGTTCAACGCTCAACCGTGGGACACGGCGTCCCGTCCTGCCCTCACGCCCGCTTCGGGAGCAGCTCCCAGGCGGCGAGGAACTCGTCCGTCGAGTCCGCGAAGTGCGCCCCGGCGGCGTTCACCGCGTCCAGGTGCGTGCGCGCGCCGGGGCCTCCCACGAACAGCGGCGCCGGCACCACGGCCCGCATCTCCGCGAGCACCTGCGCGAACTCCTCGGGCGTCCGGGACCGGACGAAGGACAGCGCCGCCACGTCCGCCTCCGACGCGTGCACCGCCGAGGCCACCGCCTCGGCCGGCGTGTCCAGCCCCAGCAGCACCACCTTCCAGCCGCGCCGCCGCAGCTTGAACCCCATGGCGAGCAGCCCGCCCTCGTGCAAATCCTTCGGCGGACAGGCGAGCACCACCGTGGGGCCCGTCACCGGCACCTCCACGTCCTGCAGCAGGTTGCGGAGCGCCTGGCGTACCAGCGCAGACGCCATGTGCTCGCGGGCAATGTCCAGCCGGTGCGTCATCTCGCGCAGCAGCGGGAGCAGCACCCCGTCCGCCAGCGTCTCCGGCGGCACCACCTTCTGCGCCTCCTTCAGCACCGCCTGCGCGGAGTCCGCGTCCAACACCATCACCGCGCTCCAGAAGCGCTCGGCCACGCGCTCGAGCGGCGGCAGCTCCTGGGTGGGGTGGGAGCGCACCTCGGCAATGGCCTCGCTGATGGCCATGCCCTCCTGGACCATCTTCGCCACCCGGCGCACCGCCTCCACCTCGTCGCGGCTGTACATCCGGTAGCCGTTGTCTCCCCGGCTCGGTCGCGGGAAGCCGTACCGCTTCTCCCACGCCCGCAGCGTGGCCTCGCGCACCCCGGTGATGCGGGCAATGGTTCGAATCCTCAAGCTCATGGCGCACGTCCTCCGTCCGGGCTCAGGCCCCGGACCGCGTCCCACCGCTCGCGCACTCCCCGTGCGCCCGCGAGCAGCGGACGGAATCCCGCTTCGTCCACGGCGGCAGCGGCGCGCTTCACCACTGCCTCCAGGTTCTGCTGGAACACTTCCAATGGGGCGGGACCGTGCGTCGTCCCCACCTCTATCAACACCTCTGGCTTCTCCTCCTCGAAGAAACAGTAACGGAACGCCACGGGCAAGCACCGCGCCCCGGCCGCGCGCGCCATGACCTCTATCCCCCGCTCGAGCCGCAGCGGCAGCTGGGCGAACGGCCGGTGCTCCCCCTCCGGGAAGATGAACACCGCCGCGCCGGGGCGCTTCAGCAGCCCCTTGCAGTACCGCAGCGACTCGAGCGACGAGCCCGCCTCGCCCCTGCGGATGGAGAAGGCCCCGATGCGCGAGAGGAACCGGTAGCGCTCGAGGTTCTTCTCGTCCATCAGCGCGTAGCCGTCCCACCCCGCGGCCTTGCACAGCTGGTGCGCCACGAACGCGTCCCAGAAATTCCCGTGGTTCGCGTACACGAGCAGCGGCGTCTCCGCGGACGGCAGCTCTCCCCGGACGCGCACCGCGTGGAAGGCGCTGCGCACCTTCCACCGGATGTAGCCGTCCAGCACCGCCCCGAAGGGTCCACCCTTGTTCGCGGGAATCACGCGGCCTTCCTCCGCGCGCCCACCGGCTCGAAGAGCGCCACGCCGAACGCCACGAGCAGGCTGGTGAGGAAGAAGAACGCCACCTCCTCCACCGGCACCGCCCCCACCTTCACGCCCAGCGTCTTCTCCGCGGAGAAGCGCCACACCCCGGAGGCAATGGCGAAGTGATCCCAGAACGAGAGCCACGCCCCCACCGCCAGCGCCGGCGGCAGGATGGCGCGCATCACCGCCCCCGTCCGCGCCCGGTACTTCGCCCACACCCCCAGCCCCTGGAGCAGCAGCACCGGCACCGCCCAACCGAGCAGGTGCCACAGGTACGCCGTCTTGCCCTCGAGCGTCACGGCGCGGCCCACCCTTCGGACGCCCGCTGCAGCCGCCCCTTCACCCACGCCCCCACGAGCGCCGTCTGCAGCCCGAAGAAGAGGTACTCCTCGACCGGCAGGTACAGCCAGCGGACCCCCCAGGTGCGCGCGTCGTCGAAGTCCCAGATGCCCTCCTTCACGGCGAGGTTGTCCCACGGGGACGTGGCAGCGTAGACGATGCAGAAGAGCACCACCGTGGGCCAGGGGCCGCCCACGCGCAGGGCGTGGCGGTTGCGGTACGCCACCCACAGCAGCGGCAGCACCACGAAGGCGAAGAGGAAGCGCCCGTACGTCACGGCTGGGCCTCCTCCACGTGCTCCGGCACCATGCGCCCGCCGGGCAGCACCGCGAACACGCGCCCCCGCCAGGTCACCGTCCGGCGGAAGAGCGAGCGCACCCACGCGGACAGCAGCAGCGCCTCGCCCATCACCCAGTCGGTGGCCGCGCCGTCCTTCACCCCGTGCAGCGCGCCCAGCCGGAGCCCCAGCCCCACGCGCGCAAGGATGTTCAACAGCACCACCGCGGCAGGAACCGCACCGCCGTGCACCAGCGCGCAGAAGGCGAGCATCCAGGTGGGGGCAAAGAGCAGCGGCACCGTGGGGTACAGCCCCGGCCGGTGCGCCCGCAGCACCTGCATCCAGCGGGTGAAGCGGTCCAGCGCCGCGCTCGTCCCCGTGGGCGGCGCCGGCACCTTCGCGCACGCGTCCGCGAGCGCCACGGACCGGCCGCGCGCGTGCAGCGCCTTGGACAGCTCCAGGTCCTCCCCGATGTGGTCCGCCAGCTCCGGCAGCAGCCGCTGCGCCTCGGCGGACAGCCCCAGCGCCTTGCCGCACACCGCCTGCGCCCCGGCGCTCATCACGTGCAGCGCGAGGAAGCTGTGGTGGCCGTGGTTGAGCAGCGAGCGCACCGCGCGCCCCGCCATCCCGCTGGCCCCCACCACCGCCGGGGCCGCCGTGGAGAGTCCCGCGCCTCGGAGCAGCGGCGCCACCAGCCCCCGCACCAGCGCCCCGTCCACTTCCACGTCCGCGTCCACGGAGAGCACCAGCCGCCCGTCCACCTCCAGCGCGGAGAGCGCGTAGGACAGGTGCCCCGCCTTGCGGTTGCGCCGCGTCGGGTCCGACGGCAGCCACGCCACGCCCTCCGGCAGCCTCGGCCGGTACGGGGACACGACCACCTGCTCGAGCGGCCCCGCGTAGTCCACCTTCGCCGCCAGGTTTTGCAGCTCGCGCGGCGTGGGGGCGTCCATGGGGCGCAGCAGCAGCACCGCGGGCCACCCGGTGGGCTCGCCACCTGCCCCCTTCCCCGGCGCGCGCCGCAGCCTCCACCCCGTCACCGCGGTGAAGCCGAGCGACAGCCCCGCCCACGCCGCCAGCCCCCACCCGAACGCCTGCTCGAACCCGTTCATGACTCCCGCTCCACGCGCGTCCGGAAATGCGCCATCCACCGGATGAAGGGCGAGTGGAAGCGCCGGAAGTCGGCCGCCTCGCCCATCACGTCCACGCCCTCCCCGCCCACCGAGGCGAACCGCGCGTAGAAGGGCGAGCTCTCGAGCAGCCCCCCGCGCGCCACGCGCCCGCGGCCGGTGTCCAGCTCCTCCGGGACGTCCAGGCCCCAGCCGCTCCGCCCCTGCCGCAGCGCCGTCCCCGGCTGCCGCTCGTGCGTCACGCCCCGCCCGCTCGCCACCACGCGCAGCTGCTCGCCGTCCGGGAGCCGGTAGAGGACCGTGGTGTCGTCCGTGCCGTGCGCCCGCATCCACTGCCAGCCCGGCACCGAGCCGCCCAGCGCCTCCGCGCCGTGGTTGGTGTCGTGGTAGCCGCGGCCCGTCACCTCCACCCCGTGCGTGGGCACCGACAGCCGCGCCACCGCCCTCGGCATCAGCGGCTGCCAGTGGTGGGGCTGGCCGCGGAGCAGCTGCAGCTCGTCCCCGGCCGGCGTCTCCGCGGACAGCTCCAGGGTGGCGCGCAGCGGCCGTCCCCACGGCGCCGTCCGCTCGTCCACCTCGAACGTCACGCCGTCCCCGCGCCACGTCACGCAGGAACGTCCAATGCGCAGCGCCCCCTCGCCCACCTCGGCGCCGCGGTACTCGCTCAGCACCCAGGCCCGGCCCTCGTCCCCGTCGTAGAGCGCGAAGTTGACGGCGCAGTGCTGCAGCGCCGTGGCCCCGCGCCGCGCGGACGAGGCGTAGCGCGGGGAGAAGATGCTCCCCACGAGGAAGATGACCACCGCGTGCAGGTGCCCGGCGGCCACGTCCGCGTAGTACCAGCGGTAGCCGCCCGGCTCCCGGGGCAGCGACTGGAGGCCGACGGCCCTCACGGCCGTCCCCCCGCGAGGTGCTCGCGCACGAGCCCCGCGGCGAACTGGCCGGACATCATCACCAGCGGCACGCCGCCGCCCGGGTGCGTCCCGCCGCCCACGAACACCTGGCCCGGCGTGTCGCCGCGCAGCGCCGGCCTGCGGAAGGGGCCGAACTTCCCGTGCGGCAGGAAGCCGTAGATGGAGCCGCCCGGGGACAGCGTGCCCGCCTTCAGCTCCGCGGGCGTGCGCTCGGCGAGCACCTCCACCTGGCCGCGCAGGGAGGGGTCCATCTCGAACAGCTTCTGCAGCGCCTGGTCGCGCACGGCCTCGCGCGCCACCGCCCAGTCCACGGGGTGGTCCCCCTGCAGCGCGGGGGCGTTCACCATCACGAACAGGCCGCTCTGCCCCGCGGGCGCCACCGAGTCGTCGGTGGCCGCGGGGTGGCAGGCGTAGACCGTGGGATCGCTGGCCAGCTGGTTGGAGAAGAGCTCCCGGAACTCCTTCGCGTAGTCGCCGCCGAAGTGCACCGCGTGGTGCGGCAGCTGGGAGCGCACGCGGCTTCGGAGCAGCAGCACGTAGCCCGAGAGCGAGAGCGGCTCGCCGGCGCGGCCCACGTGGGCGAGCGGATCCGCGTTCACCACCACCGCGTCGAACGGCAGCTCTTCTCGCACCGGGCCCGCGCGGAAGGCCGTGCCCTCCCGGAACCAGTGGGCCTTCACGCCCGTGCGCACCTGCACGCCCTGCCGCCGCACCGCCGCCTCGAGCGCGGAGACGAGCGCCCCCATGCCGCCGCGGACGTGGTGGACGCCGTGCGCGCGCTCGATGTGGGGGATCATGGCGAAGGCCGCGGAGGTCTCCCACGGGTTCGCCCCCGCGTAGGTGGCGAAGCGCCCCACGAAGTCCCGCAGGTGGTCCGTCTTGAAGTGGGCCTCGGCCAGCTGCTGCAGCGTGCCCATGGCCATCCCGCGCGCCACCGCGCCCATCCCCCGCCGGGCCACGCGCGCCATGAAGACCGGCATGGACTCGTACGGGGCCTCCAGGTACGGCTCGCCCGCCGCGCGGTAGAGCGCCTCCGCCTCCGCGTAGAAGCTGCGCACGCCCCGCCTCTCGCCGGGCCGGATGTCCGCCGCGCTGGCCGCGGTCCGCTCGAGATCCCTGTACGCGTCGAAGGTGCAGCCGTCCGGCCAGCGGTAGGCGCACTGCAGCTCCAACTCGGTGAAGGACGGCAGCAGGTCCGCCGCGCCGAGCTGCTCGAACGTCCCGCGCACCACGTGCGGCAGGGTCAGCAGCGTGGGGCCGGTGTCCAGGCGCACGCCGTCCGCCGTCACCACCTGCGCCTTGCCCCCGAGCATGGGCTGGGCCTCGAAGAGGGTGACGTCACACCCGTCCTTCGCGAGCAGCCCGGCGGCGGTCATCCCGCCGAGGCCACCGCCCACCACTGCCACGCGCCGGGTGCGGGGGCTCACGGGACAGCCTCCCCGTTCGCGGGCGCCGCCTGGAAGTCCAGCGCCGCGGCCGTCGGCAGCTGGCGCACCGGCGCGCGCCCCGCGGGCAGGGGCCTCAGCACCTTCGCGCGGCCCAGCACCGTCCGCAGGGCAATGCCCAGCTTCTGCCACCCCGAGGTGTGCGCACGCGCGCTGAACACGTCGTACCCCTGCCGCTCGATGGCCGCGAGGATGGCGCCGTAGATTTCACCCATCAGCCGCACCATGGACGGGCCGCCGAACGCGGACAGCGCCCGGATGCCCACCTCGGCCCGCGCGTAGGTGTCCCGCGCCCGCGCCACCTGGCAGCGCATGAAGGCCACCCAGCGGTCGTCCACCGTGCCCGCGCCCAGCTGCGCCTCCGTGATGCCGAACGCGCGCAGCTCGTCCTGCGGCAGGTACACGCGCCCGCGGCCCCAGTCCTCCTTCACGTCCCGGAGGATGTTGGTGAGCTGCATGGCCTGGCCGAGCTGGGCGGCCTGCTCGAGCGCGCGCGCATCCGTGCACCCCAGCACCGGGGCCATCATCAGCCCCACCGTGCCGGCCACGCGGTAGCAGTAGAGCTCGAGCTCTTCGAACGTCTCGTAGCGGTGCTTCGAGAGGTCCATCTCCATGCCGGAGATGAGGTCCTGGAAGGGCTGCTCCGGGACGCGGAAGCAGGTGAGCGTGTCCCGCAGCGCCGCGAGCTCGTCCGGCTGCCACGCCTGCTCCACGTCCGCGGGGGCCGCGTGCCGCCCCGCCGCGCGCAGCTCCGCGAGCGGCTCGAACACGTGGGACACGAGCGCGCGGGCAAGCCCCAGCCGCTGCTCGAGCACCTCGCGCGGGGGCACCCCCTGGCGGCCGTCCACGGACGGGTGCACCAGCACGTCCTGCGCGTGCGGCAGCGTCCCCTCGTCCACGAGGTCGTCCAGCCGCCGGCAGAAGGCGTACAGCGCGAACGCCGCCCGCCGCCGCGCGCCGAACAGGGCGAACGACGAGACGTAGAAGCTTCTTGCATGGGCGCGCGCAATGGCCTTGCACCGCGCGTAGCCCTTCTCCACGTCCCCGCTCACGCCGCCCTCCGGTCCCGGTCCGCCGGGTCTATCCGGCTCGGGAGCAGCGGCTGCACGTTCATGCCCAGCGAGCGGCCGAGCGCCACCATCCGCTGCACCACCAGCCGCGCCGAGAGCATCACCGTGGGCAGCCCCGTCCCCGGCTGCGTGGAGGCCCCCACGAAGAAGAGGTTCTTCACGTCCGGGTCCTGGTTGGAGGGACGGAACGGCCCTATCTGCCAGAAGTCGTGGCTCAGCCCGAACGCGCTCCCCTTCTCCAGGTTCCAGAGGCTGCCGAGATCATCCGGCGTGTAGACGCGCTCCACCTCGATCTCCGCCTCGAGGTCCAGCCCCAGCTCCGCCAGGCGCGTCATCACCTGCGCGCGCACCTGCGGCCCCTTCACCTTCCAGTCGATGGCCGCGTCCCGGTGCGGCACCGGCACCAGCACGTAGACCGCGTCCTTGCCCTCGGGGGCGAGCGCCGGGTCCGTCCGCGAGGGGATGTTCAGGTAGAAGCTCGGGTCCGCCGGCACCTCCTTCTTCTCGAAGATGGACTCGAAGCTCCCCGCGTAGTCGTGGCCGAACACCACGTTGTGGTGCAGCCACTCGGCCGGGAGCTTCCGCTTCGTGCCGATGTAGAGGAGGTAGCCGCTCGAGGTGTACCGCTTCTTCTCCGCGTTGGGCAGCCGCGCCACCGCCGGGTCCAGGAGGTTCCGGTAGGCCCACGGCAGGTCCGCGTTGCACAGGATTGCATCCGCCGGGAGCTTCTCGCCGGAGGCGAGCGTCACCCCCGTGGCCTTCTTCCCCTCCACGTCGATTCGCTTCACCTCGCAGCCGTAGCGGAACTTCACGCCCAGCTCCTTCGCCGCCTTCTCGAGCGCGAGCGGGATGGCGTACAGCCCGCCGTCCGGGAACCAGATGCCCACGCCGAGTTCCGAGAACGGGAGCAGGCCGTACACCGCCGGGGCCGCGTAGGGGCTGATGCCCAGGTACATGGTCTGGAACGTCATGGCCGCGCGCAGCCGGTCGTCCCGGAAGTAGCGCGCCGCGTGGGCGTAGGCCTTCTGGTGCGCGCGGATGCGCAGCATCTCCAGCCAGTTGCCGCCCGAGATGAACTGCCAGAGGTTGTCGAAGTTGCGCCCCACGAAGCGCTCGAGCGAGGAGGCGTACTGCCGCCGCCCCTCGGCGAGGAACGCCAGGTACCGCGCGAAGCTCCCCTTCTCCACGCGCTCGAGCTCGCGCCCCATGGCGGTCAGCTCGGAGGTGAAGGTGATGGCTGAGCCGTCCCGGTAGTGGATGCGGTAGTTGGGATCACACCGCCGCAGCGCCAGGTAGTCCTCGAGCCGCTTGCCCACCACGGAGAAGGTCTCCTCGAACACCTCCGGCATGAGGACGATGGTGGGCCCCACGTCGAACTTGAAGCCGTCCACCTCCAGCTGGCCGCAGCGCCCGCCGGGCACGTCGTTCTTCTCCAGCACCTCCACGTCGAAGCCCTGGTGCGCGAGGCGCATGGCCGCGGACAGCCCGCCCACCCCCGCCCCCCCCACGATGACCGTGAGCTTTCCCATGGGGTCCTCCCTCACGCCGCCCGCCGGGCGAGCATCCCGAGCAACGAGCGGAGCTGCGCGCGCGTGGCCTCGGCCCCGGGCTGGAGCGGCAGCGACTCGAGCGCCCGCTCCGCCCCACGGGTGGCACGGTCGATGACGCGCCGCGTGGCCTCGAGACCGCCCGTGCGCTCCACCAGCGCCCGCGCCGCCGCGAGCGCCTCGTCCGTCTTCTGCGCGCGCGGCAGGTCCCACAGCTGCTCGAGCGCCGCCCGGTCCGCGGCAGAGGCGCGCGTCCACGCGGCCACCAGCGGGAAGGTGCGGCGGCCCTGCAGGAAGTCGCTGTCGGTGGGCTTGCCCGTCACCTTCGCGTCCCCGAACAGGCCGATGACGTCGTCCCGCAGCTGGAAGGCCACGCCGAGCCGCGCCCCCACCCGCTCGAGCGGCTGCCAGAGCGCCTTCTCCTCGGCGCCGGCCCGCGCGCCGGATGCGAGCATCACGCCGCACTGCAGCGGCGCCGAGAAGCCGTACCGGGCCGTCTTCAGCGTGGCCACCTTCAGCGTCTGCCACAGCGAGACGTCCGAGAGCGGCGCGCGCGCCAGGTCGATGTCCAGGTACTGCCCCGCCGCCGTGTGGCGGCAGACCGCCAGGTACGACCGCGTGGCCCGCGCCGCGCCGGGCATCCCGCACGAGAGCAGCTGCTCCACCGCGAGCGCGAAGAGGTGATCTCCGCCCACCACCGCGAGGTCCTCCCCCACCTTGCGCTGCCCCTGCGCCCACACCTGGTGCAGCGCAGGGCCGCCGCGGCGCACGGTGGCCTCGTCCGCCACGTCGTCGTGCACCAGCATGAAGGTGTGCAGCAGCTCGAGCGCCGCGGCGAAGCGCCACACCCCCTCGGGGGCCGGGGCCCCCCCGGAACCGAGCGCATACCCCGCGAGCAGCAGCGCCGGCCGCACCCGCTTCGCAGGCCGCAGCACGTACTCGCGCAGCTGCTGGGTGGCGGCGCTCCAACGGCCATCCAGGGTTCGCTCGTCGGGGAGCTCCAGCGCCTCGGCCAGGAGCCGGTCCACGCCTGCCTGCACGGCCTCCAGCCATGCTTTGGCGGACGGCGGAGTCGAGGGGCTGCCGGTTTGCAGCGACGGGATCATCCTTGGCTCCACGTGTTCGGGGGGGTGCTGTGGATATTGTGTCTAATCCTCTGTCTAATGTTTGTCAACGAACCCCACCCCCCGGGGTTCGTCTCTTTAAGTCCATTCTTTTCAATAACTTACTGTTGATGGTGCTGGCGTGTGCGGTGCCGGCCGCGGCAAACCCTGAACAAACACAGTGCATCCCGGTGGACGCGGTGCTGGAGGATGCACGGGGGAGGAGGGTGTCGCTCTCCCGGTGGCGGGGCAAACCCCTGGTGCTGTTCTACGAGGATCACCGCTCCACGGGGCTCAACCAGCCGCTGAAGGACGAGCTGTTCCGGCGGGGGACGGCACGGGGGCTCCTGGGCTCCGCCTCCGTCGTGGCCGTGGCGAGCCTCAAGGCCTTCGACCGCTGGCCGGTGAAGGGCTTCGCCCAGCGCGGGGTGGCGGACGCGGAGCGCACCTTCCGCGTGCCGGTCCTCATCGACTGGTGCGAGACGCTCGCCGGCGGACAGCTGCGGCTGCCGGCCTCCGGGGCCTCGGTGGTGCTGCTGGACGCGCAGGGGGCGGTGCGCTTCCGGCGCACCGGGGCCCTCTCCGCGCAGGACCGCGAGGAGCTCTTCCAGCAGCTCGCGGACCTGCTCGGGGTGGAGTACTCGCGCTGACCCCGCGGCCTCAGGGCTCGGCGGGGCTCGCGAGGTTCTGCGGACCGGGCGCCGGGCGCACCACGAAGTCCGCGGCGTTGTCGTCCGTGTCCACGCCGTTGCCCTCGTCCGCGTCCGGTCCGCCGGTGCTCATGGAGGCTGCGTCCGAGGTGGGGAAGGCCTTGCGCTCGAGGGTGGAGCTGGAGCCGGGGGCGGGGGCTGCCGTCCCCTCGGGACCATCCGCGGTGCCCCAGCCCACGCGGTCCACGGCCTGGGCGTCCGCCGCCTTCGTCGTCGGCAGGCCCGGGGCGCCGAGCCGCAGGTGGCCCCCCGTGCCGGAGATGCCGGTGTTGCCCCACGCGGCGTCCTTCGCGGTGGCGCCGGTGTAGCCGTTCGACGTGACGAGCAGGTAGCTGCGCGGCGGCAGCGTGGTGCCCGCCGCGAAGGTGTGCAGCAGCGAGTACGAGGTCCCCGCCGCCGAGCGGTACTGGAGCACCCAGCCGGACAGGTCCACCGGGGCCTGGGTGGGGTTGTAGAGCTCCACGAACTCGTCCCCCGCGCCGCCGGGGCCGGCCAGTTGGAGTTCGCTGATGACCACGTGGTTGGCGGTGTTGGCCGAGACCACGTTCACCGTGGCCGTGGCGGTGCTGCTTCCCAGCGTCGCCGCCACGGTCTCGGCTCCACCGGTGCCCGCCGCGGCGGAGAAGGTGAACGAGGCGGAGAGCAGGCCGTACGGCACCGTCACGCTGGCGGGCACGGTGCCCAGGGCCCCCTGCACGGAGAGCGCCACGACCGTCCCGCTCGAGGGCGCCGGGATGTCCAGCGTGACCGTGAGCTGCACCGAGCCTGCGGGCGGCACCGAGTACGAGGCCGCGGAGAAGGCCACGGTGGAAGGCACCTCGCTGCCGTCCAACACGCGCACCGGGACGGAGAGCGTGTCCGCCCCCAGCGTGGCCCGCACGTCGGCCGTGCCGGCTGCAAGGGCGTTCAACGCCACCGTGGTGCTCACCTGCCCCGCCTGGAGGGTCACCTGAGGCGAGAACACGTCCAGCACGGAGGGGTTGGAGCTGGAGACGCCCACCACCGTGTCGGTGGGCTGGGCGGAGGTCAGCGTCACGCGGAGCACCTGCGGGAAGGTGAAGGCCGCCTGCGCGCCGGCGAGCAGGAACTGCCCGGTGGGGCCCACCGAGGCGAGCTTCGGCGGGAGCTGCACGTCGGACGGGCCGCGGGGCTCGAGCTTGGAGTTGCCGTTGCGGTACTGCAGCACGCCGCGCAAGAGCGAAAAGGTGTCGTTCTGCTTCGCACCGACGCGGTAGAGGAAGTCGTTCACCCGCAGCTGGGTGCCTCCGGAGGTGGCCGCGACGGTGAACTCGTGGGTGGGCGTGGTGTCACCGGCGCCGGGGGCCGGGGCCTCGTCCACCACCGTGACGCCGGCGGGCAGCTGCACGAGCACCCCTTCGAGCTGCGCGGCGCGCGCGCCGCCGGTGGCCACCTCCTCCACCGTGACGGAGGTGAAGGCAGGCAGCGATTCGCCCGAGGACAGGACGGTGACGGTGCCGGCCGGCACGGAGGTGAGCTGCACCTGGCCGAAGTAGTTGACCGGGGTCGCCTGGAGGATGTCCACGCGGTCTCCCGGCTGCACGTCCGTGCGGGGCGTGGGGGCGCCGGTGGGGGCCGGGTAGTACACGTAGGCGCCGGAGTGGTCCGCGCCCGCGTAGCCCGGGTCGCCGTCCTTCACCTGCACGAAGAAGCCGCTGTTGGACGCCGCGGTGACGAGCACGTTCTGCAGCCGCACCTTGGTGTTGAGGACGGTGCTGGCCGGGGACTTCACGTCGTAGATGCTGACGGGCGTGCCGGGGGTGGGCGGGCAGGAGGCCGTGCCGGGGTTGGCCTGGGTGGGGCAGGCGTCACACGCGTCACCCTTCCCGTCCGCATCCGCATCCGCCTGCGAAGCGTTGGCGTCGAACGGGCAGTTGTCCTGGGCGTCCGCCGTTCCGTCGCCGTCCGTGTCACCGGGGGCCGGGGCCGCGCACTGCGAGGAGCCGGCCGTGGTGGGGCACACGTCGCACACGTCGCCGGTGCCGTCCCCGTCCGCGTCGCCCTGGGCGCCGTTGTCCAGGGGGCGCTTCGGGTTGAAGAGCTGCGGGCAGTTGTCCTGCGCGTTGGAGATGCCGTCGCCGTCCAGGTCGTCCGCGGTGGAGATGCCGGTGTAGGGGTTGCTGCCGCTGAAGAGCCACGGGGCGCCGCGCAGGGGCGTGCAGGTGGGCTCGTCCGAGGGAGGGGCGCAGAAGAAGAGCGGGTAGGTGTTGGCGTTGGCCGCGGACAGCGAGGCGAAGGTGGCCCCCGCGGGGAGCTCGCCGCCGCCGAGGCAGACGGCGCGCGCGCTGCCGCACACGTCCAGCGGCTCGCAGCCGGTGGCCCCGAGCGCCTCGGCGAGGGGCGGTGCGCCGAAGAGCGCCTTGCCGCCGCGCAGGGTGAGCAGCACGTCCGCGGCGCCGGCCACCACCACCGCGCGGTAGGGGTTGGCCTGCGTGCCGCGGCGGAAGATGGCGAGGTCCGCCACCTTGCCCGCGGCGAGCACGCCGGCGCGGGACTCCACCACCTGGGCGCGGGCGGCATTCACCGTGACCATGCGCCACAGCGTCTCGTCGCTGAAATGGCGGCCCATGAAGGACTGGTTGAGGTAGTCCACGCAGGCGAGCTCGCGCAGGAGGTTCATGGAGCCGGAGCGCACCCAGTCCGTGCCGAGCGAGACGTTGACGCCCGCGCGCGCGTAGACGGTGGCCTGTGCGGTGTCGCCGTAGAGGGCCACGTTGCTGCGGGGGGACCACACGAGCGAGCTGCCGGCGGCGGCCACGAAGCGCACGTCCGCGGGCTTGAGCCCCACGCCGTGGATCATCGCCGTGCGGGGGGTGAAGATGTTCACCGCGCCGGAGGCCTGGCCGGAGAGGCAGAGGAACTCGTTGCGCGCGGAGGCCTCGATGCCCTCGGCGATGTGCGGCAGGTAGGCCGCGGTGGCGGGCACGTCCCCGGAGGTGGGCTTGCTGCCGTAGCTGCAGGTGCCGACCAACTCGGTGCCGCTCGAGTCGCCGAGCGGGAAGGTGTCGTAGTTGGAGGCGACGCTGCCCGCGCCGAGCCCGATGCGGCTCGCCGTGGCGCCGGTGTCCGCCTTGTCGAGGTTGCGCAGCAGCCCGCCCGCGCCGCCCGAGCCGGAGATGGAGGTGGTGCCGGCGAGCACCTGGCGGAGCTCGTTCCAACGCACCTGGTCCGCGCCGCCGGTCCCGCCCGCGGAGACCATGGTGTGGCCGTCGTGCGCGGCACCACCCTTGCGCCAGTCGTGCCGGTGCTCGTACCGCTCCGGGGCGCCGCTGGTGCTGGGCGCCACGTAGGGGGCGGCCGGGAAGGTGATGTGATCGTGCCCGTTGATGAGTCCGGGGGAGACGACGTTCTTGCCGCACAGCAGCGCGGTGGCGGTGGCCGCACCGGCGGAGGCCGAGCAGTCACAGCCCACGCAGGCGAGGTTGCCCGAGCCGTCCACGAGCACCTGCCCGCCCTCGAGCACGCGCCCCGGCAGCAGCACCGTTCCGACGATGAGGGTGGCCCCGGAGCCGGGCACCACCGCGCAGCCCTCGGCCCCGACCTGGGCGGACGCGGCCGGGCACTGGATGGCCAGGGGCGAGGTGGGGGTGCAGTCGTTCTCGCAGCCGTCACCGGGGGTGGTGTTGCCGTCGTCGCAGAGCTCCTCGCCCTTGCGCACGCCGTCGCCGCAGTTGCCGCCCGCGGGCACCGAGACGGTGCAGTCCACCTCGCAGCCGTCGCCGGAGGTGGCGTTGCCGTCGTCGCAGGCCTCGGAGGCGCCCTTCACGCCGTCGCCGCAGTGGGGCGCAGGCGCCGAGAAGCGGCAGGAGGACTCGCAGCCGTCGCCCGCGGTGGTGTTGCCGTCGTCGCACAGCTCCGCCCCCTCGCGGGTGCCGTTGCCGCACGTGGCAGGACCGGTGCCGCCACCGGAACCTCCGCCCGTGCCGCCGCCGCCTCCGCCGCCGTCGGTTCCGCCCGGGGTCGGGAAGCAGTTGGGCTCGCAGCCGTCACCGCCGGTGGCGTTCCCGTCGTCGCACTGCTCGCCCTCGTCCACCGTGCCGTTGCCGCAGGTGGCAGGTGCGGGCGTCAGCGTGCAGTCGGCCTCGCAGCCGTCGGCCCCGGTGGTGTTGCCGTCATCACAGGCTTCATTGGCGGTGACGCGGCCATCGCCGCAGCGGTCGGACGAGGGAGAGCCGCAACCGGCGAGCGCGCCGAGCGCGAGCAGGCCGGAGAGGAGGAGCAAACGGGAGGTGCAAGACATGGGGTGCTTCCTGCCACCCCCCATGCGTCCGGGCAAGGCAGGCCCCGGCCGCGGGCGGAACCCCGGTGATGCGGGCCCGCTGTACCAGCCGCTCCCCGGTGTGAGGCCGCCCACCTCGCTGCGCGGAAGTTGCAGCCACTGCGCTGGTAGCAACTTCCGGGGCGCGGCACGGGTGGACCTCCGGAGCGGACCTGGACGCGCCGCGCGAAGCAGGTCCCCAGCACTCGAAGTTCCCACGTGCGGCCCTCTCGGGCGCTGCTCTCCACCTCACTGTGCGGAAGTTGCAGCCACTGCGCTGGTAGCAACTTCTGCACAGTGGCCCCACCCCCTGCCCCGCCGGGGCGCGGAACGGGCGCGACGCCCCGAGGTGGACGTGGCCGCGCCGCGCGGAGCAGGTCCCCGGCACTCGACGTTCCCACGCGCGGCCCTCTCGGGCGCTGCTCTCCGCCTCACTGTGCGGAAGTTGCAGCCACTGCGCTGGTAGCGACTTCTGCACAGTGGCCCCACCCCATGCCCCCGCCGGGGCGCGGAGCGGGGGGCGACGCTCGGACCGCGCTTCGTCTCCCTGCCGGTCGGGCGAGGCAGCCGTCCGAGCACGGGCCCGGTCACGAGGGACGTGCGTTCGTGCGAACGCGTGGGGCGGGCCCCGGCACTCTCGCCCGGCGGGCGGCGGCGAGCGGCGGAACTCGCGCGGTTCCATGGCAACCCCGGCAAACTTCGCCCGTGGGTGAGGCCGCCTGCGGCGTTTCAGCCGTCGCCGGGGCGGACAGGTGCCGAGAACGCCCCGTCCCTCCAGGGCCGTGGCGGACTGCGCCGGGCGCAATTCGTCCTGCGGCGTGGACGGTTTGCCCCCACTCGGACGCCCTCGGATGCACCGGGGCGTGCGAACATGCGTCGTCCATGGACCGTCGACGCGAGAGGCTGCTCCCCGTCCCCCGCTGGCCCACTGCGGAGGAGGCCGCGGCCGGGCGTTGGTTCCAGCCGCTGCAGCTGGGGCCGGTGAGGGCCGAGGCCCGGACGTGGATCCCGGCCATGGTGCCCTGGCGCTCGAACGAGGAGGGGTACGTCACCCCGGAGGTGATCGCCTGGTACGAGCGCTTCGCCCGCGGGGAACCGGGCGTCCTGGTGGTGGAGGCCACGGGCATCCGGGACGTGCCGTCCGGGCCGCTGCTCCGGGCGGGGCATGACCGGTACGTGGAGGGGCTGGCCCGGCTCGTGGACGCGGTGAAGCGGGCATCCGGCGGCCGGACGCGCCTGTT
>JBDLRJ010000496.1:0-6857 GCA_039800145.1 Pseudomonadota bacterium | reverse complement strand
CTTGATGACCCGGAGCAGCGAGGACTCGTGCGCGAGGATGTCCTCCAGCTTCGCAATTTCCTTCAAGAGCTCCACCATCTCCTTGAAGAGCTCCTCGCGCTGCATCCCGGTGAGCCGCTGCAGGCGCATCTCGAGGATGTTCTTTGCCTGCTCCTCGGAGAAGCCGGTCCCCTCGTACGAGCGGCTCAGGCCGCGGTACTCCGCCACTTCCCCGCGGGCGCGCGCCGCCAGGGCCGCCATCTGGGCGCGGGCCTTGTCCAGGTCCAGCCGCGGCAGGTCGCCGAAGCGGGCGTTCTCGTAGAGCGCCGGGCCCAGCACGTTCATCAGCCCCCACCGCGCCTCGTCCACGTCCACGGACTTGCGGATGATGCTGATGACGTGGTCGATCATGTCCTGCGCCACCAGCAGGCCTTCCACGATGTGGAGGCGCGCCATGGCCTTGCGCAGCTCGAACCGGCTGCGCCGCGTCACCACCTCGCGGCGGTGCAGGATGAACTTCTCCAGCACCTCCTTCAGCGTCATGGTCCGCGGCTGGCCCTGGTCGATGGCCAGCATCAGGATGCCGAAGGTGGTCTGCATGGGCGTCAGCGCGAACAGGTTGTTCAGCACCACCTGTGCAATGGCGTCCCGCTTGAGCTCGATGACGATCCGCACCGACTGCTCGCGGTCGCTCTCGTCCCGGATGTCGCTGATGCCTTCGATCTTCTTCTCCCGCACCAGGTCCGCGATGCGCTCGATGAGCCGCGCCTTGTTGACCTGGTACGGAATCTCCGTGACCACGATGCTCTCGCGGTCCGACTTCTTCTGCGTCTCTATCTCCGTGCGCGCGCGCAGCGAGATGTGGCCGCGGCCGGTCTCGTAGGCCTTCCGGATGCCCTCCATCCCGGTGATGAAGCCGGCGGTGGGGAAGTCCGGGCCGGGGATGAACCGCATCAGGTCCAGCACCGTGGCGCGCGGGTTGTCCACGAGGTGCACCGTGGCGTCGATGACCTCTCCCATGTTGTGGGGCGGGATGTTGGTGGTCATGCCCACGGCGATGCCGGACGCGCCGTTGACCAGCAGGTTGGGGAACCGGGACGGCAGCACCAGCGGCTCGTGGGTGCTCCCGTCGTAGTTGGGGCCCAGGTCCACCGTGTCCTTGTCGATGTCCGCGAGCAGCTCCTCCGCGAGCTGCGCCATGCGCACTTCCGTGTAGCGCATGGCAGCGGGCGAATCCCCGTCGATGCTGCCGAAGTTGCCCTGCCCGTCCACGAGCAGGTAGCGCAGCGACCACTCCTGCGCCAGGCGGACCATGGCCTCGTAGACCGCGGAGTCACCGTGCGGGTGGTACTTGCCGATGACGTCTCCCACCACGCGCGCGGACTTCTTGTACGCGCGGTTGTAGTGGTTGCCCAGCTCGTGCATGGCGTACAGGATCCGCCGGTGCACGGGCTTGAGGCCGTCCCGAACGTCCGGGAGCGCCCGCCCGATGATGACGGACATCGAGTAGTCCAGGTACGACCGGCGCATCTCCTCTTCGATGGTCACGGCCACCTGGTTGCCGCCCGAGGAGGACGGCGGAAGGGGTGCGGGCGGGGGCGAATTCTCGTCGGACATAGGGGCTGGTTCGTAGCCGGAAACCTCCGCTGTTTCCACGGTCTTGCACGGCTTCGAACGGCCGGGGACACCCCCCTATTTCTGCCCCCGTGGGCTAGTCTCCGGGGCCACCTATGTCCTCCATGTACGGCGAGTCACTCCGCGCGTTCCTCAAGCCCGTGGTCCCCTTCCTGGACGACCCCGCGGTGTCCGAGATCATGATCAACGGGCCCACGGACATCTGGATTGAGAAGAAGGGCAAGCTCACGAAGGTGGAGGCCCAGTTCACCGAGGAGGGACTGCTGGGCGCGGCGCGGAACATGGCGCAGTTCGTGGGCCGCGTGCTCAACGAGGAGCGCCCGCGGATGGACGCCCGGTTGCCGGACGGCAGCCGCATCCACGTGGTGCTGCCGCCCATCGGGCGCAAGGGCACCACCATCTCCATCCGCAAGTTCTTCAAGGACAAGCTGACCATCGACGCGCTCATCAAGTTCAAGAGCATGTCGCCGCAGATGGCGCGCCTCATCGAGGCGGGCATCCACACCAAGCTGAACATGCTGGTGTCCGGCGGAACGGGCTCGGGCAAGACGACGCTGCTCAACATCGTCTCCAGCCTCATCCCGGACGAGGAGCGCATCCTCACCATCGAGGACTCGGCGGAGCTGCAGCTGAACCAGTCCCACATCGTCCCGTTCGAGTCGCGGCCGCCGGACAAGTTCGGCAAGGGCGGCGTGGACATGGGGGACCTGCTCGCCTCCGCGCTGCGGCTCCGGCCGGACCGCATCGTGGTGGGCGAGGTGCGCGGCGGGGAGGCGTTCTACCTGGTGCAGGCCATGAACACCGGCCACGGCGGCTCGCTCGCCACCACGCACGCCAACACCCCCACGGACACGCTGCGCCGCATCGAGTCGCTGTGCCTGATGTCCGGCATCGACCTGCCCATGGTGGCCGTGCGCGCCCAGGTGGCCTCCGCCATCAACTTCGTCGTCTGCTGCGAGCGCCTCCACGACGGCTCCCGCAAGACGATTGCGCTCTCCGAGGTGCTGCCGCTCAACGACAAGGGCGAGTACCGGACGCAGGACATCTTCGTCTTCACGCCGGTCACCAAGGACGAAGAGGGACACATCATCGGCTACCACGCGCCCACGGGCATCGTGCCCACGTTCGTGTCCCGGGCCCGCGCCTACGGGTTCGAGGATCTCACCGACGAGTTCTTCGACCCCGCGACGTACGGCCTGCCGCCCCCGCCCAACTTCTCCGTGGGCTCCGAGTACGAGAAGCGCTGGGCCCCGTCCCTCAAGCACCGCGAGCGCGGCGAGCGGGACCCGGACAGCTTCCGCAAGCAGTGGGCGGACTTCGAGAAGAAGCTCAAGCAGGAGTTCCTGGACGAGAAGGCGGGCAAGGCCCCTGCACCTGCACCTTTACCTGCACCGGCCCCCGCGCGCGCCCCGCAGGTGCAGGTGCCCGCCAACGCGCCGGTGGACCGCAGCAGGCCCCTCACGGGTCTTCCGCCGAAGAAGGTGATGCCACAGGGCGCCCCTCCTCCCACCTCCAACCCCACGGTCACCCGCTCGGGCGTGTCGCCGGGACCGGACGAGGAGACGCCGCTCCCCGGAAACCCCGCCTCGGAGTTCGACCTCGACTCCCGGGACGCCGCCACGCTCGGCGCGGTGCCTCGCCCCGGTCCGCCGGTGAAGACCGGCCCGAGCCCGGCCTACGCCCCTCCGCCCTCGCGCCCCGGCGTGCCCAACCGCGGCATCCCGCCCCCCGTGTCCCGCGGCGGTCCTCCGCAGCGCCGTCCCGCCCCGCCGCCCTCTGCCCCTCCTCCCGTGGAGGAAGACGAAGAGGAGGTGGGCGACGACCAGAAGACCATGCTGCGCCCGTCGCCCCACGGGCCGCCCGGCCGCAGGTGAACCGCCCGGCCCCGGCCCTCAGCGGCCCATGCAGGCCACGTCCGCCTGCTGGGCCGCGTTGGACTGCGCCTCGGTCACGAGGCCGTCCGCGGCGAACTGCTGCAGCACCGTGTCCCGCGCGCGGCGGATGAGCGGCGGGTTCTTGCAGTGGCGGATTTCGTCCAGGTAGGCGTTGGGCGGGGCCACCAGCACCGCCTCCGCCAGCTCCGCCAGGTTCATCTCCGCGAGCGGCCGCTTGTACAGGCGTGACAAGACCTGGTCCACGCCCACGAGTCCATTCTCGAAGTGCACGGTCGTCAGCTCCCACGCCACCAGCTCCTGGTGGTCCAGGAGGTTCCCCACGCGGTAGGTGGCCAGCGCCGTCTCCAGGGTCCCGGTCACGCCCAGCCGCGTCGCAATGCTCGAGGCGAAGAGCAGCTTGCAGCGGCCGGCCACGCCCGCATCTCCGCCGAGCCCCCACGCCGCGCGCAGCACCCGCACCGCCCACCTGGACTTCTTCTCGGGGGCCGCCCGGAGGAAGGACGCGCAGCCGTTCTGCGAGAGGAACAGCGCCGTGAAATCCGCCGGGAAGCGCGAGAGCTCCGGGTCCGGCCAGTTGACGAAGCCCCGCTCCTTCGGAGGGAGTCCGAGCGCCACCTTCATCCGCTCGCTCTCCACCTGCATCCGCATGAGGAGCAGCAGCTGCTGGCGGTTGGCGAGCGGGCTCGGCAGGTTCGAGGATGCGTTGAAATAAAACCCGGGGACGAGTACCCCGAACACGCCCCCGATGATGACCAGGCCCCAAAAGAAGTTCTTCACGGTCCACGCACCTTATACCCGGGGCGGGCGGACGTCGTGACGGCGCTCCTCGACACCCGCGTCCTCGCCTCCACGCCCGTCACCGCGGGACTCGTCCGGCTGGCGCTCGCCCGGCCAGCGCCCGCGGCAGGCGACGAACACCCGGGCCAGTACGTGCTCGCCACGGCGAAGGGCCTTCCCCTGGCGCCCTTCGCGCTGGCCTCTCCCGCGGGCGCGGACCGTTGGGAGTTGCTGGTGCGCGCGGGCAATGGAACCTCCGGCCATCTCGCCGCGCTCCGGGCCGGGGAGGTGCTCTCCGTGTCCGTGCCCCAGGGACGGGGCTTCTCCCTGGCCGGAACGGAGGGAAGGGACCTGCTGCTCGCCGCGGCCGGGACCGGCATCTCTGCGCTCCGGCCGCTGCTCCTCCATGCCTGCGGCGGGCGGGGCCGGTTCGGGAAGGTGGTGCTGCTGCACGGGGCACGGTCGCCGGGGGAACTCGCGTGGCAGGAGGAGGCGGCCACGTGGCGCGCGGCGGGCGTCGAGGTGGTCCACGTGGTCAGCCGTCCCGGCGGCACGGGGTGGGACGGGGCCACCGGCCACGTGCAGGAGCACCTCGCGGGGCGGGTCTCGGGGTCGTCCGTGGCGTTCCTCTGCGGCCCCCAGCAGATGCTGCAAGATTGCACCACGGCCCTGCGGGCACTGGGCGTCCGGGACGGGGACATCCGGATGAACTTCTGATCTCCGTCCACTGAACGCGGGCGGGCCTTTCGGCGTGGACTCCGGGGGGAGCGGCTGTTAGCCCCTCGCACCATGTCCCCTCGCATCCACGCCGTCTCCCGCGTGCTCCCCCCGCACCACGCGGACCAGGAGACGCTGATCGCCGCGCTGCGGCGCCTCTGGGCCACGCAGCACTTCAACGTGGAGCGGCTGGAGGAGCTCCACCGCGCGGTGATGGTGAACGGGCGGCACCTGGCGCTCCCGGTGGACGAGTACTTCGCGCTCGAGTCCTTCCAGGCGCGGAACGACGCGTGGATCCGGGTGGGCACGGAGCTGGCGGAGCGCGCCGCCCGCGAGGCGCTCGACAAGGCGGGGCTCCGTCCCGAGGACGTGGACCACGTCTTCTTCGTCACCGTGACCGGGATTGCCACGCCCAGCGTGGACGCGCGGCTCGTCAACCGCCTGGGACTGCGACCGGACGTGAAGCGCACGCCCATCTTCGGGCTCGGCTGCGTGGCGGGGGCGGCGGGCCTGGCGCGCGCCGCGGACTACCTCCGGGCCTTCCCCGGCCAGACGGCGCTGCTGCTCTCCGTGGAACTCTGCAGCCTGACGCTGCAGCGGGAAGATCTCTCGGTGGCCAACATCATCGCCTCGGGGCTCTTCGGGGACGGGGCGGCGGCCGTGGTGCTCCGCGGCGGGGACGTGGCCGGCACGGGCCCCTCGGTCACCGCCAGCCGCTCCGTCTTCTACCGGGACACCGAGCGCACCATGGGCTGGGACGTCACCGGCACCGGCTTCAAGGTCATCCTCTCCCCGAAGGTGCCGCAGTTGGTGAACGCGCACGTCCGCGCGGACGTGGACGGCTTCCTGGACGCGGCGCACACCGCGCGCAAGGACATTCAACATTGGATCGCCCACACCGGCGGTCCGAAGGTGCTCCAGGCGTTCGAGGCCTCGCTGGAGTTGCCCGCCGGCGCACTGCGCCGCAGCTGGGACTCGCTCTCGGCGGTGGGCAACCTCTCCTCGGCCTCCGTGCTCTTCGTGCTGGGCGAGTTCCTGGACGAGCAGGTCGGGCGCCCCGGAGACCGGGGGCTTCTCATGGCCATGGGGCCGGGCTTCTGCTCGGAGTTGGTGCTGCTGTCATGGTGACGCTCGGGGCGTACACGGGGCTGCTGGTGCTGGTGGCGCTCGAGCGGCTGTACGAGCTGCGCCTCTCCAACCGCCACGCGCGCGCGCTCGTGGTCCGGGGCGCGGTGGAACTGGGCGCAGGGCACTACCCGGTGATGGTGGCGCTGCACACGGGCTTCCTGCTGGCGTGCCTGCTGGAGCCGTGGCTGTCCGCAAGGACGTTCCACGCCCCCGTGGGGTTCCCCGCGCTCGCGCTCGTCCTCGGGGCGCAGGGGCTCCGCTACTGGGCCATCCGGACGCTCGGCGAGCGGTGGAACACGCGCATCATCGTCCTCCCCGGGGCAGCCCCGGTCACGGGCGGTCCGTACCGCTGGCTGCGCCACCCCAACTACGTGGCGGTGGTGGTGGAGGGGCTGGCGCTGCCGCTGGTGCACGGGGCCTTCTGGACGGCCGGCGTCTTCACCGTGGCCAACGCGGCGCTGCTGTGGGTCCGCATCCGCGCCGAGGAGCAGGCGCTCGGGCCCACGTGGGAGCAGGCCTTCGCCGCGCACCCGCGCTTCATCCCCGGGGGAAAGCAGCCATGACCACGACGACGGCCACCGAGGTGCAGGACCGCATCACCCACATCCTCCGGGGAGAGGCCCAGGTGGAGGCGGACATCACCCCGTCCTCGGACCTGCTCCGGGACCTGGAGCTGGACTCCATGTCCCTCACCGTCCTCATGGTGGGGCTCGAGGACCATTACCG
>JBDLRJ010000495.1:0-3092 GCA_039800145.1 Pseudomonadota bacterium | reverse complement strand
GCTCCTGCAGGTCGTCCACGTCCAGGCGCAGCAGGACGAGCGGCGTGCGCTCCCGGTGGGCGCGGCGCACCGCGTCGGCGAGCAGCCCCTCGAAGTGGGTGCGCACGTAGGCCCCGGTGTGCAGGTCCACCCAGGGGGCGAACTCGCCGCTCACGCGTGCACCCGCGCGGTGCGCTCGCCGAGCCGCCGGAAGCCCTCGAAGTGGCGCACCGCCGCGAGCCCCACCCGCTCGAGGTGCGTCCCGGCGAGCCACGCGCTCACGGGGGCACCCAGCGGGCCGAGCAGCCGCGGGGCTTCCCGTCCGAGCACGGGCACGCCCCGGAGCGCGCGGAACAGTCCCAGCACCTCGTCCGCCACGGGCGCCTTCCGGCCGTCCAGCCCGTAGGCCGCGGCCACGTCCGAGAGCAGCGAGAGCTCCATCCACGCGTTGAGCAGCAGGCTCGGGGGGACCGACAGCGCCCCGAGCACGCCGGCAGCGCCGGCCGCCAGCCGCGCGAGCCTCCGCTTCCGGGCCACCAGGTGGCGCGCCACCTCGCGCACGTCCGCCGAGGGGAAGCGGCGCCTCACCGCCGCCACGCGCGCGCGGCTCCGCGGCGCCTCGGCCGCGAGCACCGCCAACAGCCGCGCCCGGAGCACCATGGCGGGCTAGTACCCCCGCTCCGCCAGGTAGAGGTCCACGAGCGCCCCGTCCTCGAACCACACCTCGGAGCTGACGTGGTTGAACCAGCGGCTCGTGGGCTGGGCCTCCTGGATGTCCATCAGCAGCCGGCCGTTGCCCGCGTCCGACACCCGCGCGCGCGCGGCACACGTGCCGACGGCGGGCTCCCCGAAGCCCCCCTCGAGGCACACCACGTCGGTGGTGGAGAGGCCGCGGACGTACCGCTGGGCGAGCTCCTGTGCCTCCTCGCACCGCGCCCGCGCGCTCCCCGCGCCGTACTGCACGCAGCGCTTTGCCGCCGGGGCGGCCACCACCTGCGCCTTGCCGAACAGCCCGCCCGCGGCGCGGTCCCGCGCGCCGCGCTCCTCGTTCACCACCACGCACCCCCCGAGCACCAGCGCGGCGGCACACCCTGCAGCTGCCTTGAGCATGGACCGAAGTGTGTCAGCCCACGGCGCCCCGGCTCAAGGCTTGGGCGCAGCCATGCGGTGGGAAGCCAACTCGCCCGCCCTGTCGCCGCGGCTGCGAAGTTCCGAAAACGCCCCGGTGACGCTAGAAAGATGGCCGTGACGCCCTCCGAGCCTCCCCTGCCCGAGGTGCCCCCGCGCGTGGCAGACGCCACCGGGGCGCCGCGCTTCGGGACGTACCGGGGCGAGCTGCAGTCCGCGGGGCTCGAGGGGCTGTCCGGCCCCTTCCAGTTGACCCAGCCGAAGCGGCTGCTCTGCCACAAGCGCTGGCACTACCAGCTCGTCACCACCCCCGAGGTGGTGGCCATGTTCGCCGTGGTGGACGTGGGGTACGCCTCCAACGCCTTCCTCGCGGCCGTGGAGGTGCCCTCGGGGCGCCCGCTGCTGGACGCGGGCTTCGTCGGGCCGCCGCGCTCGCCGCTCCACTTCGTGGGGGATGCCCCGGCCGCAGGGCTGCGGGCGCGCTTCCGCGTGCCGGGCGTCTCCCTCTCTACCGAGCGCCCCGCGGGCAGCGAGCGCTACCGGCTGCGCGCGCGTGCCCGGCACGTGCCCCTGGTCCGGGAGGGGTTGCACCTGGACGCGGAGCTGCTCGCGGCGGGCGCCGCCCCGGCCCTCACCGTCATCTCCCCCGTGGAGGGCGGCGTGGTGAATGTCACCCAGAAGCGGGCCGGCCTGCTCGCCTTCGGGCGGCTGCACGCGGGCGGGAGGCGCTACGTGCTGGACGGCGGCGTGGGCGGCGTGGACTACACGCAGGGGTACCTCGCGCGGCGCACCGCGTGGCGCTGGGCCATGGGGGCAGGGCGGCTCGAGGACGGCACCCCCGTGGGCTTCAACCTCGTGGAGGGCTTCAACGACGCCCGCCAGGACTGCAACGAGAACGCGGCGTGGGTGGGCACGCAGCTGCACCCGCTCGGGCGCGCGCGCTTCCGGTGGAACGACGCGGACCTGCTGGACCGCTGGACGGTGGAGACGGAGTGCAGGCGACTGTCGCTCACCTTCCGGCCGCTGTGGGTCCACCGCGAGGTGAGAGACCTTGGGCTCGTGAAGAGCCGCTTTGCCCAGCCCGTGGGGCTTTTCGACGGGACGCTCACGGTGGGCGGACGCACCCACTCCCTGCGCAACATCGGCGGGGTCACCGAAGACCAGGACACGCTGTGGTGAACGTGCACGACGACGACGTGGAAGAAGTGGAGAAGACGGAGCTGCTCGAGCCCGAGGTGGCGCGCTTTCCGCGCGCCCGCCTCACCGTGGTCTCCGGCCCGGACAAGGGAGCGGAGGTGGCGCTGGAAGGGCAGCAGGTGGTGGTGGGCAGCGAGGAGGGCTGCCAGCTGCAGCTGAGTGACCCGGCCGTCAGCCGCCGCCACTTCGAGCTGTCCGGCGGCCCCGGCGGTTACCGGCTGCGGGACCTGCGCAGCACCAACGGCGTCTTCGTGGAAGGCGTGCAGGTGCTGGAGGCGAAGCTGGTGGACAAGGTGCGGCTTAAGCTGGGGCGCACCGAGCTCAAGTTCGAGCCCGAGACCCGCCAGGTCAGCTGGCCGCTCTCGCACATGGACCACTTCGGCGAGTGTTACGGCCAGAGCGCCTCCATGCGCCGCGTCTTCGCCCTGCTGGAGAAGGCGGCCAAGGTGGACTCGCCGGTGGTGCTGGAGGGTGAGCCCGGGTGCGGCCGCGAGTCGCTCGCGCGCTCGCTCCACCAGGAGAGCGCCCGGGCGGACGGGCCGTTCGTCCCCATCGACTTCGCGGCGCTGACCGAGCCGCTCTTCGAGTCGGACCTGTTCGGCCGCGAGATGGGCCACCTCACCGCGGGGGTGCGCCACCGCGCGGGGGCGCTGGAGGAGGCCCACGGCGGGACGGTGTTTTTGGACGAAATTGCGGAGCTACCGCTGCCCCTGCAGTCCCGGCTCTTCAAGGCCCTGGACGAGGGGTTCATCCGCCGGGTGGGGGGCAAGTTGGATGTCCCCATCGAC
>JBDLRJ010000494.1:0-4532 GCA_039800145.1 Pseudomonadota bacterium | reverse complement strand
CTGCTCCTCGAGCGTCTTCACGCGCGTGGTGAAGGCCTCGTCCGCGGTCTCGGGGAGCGTGCTCACCGGGGGGGCTGCCGCGGGGGCGGGCGAGGCCGGGGCCTGCGCAGCTGCCGGTGCCGGTGCCGGTGCGGGCGTGGGCGCAGCGGCCGCCGCGGCGTCCGGGGCAGGTTCCGCCGCGGGGGGCGTGGCAGCAGGTTCGGGGGCTGCCGCGGGCGCCGCCGCGGGCGCAGCGGCGGGGGCCGGCGTCCCCTCGGCGGGGGCGCTGCCGGCGTCCTGGGCGCGCGCCGGAGCGGGGAGCCCCAGCAGGGCGAGCGCGAGGGGGAGTGCGAAGAGGCGCGGGATTCTCATGGACATCCTCCGGGGCCTGCCGTCAGCGGCTCTTGCGAAGCTCGGTGAGGACCAGCTTGGCCGCGGCCTTCAGCGTGTCGAACACGCCCACGCCCGTGGGCGCCACGGCCTGGAACTCGGGCACCTTCCCGGGGTTGAGCGCCGCGCTCAGCTCCTCCACGGGCACGGCGTTGGGCAGGTCCCGCTTGTTGTACTGGATGACGAAGGGCAGCTTGCCGAGATCGTACCCCTGGTCGGCGAGGTTGGTCTTCAGGTTCTCGAGCGACTCGAGGTTTGCCTCCATGCGCTCGAGCTGGCTGTCCGCGACGAACACCACGCCGTCCACGCTGCGCAGGATGAGCTTGCGGGAGGCGTCGTAGAAGACCTGTCCCGGCACCGTGTAGAGGTGGAACCGCGTCTTGTAGCCGCCCACCTCGCCCACCGACAGCGGGAGGAAGTCGAAGAACAGCGTGCGGTCCGTTTCCGTTGAGAGGGAGATGAGCTTGCCCTTCGTGTCCCCGTTGGTCTTGTTGTAGATGTACTGCAGGTTGGTCGTCTTCCCGCAGAGCCCGGGCCCGTAATAGACGACCTTGCAGTTGATCTCTTTGGCCGCGTAGTTGATGTGGGACATGTCGCCGGCGCCTACTCGTTGAAAAGGTTGTCGATGTCCTCGTCCGTGATCTCGGCGAGGGCACCCGGACCGCCGCGGGCGGCTTTCGAGTCCATTTGTTCGAAGATCTTCGCGAGCTCGTCCGCGGCCTTGCGCGCACGCAGCCGCACCAGCCCCAGCGAGGTCTTGTTGGCGAAGATGAGCCCGAGCACCACGCGCGCGCCCACCACGGACATGTAGAGGCTCTCGTTGGCCCCCTCGTGGTACTGGTTGGGGAACTCCGGCTCGCCGATCAGCTGCGCGATCCCCCCCATGGTCACGACGTTGCCGGCGGTGAGAGAGCCGAGCGAGGTGGTGTCCAGCCCCTGCACCTGGCCCGCGGTGGCGAGCAGCTGCCCGGCCTTGTCCACGAGGAAGACCATCCGCGCGCTGGCGTCCGCCGCGAGCCGGTTGCACACGTCCTGGATGCGCCCGGCCTCCTCCTCGTAGATCACCAGTTGCGTCGCCATCTGTCCGCGAGCTCCGTTCAGCTCGAATCTGCAAGGGATTTCAGCGGCTTAGGCAGCAGCCCCGGCCACCCGGATTTCTACCAGACGCACCCGGGTGCAGCAAGCACCCGGCCTCTACAGCTCCCGCCGTCCCTGGAGCGCGCGCGCGAGCGTGGCCTGGTCTGCGTACTCCAGGTCCCCGCCCATGGGGATGCCCTGCGCAATGCGGCTCACCTTGATGCCGAGCGGCTTGAGCAGCCGCATGAGGTAAAGGGCCGTGGCCTCTCCCTCCACGTCCGGGTTGGTGGCGACGATGATCTCCTCCACCGGTGAGTCCCCGAGCCGGGCGAGCAGTTCCTTGATGCGGAGCTGGTCCGGCCCCACGCCCTCGAGCGGGCTCAGCACCCCGTGCAGCACGTGGTAACGGCCCTTGAACTCCCGCGTCCGCTCGATGGCGAGCAGGTCCGCCACGCCCTCCACCACGCACAGGGCGCGGTCCTCGCGGCGCGCGTCGGTGCACAGCGGGCAGAGCTCCGCCTCGGAGAGCGAGAAGCAGCGTGTGCAGAGCTTCACGCGGGACACCACGTCCTGCAGCGCGGCGGACAGCTCCAGCGCCTGCTCGGGTGGCCCCCGCAGCAGGTGGAACGCGAGCCGCTGGGCGGTCTTCTCCCCGATGCCGGGCAGCCGCGCGAGCTGGGCCACCAGCCGGTTGAGCGGATCTGGCGTCATCAGGTGATGCCGGGGATCTTCACCCCGCCGGAGATCTTCGACAGCTCGGACTGCATGCGCGCCTTGCTCTGGGCGAGCGCCGCGTTGACCGCCGCGGTCACCAGGTCCTCGAGCATGGCGGGGTCCGCCGGGTCGATGGCCTTCGGATCGATCTTGATGGACCGGATGTCCTGCGCGCAGTTGGCCGTGACGATCACCAGGCCGTCGCCGCTGCGGGCCTCCACCGTCTCCGCGGCCAGCTCCTGCTTCCGCGTCTCCAGCTTCTCGGTGAGCTTGTTGGCCTGGCGGATGAAGTAGTTCAGGTCGATCCCGGGCATGGGGCCTCCTCGCGAGTGGGAGCGCCCCCTATGCCACAGGTGCGGCGCCGGTGGGAACGTCAGTTGCGGTCGTCCGGCTCCACGGGCAGCTCCGGGCCGGCCGGCCGCTCGGGCTCCAGCACCTGGATGTGCTCTATCTCCCCGCCGAGCACGCGCAGGATGGACGCGAGCGCGGGGTGGGCCCGCACTCTCTGGTCCGCGCCCCGGTCTCGGGCTGCGCGCTGCTCCTGCGACTGCTCGGCCACGCTGGGCGGGGCGGACTCCGCCGCCTCCGGACGCGGGTCCACGGTCAGCGCCGTGGGCCGCCCGAAGTGGCGCGACAGGGCCTGCTCCACCGTGGCCTTTCCCGCCCCGGACAGCTGCGCGCGGTGGAAGTCGGAGGCCTTCACGTAGCCCACGCAGATGTCACCGGGCCTCAGCCAGAGAACGCGCGCGTGGGAGAGGCTGGCCCCCAGCCGGGTGCTCGCCTCGCGCACCGTCTCCAGCGCGGCGCGCCAGCGCTCGGACTGGCTGCGCGTGGGATCATCCTTGCCGCTGCGGGCGAAGGCCGGGACACCGGCAGGCGGCGGCTCCTCGTCCGGCTCCTCCGGGGCCGAGAGCGCCACCGGCTCGAACGCGGGCACGGGCTCCGGCGGCCGCACGACGTTGGTGACGCGCACCGTCACCTGCGCGGGACTGGCCGCGCGCTCGGACGTGGAACCTGCCACGGCGACCGGGGCCTCTGGAGGGGGCGGGGCCTCCCCGCGTGCCGCGGTGCCGTCTCCCGCCACGGGCCGAGGCGGCGCCGCTTCGGGCAAGCACTCGCCGGACGCGCAGCCGCCCGCGGGCCCTTCTTCGGGGAAGAGGCGGACGTCACCCTCGGTGCGGAGCTCAGGTGCGAAAGGGGCCCTGGGCGGGACGACCTCCGAGCGTCCCGGTGGTTGCCGTGGCGGGGCTGCTGCCCGAGGAGAGCCGCTCCACGCGCTCGAGCAGCGCGGGGATGGAGGCGGAGGGAGACAGCTGGATCGCCTTGAGCATCACCATCTCGAAGGCGAGCCGCGGCTGGGACGCGCGGCCGATGTCGTGGGCCGCACCGTGGACGACGTCGAACAGCCGCGCGAGCTGGGCAGGGTCCGCCTCGCGGCTGAGCGCCAGCACCGCGCGCCCCTCCTCGTCGGCCAGCTCCTCCGGGGCCTTCTCCAGCGCGCGCGCCACGAACAGGTGCCGCAGCTGCAGCGCCACCTCGTCCGCGAGCCGCTTCAGGTCCACGCCCTGGTTGAAGAGCGCCTCGGTGCGCTCGAGCACGACGCGGCTGTCCCGCCGCACCAGGGCCTCGGCGAGGGCCTGCACGGACTTGCGGTCCACGGCGCCCACCGCCTCTGCCACCGCCTCGTCCGTGGGGGCATTGCCGCACGCGGACAGCACCTGGTCCAGCAGCGAGAGCGCGTCCCGCATGCCGCCCTCGGACTGGCGGACCAGCAGCGAGAGCGACGCGTCCGACACCGTCACCCCTTCCGCGGTGCAGATCTCCTTGAGCCGCGCCAGCATCTCGCGCGCGGAGATGCGCCGGAAGTTGTGCCGCTGGCAGCGGGACAGGATGGTGTCCGGGAGCTTGTGCGCCTCGGTGGTGGCGAAGATGAACTTCACGTGCCCGGGCGGCTCCTCCAGCGTCTTGAGCAGCGCGTTGAAGGCGGCCACGGACAGCATGTGCACTTCGTCGATGATGTAGATCTTGTGCCGGTCCCGCTGCGGCAGGTACTGGGCGTTGTCCCGGATGGCGCGGACGTTCTCCACGCCGTTGTTGGACGCACCGTCGATCTCCGAGACGTCCACCGAGCTGCCCGTGGCAATCTCCACGCAGGCGCGGCAGCTGCCGCACGGCTCCGCGGTGGGCCCCTTCTCGCAGTTGAGCGCCTTGGCGAGCAGGCGCGCCGCGGTCGTCTTTCCCACGCCGCGCGGGCCGCAGAAGAGGAACGCGTGGGCCACGCGCCCCTGCTGGATGGCGTTGGCCACGGTGCGCACCACGTGGGCCTGACCGGTCATGTCGGCGAAGGCCTGGGGACGCCACTTCCGCGCGAG
>JBDLRJ010000493.1:0-13240 GCA_039800145.1 Pseudomonadota bacterium | reverse complement strand
TAGTGGAACGAGTCGCGGTGGTGGAAGTCGAAGCTGCTGCCGTCGTTCCGCACGCTGTGGGAGATCTGCTTCTCGAGCTTCGCGCGGATGTTGGCGAGCGCCTTGTCATCCCCGAGCGCCTTCGCGGCCGCGCCCTGGATGGCGAGCCGCCAGTCGTACCAGTTGTTGACCGCGCACAGCCCCGGCAGGTCCACCTGGTTGTGGACCTTGATGAAGCTGCGGATCCACTGCCGGGTCTCCTTCTTCTGTGCGTCCGACAGGAACGGCTGCACCAGCTCCAGGCTGCGGAACAGCTGCGGGAAGGCGGTCTCGTTGATGGGGTTGCCGCTCGCCTTGTAGGTGTTCACCCACTGCATCAGGACGGGCACGGCCTTCGCCTGCGCCTTCGCCGCGAGCTCCGGCGGGCCGAAGCGAGCCGCCAGCGACAGCGCGAGGAGCGGCTCGAACGTGCGCCGCGCCTCCCCCGTCTTCTCCTTGCGGGGATCCCCCTTGAGGCGGCCCTCGGAGTCGAACTTCGCGAGGACCGGGAACTCCATGTCCAGCGCCTTCTCCGCCTTCTTGAGCGCCTTCTTGTAGAGCCCCTCGAGCTCCGGGTTGTTCGGCAGCGCCGCCGCGAGCGTCTCCGGCGTCCACGGCTTGCCGGAAGGATCCGTGCCCCAGTCCATCAGCCCGAGCGCCTGGTCCGCCCCCGCGGGGAGCCCCTGGCTGCCGATGCCGTTCCGCGCCGGACGCACCCCCTGTCCCGCGTTGCCCTGGACCGCGCGCTCGAAGCCGTCCGCGGTCCCGGCCCAGCCTGTCCCGGTGGTGCCGGTGGTGCGGGCGGGCGTGGTGATCTGCGCGGTGTTCCCCGAGGGGGCGGGCCGGGGATCGGCCGCAGGGGCCGGGGTCAGCTTCTTCTCCAGCTTCGTCCGCGTCTCGGCGGTGAACGCGCCGGTCACCTTTGCACCGAGCGCACCCTGCAGCTTCTCGAGCGCTGCCTTCGTCCGCGGGCCGAACGTCCCCGGACCGGTGGCCACCTGGGCCTCCGTCATGAACCCGAGCTTCACCAGCACCGACTGGAGCTGCCGCACGTCCGCGCTCTTCATCCCGTGCTTCAACCCCGCGGGCGGCAGGCCGTCGCCGTAGGCGCGCTGGGCGCCGGACGGGGTGAAGGTGGAACGCTGGGTGGACGAGACAGGCATGACGCCTCCAGGGAGGAGCGAAAACCGCAGGAGGACTATTTCAGATCCACTTCGGCTGGACCAAGCGTCGTCCTGCCGCACCTGTCACGGCCGGGACGCAGTCGGGGTGAGCCCGCGGCACTCCTCGATCTCCGCGTACTGCTCCTCGCCGATGACGCGCCTCCAGCCGACCAGTCCTCGCCGCACGCGGCAACGCCGCTCGGCCGTCGGGAGGCGGGGATCCCCCTCCAGCTCCTTCAGCAGCTTCGCCCTCGAGTCCCACGCGTCCGTCATCCGGATGCCCCCGCCGGCGGGCGTGTCCAGGACGAGGCTGCGCGGGGATCCCTGCTCGAGCCCCAGCGGTGCCCACTCCGGCTGACCCGGCGCCTCCGGGCGGCCGCTGCGCGCAAAGCTGCCCCAGTAGGCGCGCATGGACGAGGACAGCGCCTCCCGCCCGGCGGCATTGCGCTCGGTGAACAGCACCTCGCCCATCCGCCCGAGCGAGAAGTGGCCGAACACGAACGGTATCTCCAGCCCGTGCGCCGCGCCCAGCACTCGCGAGAGCTCCGTCCCGAACAGCCCGGGCTCCTCGTCCCAGTCGAAGCGGTACAGGAACACCTCCCTCGCGCCGGACTGGCGCATGGCCGCGGCAGGCTCCTCCGCGCCGGCCACGCGCCAGGCCCGGCTCAGGTACTCGCCGGTGGCGAGGTAGTTCGACTCGTCCTTCACGTGGGGGACCATGCCGAGCCGCAGCTCCACGTGCGCCGGGTCCATGAAGAGAAAGAGGTTCTGCTCGTCCCGGTTCGTCCCCAGCATGACCGGCACGCGGTTCCAGCCCAGCGGCGAGCGGAAAGCGGCCAGCGCCTCTCCCTCGGGCAGCACCACCCCGTCCCGGAACATGAGCGGCATGTTCAACATCCAGCCGCCGTTGCCCCGGTCGTAACCCGCGTACAGCGCCTCGGCGGGGAGCTTGCGCAGGGTCTCGGCCAGCGCGTGGCCCGGCGTGGTGGTCAGCATCCGCCGCGCACCTGCCGGATCCGGCGCATAGCCCTGGCGGACGAACGCGCGCGCGAGCACCTCGTTGGAGCTATTGAGGTGCCCCGGCCTCGGATCGTCCCGGAACCGCTCGCCCTCGTCCGGCTGCGAGAAGCCCAGCCCGCCACTCTGCACGATGGCGCGGTGGAAGAGCCCCTTCGCCCGCGGTGAGAGCAGCAGCGCGTAGGTGTTGAAGCCGCCGGCCGACTCGCCGAACACCGTGACGTTGCCGGGATCTCCACCGAACGCCGCCGCGTTGTCCCGCACCCACTGCAGGGCTGCCACGAGATCCAGCAGCGCGAAGTTCCCGGACTGCTCGTCCGGCGTCTCGTCCCCGGCGCGCAGGGAGGGATGGCGGAAGAATCCCATCGGCCCGAGCCGGTACTGGACGGAGAGGACGAGCAGCCGCTGTTCGCGCGCGAGCCTCCCCGGGTCGTAGAAGGCCGCCGTGCCGATGGAGTTCCCACCGCCGTGGATCCACACCATGACCGGCAGCTTCGCGGTGGAGAGCTCGTCCCGTGAGAGCGGCGGCGCCCACGCGTTGAGCGTGAGGCAGTCCTCGCTGCCCACCAGTGCCCCCGGCTCCGCACCCTCCACGCCCCCGAGCGGCGTGGCCTGCTGCACGCACGGCGCGCCGAACCGCAGCGCCTCTCGCACCCCGTCCCAGGAAGCGGCCCTCCGCGGCGCACGCCAACGCCCCGCACCCACCGGCGGGGCGGCATAGGGCAGGCCCAGCCAGGCGTGGCTTCCATACCGGCCGGTACCGCCCACCACGCGCCCCTGCGCGAGCGTGCGCTCCGTCTCGGGGAGGGGCTTGCTCACCGCGAAGGGCTTCCGCGGTCCCTGGCAGGCGAGCAGGGCTGAAACGAGGAGGACACCGCAGGACACTCGGCGCGTCATGGCAGCGCATGCTGCGCCGGGTTCGCCGCGCACGTCTACGCCCTCGTGGGCCATTCAGCGGGCGAAGCCGACCTGCACCACCGCGGGGTAGGTGAGCTGGCCGTCGTGCGCGTCTCCTGCTGCGAACCACTGGACCACGGGGGCGCGCACCGTGGCGAACAGCGTGCCCACGCCGTCCCACTTTCCCTGCAGGCCACCGCCCACGAGCACGTCCGTGCGCCCCACGTTGCCGTCCTGCTGCACCACGCCGCCCCAGCGCTCCGCCCCTTCCGCGAGCACGTCCGCGCCCAGCGAGACGCCGAGCCACGGGAGCGGCGACCACTCGGCGAGCGCCCCGGCGTTCAGCTTGTCCCCCGGCCGGTAGCCGAAGCGGTTCTCGAACGGCGCGGGGATCCACTGTGCATACCCCCGCGCGGACCAAGCAGCGTCGAAGCGCCACGCCACGTCTGCGCCCAGCAGCGGCTGGAACGTCCCACTTCCGAACTGCACGTGCTGGTGCTCGAGCCCCGCGGCCCCGAGCGCGAAGGGGTTCTCCACGGTCGAGCCCAGCGGCAGCGTGCTGCCCACGCGTGCCCCCAGCCGCAGCGCCCCTGCCACCCACGCCGCCCGTGCAGACAGCCAGGCATCCCCGAACCCGGCCAGCGTCTCGTCCCGGTGGTGGAGCGTCGGGTTGGGGGGCTCGAACGGCGTGCCGTCCAGGCGCCGGTACGTGATGGTCGAGGCCACGAGCCGAACGGGCAGCTGCAGCTCCGCGCTGACGTTCGGCGTGAGGCCGAGCTCGAGCACGGGGCGGAACTCGAGCACCGCCAGCCCCTGGTCGTGGAGGTACGGCGGGACGTCCCCGCCGGCGCACGCGGGGCCGGAGTCAGGGCACGCAGAGACGTGGACCACCCGGACGGCCGTCCCCGTGGCCCACGCCGCCGCCGTGAGCTGCCCCGGCTGCACCGCCATCCCCGTGTTCATCCCCCCGACCGGGAGGTTCGGGTTGCTTCAACCCGCGCAGGCCGAGGCCTCGCCCCGGTGAGCCAGGGCGAGGGCAACCACCAGCAGCGCGAACGTCCCCGCCCTCACCGCCGGGCCCCCTCGTCCAGGGCGCGGTCCAGTGCAGGAATGTCCAATCCCTGCACCCTCGCCACCAGCTTCCCGTCCCGCCCGTACACCCGCAGGTGCGGCAGGCCCGGCACGTCCCCGAGGTGGCGCCGCGCGAGCGGGCTCTCCCAGGAGACGACGTTCAGCTTCCGGACGGCGAGATCCTTCCGGGACTGGAGCAGGGCGTACACGTGGCGGTCCACGCGCTGACACGGCGCGCACCAGTCCGCGTAGAAGTCGAACAGCGTCACCTTGCCGGGAACCACGAGCTTCTCCAGGTCCGGGACGTCCTCGCCCGCGCGGGACAGCCAGCCGAGGTCCGCGTCCGGGGGCAGTGTGGGCAGTGGCTCGAAGCCCAGGTCCGGGTGGCACAGCAGGCACTGGGATTCCGGGATGCCGTGCTCCGGGCACCAGTCACCGGCGCGCTTGAACTCCGCCTCGCGCTCCGGGTGGTGGCGCGTGCACACCGGCTCCGGGACGCGGTGGGAGCAGAGCTCCACCGGCCCCTCCACCTGGCTCATGCGCGTGAGGACGCCGTGGCGCGGGGCGCACGCGGCAAGGCACAGCAGCACGGCGGTGAACGCAGCTCTCATGCAGACGTTCTCTAGCGCAAATTCCCCCGGGCGAACCGGGTTCCGTGGCCGCGGGCTCAAAGCCACCATGATCCCCATGAACCTCACCCGTGAGTTCCCCGAATCGTTCGACGCCGTGCTCGCCCGCCTGCCGGAGGCGCTGAAGGCCGAGGGCTTCGGAATCGTCACCGAGCTGGACGTGCAGGACACGCTGCGCAGGAAGCTCGGCGCCGAGATCCGCCCGTACCGCGTCCTCGGCGCGTGCAACCCTCAGTTTGCGCTGCGCGCGCTCGAGCACGATCCGTCCCTCGGCGTGGCGCTGCCCTGCAACGTGGCCGTCTACGCGGCCGGCGAGCGGCGGACCGTGGTGCGGGTGGTGGACCCGGAGCGCAGCCTCGCCGCCGTGGGGACCGGGGGACTGGAGGGCATGGCAGCGGAGGTGAAGGCGAAGCTCGTCCGGGCGCTGGCCCGGCTGTAGCGGGTACGGCCGCGCTCAGCGCGCCGCAGCGTGCGCGAGCCCCTGGGCGTTGAGCCCGAGATCCAGCTCCAGGAAGGCCCAGTCCTCGGCCGTCAGTTGGAGTCCTGCGCGCCCGGCTGCCCCGGACATCTCCGCGTTCAGCGAAGCGCGGAGGAACGCCAGCCGCTCGCTGGGCTCCCGCGAGCGGGCCTGCTCCACGAGGATCGCCGAGCGCGCCAGCCAGTGGTGCAGCTGGTCCGCCACCTGCTCGAGGCCCCGGACCTCGCCGAAGTGGGTGGGGTAGGCGCAGCTCGCGCCCAGCCCCACGATCCGGCTCACCGCCGCGTGGGCCTCGGCCGCGTCGAAGTCGTTCGGGCTCGTGGACGGGAAGGCGAACATCCCCGCGCGCTGCAGCCGCGGGTAGACCAGGCCGAACGCGTCCCCGGTGAAGACCGCGTCTGCAAGGGGATCCAACACCACGAAGTGGTGGTTGGCGTGGCCGCGCACGTGGCGCACCTGGAGATCGCCCGTGGCGAAGGGGACCACGTCCCCGTCTTCCAGTGCCCGCACCCTGTCCGCCGGGATGGGCTGGAGGGCGCCGTACAGCTGGTCGAAGCGGGCCTCGCCGTACACCGCGCGCGCGCTGGCCACGAGCTTCGAGGGGTCCACCAGGTGGCGCACGGCGCGCGGGTGGGCGAGCAGCGTCGCGTTGGGGCACGCGGCCACGAGCGCCGAGGCGCCCCCCGCGTGGTCCAGGTGCACGTGCGTCACGAAGATCCACCGCACCTGCTCCCGCGCGAAGCCCTGGGCGTCCAGCTCCGCGAGGATGCCCGGGACGTTGCGCGCGGTGCACGTCTCGATGATCGCCACCTCGTCCCACTCGGCCCGCAGGTACGCGGCGGCCACGCCGGGCTGGAGGTATTCGCAGTCATACGTGGTGAGGGTCCGCATGGGCACCGCGCACCCTAACGCAGCAGGTGTCACGCCGCCGCCACGACTTCATGGGAGCGTCTTTCGACGGGCTCACCCCGTGGTCTACGGTCCGCCGCCATGTCCACCATCTCCCGCCTGACCGCCGCGTTCTCCGCAGACCGCCGCATCTCCCTCGCCGAGGCGCAGCAGCTCGTCACGGAGGCGAAGAAAAACGGCATCAGCAACTACGACAAGGCGGAGCTCAGGAAGGTGGTGCAGCAGTACGGGAGCCAGTTCGAGCCGTCTGCCCTGCAGCTCATCACGGACATCGTCGGCGGCGCGGCCCCTGCACCGGGGCCGGTCCACGGCGGCGGGGCGGCGGGGCGCACGGTGCCCCTCTCCCAGGCGCAGGGCAGCCAGCCGGTCTACGTGACCGAGGCCGGGGCGCTCAGCGTCCGGGCGGACGGCGTGGCGCCTTCCACGCTCCGCGACTCGGCCGAGGCCGCCTACCGCGCGGCGGCGGTGGTGGACGACGCGGCGACGAACCCCTTCAAGGACGCGGGCCTGTCGCCGGACACGCGCGGCAAGCTGCTCGAGCGCCTCACCGCGGACCTCTCGCGCGCGGGCGCTGCCGGCAGCGGGCTCGAGCCTGCCCAGGCGCTGCAGCTGCGCGCCTCCACCGGCACCGTCCTCCGCGGACTCATGGAGGCGACGCCCGAGCCCGCGCTGCAGGAGAAGATGCTCGCCGCGTACGAGTCGCTCGTGCGCACCGAGCAGGATCCCCGCCTGCGCGAGACGCTCGTGTTCCACCTCTCCAACAGCGAGGTGGCGAAGGCCGGCAAGGGCAAGGCCGTGGCCTCGGCGCTCATGGAGCAGCTCGCCCCCACGAAGCCCCCGTACGAGAAGTGGTTCGCCGGCGGCAACAAGACGGTCAACCTCTCCTGGACCGTGGGCCAGGGCGAGTTCTTCAAGGGCTTCGTGCAGAACCTGAAGAGCGCCGGCTTCAAGGCCGTGGGCACCGAGGGCGCGGCCACCGGCACCTACGAGAAGACGATCCACCGGCCCGGCGTGGGCGAGACGACCTTCCGCATCAGCGTGCGCGAGGGCGGTACGAACATCCTCGCCCCCATGAACGATCCGAACGTGCAGGTCGTCGGCTACGACGGCCACTCCAACTGGGGCCGCAACATGACGGCCTCGGTGCGCAACGGCCCGGAGTCCGCCGGCGGCGCGGACGGGAAGCTGCTCTTCTACAACCTCTGCGTGGGGAAGGGCGTGCTGGACCGAGTGCGCGAGAAGTACGGCAACGCGCAGGTGGTCACCACCTACGCCGCGTCGAACTTCTACGTGGACTCCGAGGGACAGATGACCCGCGGCGAGGGCGTGCAGGGGCTGCTCGCGCTCGTGGACGGCATCAGCAACCGCGCGGACTGGCAGTCGCTGCACGTCGCGATGAACAAGGCGGCCAACATCGGCCACGGGAGGACCTGGGACAACGTCATCACCCCGGTCAGCACGCTCACGCGCGAGAAGGTGCTGGACCGCGACAACGACGGCCAGGCCGACTACCTCGACAAGCACTTCAACTACGACACGCTCAACGTGGCCGAGGACACGCGGCGCGAGTTCACCCCGGTGAAGCAGTCCCGCCCTGCCAGCATGTTGGACGGCACCAAGGTGCTCGTGGGCGCCAACATGATCAACACGCTGTCCGAGTTCAGCGCCATCCTGGACCGCGTCAACCCCGACTCGAAGGTCGTCCCGAACGGCTGGTTCGAGCCGAAGATGGGCGACAGCGACATCGTGAAGTTCGAGTCCGCCCGCGGCCCCAACGGCAAGCCCGAGTTCCGCATGTCCGTGAGCGCCCGCTACGCGCACGCCTCCGAGGAGATGCTGCGCCTGGTGACCGTGCACGGGTTCAACCGCTGGCTCGCCGAGACCGGGCAGCTGCGCATGGACCCGGTGGACGCGAAGCTCGCGGGCGTCATCGTGGCGGCGCAGTCGCTCAAGGTGGATGACGGCTACCGGGACTCGGAGGTGTGGACCAACTTCCTCTCCCGCTTCAACCTGCCCAACATCCCGCTCGCCACCGTCACCGGCATCCTGTCCGCCGAGCACGGCCACGCCTACGCCGGCAGCCTCGAGATGGTCCGGAAGCTCAAGGCCACGCTCTCCCCCGAGGCGCTCGCGGCGCTGAAGGCCGAGGGCAGCGGGGCACCCACGCGGCTCGTGGGCTGAGCGGACCCACTCGCACCCGCGCCGGGTCGCCCGCTCGGCGTGCGAGCGGGAGAGGCGCGCCGGGACCGCGGTGCAGGTCCGCACCCCACCCGCGGGAAGTGACTCAGAGCGGCCGGCAGCCGCGGCGGTTGCGGACCACGGCCACCGTTAGCGCCGCCACCGCGCCGAGTGCGGAGGCGATGAGCAGCAGGAACACCGGGTTCAGCGTCGCTGGGGTCAGGTTCGTCTTGTCCTTCGGCAGCATCCGCCCCACCACCAGCTCCTGCACGATGGGCCCCACCGAGCCGAAGCTGGAGATGATGCCCGCCGCCAGCGTCGCCCCGCGCCGGCTGCCCACGTCCATGGCGCCGGCCCCGGACATCAGCGCGTCCGGCCCGTAGAGCGCGAAGCCTGCCACCGCCGTCCCCACGATGAAGGCCCACATGGACGCGGACCCGAGCGCGTAGAGCACCACGCAGCAGGCGAGCAGCACCAGGGTCATCAGCAGGCTCACCCCCGCGCGGCGTCCGCCGAAGTACCGGTCAGACAGCCACCCGGTCAGCACCACGCCCGGCATGCCGCAGAGATCGATCATCGTGGACAGGTACCCGGACACGTCTCCTTCCAGGTGGTACACGCCCTGGAGGAAGTACGCGGACCACGAGGCAAGCACGTATCGGATGAGCTTCACGCAGAAGTAGAAGACGCTGACGAGGGCAATGTTGATGATCACCTCGCGCGTCCAGCCGAGTCCGCCGCCCTCGCCTGCCGCGGGGGAGCCCTCGTCGTCCGGCGGCGGCAGCCCCACGTCCGCGGGGCTGTTGCGTTGGAACGCGTAGACCACGCCCCACACCCCCGCGAGCGACAGTGCGCCGGTGAAGAAGGCCCACTGCCACCCCCACGCCTTGAGCGCGAAGCTCGCGAGCATCCCCGACAGGATGGCGCCCACCTGGAAGTTGGTGGTCCACAGCCCCATGACCGCGCCGCGCTCGTCCCTGCGAAACCATGCCGCCATGGTCCCCACGTTGGCGGACCAGCCGGTGGCCTGGGCCATCCCGTTGAGCCCCATGAGCAGGAACAGCGCACCTGCCGAGCCCGCGAAGCCGAAGCCCACGTTGCACAGGATGGACGCCGCCATGCCCCAGAGCAGCACCGCGCGCGGGCCGAAGCGCTTCCCCGCCGCCCCCGCGAGGAACTGCGAGACCGCGTAGGCGAAGAGGTACAGCGCGAAGACGTCCCCCAGCGTGGAGCCGTCCAGCTGCAGCTCCTCCTGCACCGACCTCTTGCTGATGCTCCACGGCCGCCGGCACAGGTAGTAACCGGCGTAGCAGAGCCAGGTCGCCCCGAAGACGCGGAGCCGCCACGTCCGTGAACGGGGATCCTCGGTGGGGATGGCGAGCGCGGCGAACATGGAAACCTCGGACCCTACTCCGTGGGATCAAACAGTCGCAGAGAAGGTGACGCGAGCGCCGCGTCCCGGTGCGCCCCCTTCGCTGCCACTGCCACGCCGTGCACCGCGCACGCGAGCAGCTCGCGGTCCGTGTGCAGCACCGAGTCCCCGAAGGCCCACGCGGGCCGTGCCCCGCCGAGCAGCGCCTGTGTCGTGGTGGCCTTCGCGGCCCCGTACGTGTCCTGCCGCAGCCGGGGCAACGTCCGTCCCGCGTCGTCCAGGTGCGGCTCCATGCCCCACACCCACTCGGCGCCGAGCCCGAGCCGCGTCCCCCCCGGGAGCACCAGCGCACCGTGGCTCGCGGACGCGATGCAGACCCTCACGCCCCGCGCGGTGAGCCCCTCCACCACCCGCCGCAGGTCCGCGTAGAGGTGCGCCTCGAAGCCGCGCGCGAACAGCTGCTCGCCGAACGCGTGCACCTCCGCGCGCGTTCGCCCCGCGTAGGCCCACGCCTGCATGGAGTAGAGCGCCGACCGCCAGGCGCCCCCGTCGAGTCCGCGGGCCCGCGCGGTCGCCTCGAGCACGCCCGAGGCCGAGGCCTCGAGCAGCTGGCGCACCCCGAACGCCGGGTCCACGGACAGCTCGAGCCCCCACGCCTCTGCCCAGCTCCTCACCGGGCCGCGCCACGTCTCCGGGAGCAGGAACCCTTCTGCGCCGGCGGCCAGGAAGGCGTGGTCCCCGATGTCGCCGTTCCACAGCGTGTGGTCCGCGTCGAACACCGCGGCGTGCGCCACCCCCGCGGGCCACGGCCCCGCGAGCGCGGCGTCCACCGAGGCGAGCAGCGCCTCCACGCTGTCGAACCGGGCGCCCACGGTCAGGTCGTGTACTCGGCGTTGACCTGCACGTACCGGTAGCCGAGGTCCGACGTCAGCACGACCGCCTCGCCCGTCCCGTCCTGGAGCGAGAGCTCGAGCAGCACGTCCTCGCGCGCCATGGCGCGGGAGGCCTCCCCGCGGTCGAACGCGGTGGGCTCCCCGGCACGGAAGACCTCCATGCCCTGCAGCACGCAGGTGAGGCCGCGGCCGTTCACCACGTCCGGGGAGTTGCCCACCTGGCTGGTGAAGCGGCCCCAGTTGGGATCGTTCCCGTACAGCGCGGTGCGCACGAGCGCGGAGGAGGCCACCAGCTGCGCAATCCGCCGGGCCGCTGCGTCGTCCGCGGCGCCCGTCACGCGGATGGTCGTCACCTTCGTCGCACCCTCGCCGTCGCGGGCAATCAGCCACGAGAGGCGGTGTGCAACTTTCTCCAATTCCGCCGCCCAGCCCTCGGGCGCCGCGCGCTTCCCCGTGGCGAGCGCGATGAGCGTGTCGTTGGTGCTGGTGTGCGTGTCCACGTGGACCGCGTTGAAGCTGCGCGAGGCGAGGCCCGGAAGCCCCTGCTGCAGCTGTGCCGGCGAGAGCGCCATGTCCGTGCCCAGGAAGGCGAGCATGGTGGCCATGTTGGGCTGGATCATCCCGGCCCCCTTGCACACGCCCGCCACCACCGCGTCGCCCACGCGCGCGCAGGCCTCCTTCGGGTACGCGTCCGTCGTCATGATGCCGTGCAGGAAGGCCCGCCCGGACTCCACGTCGCCGGCCAGCGCCGCCACCGCCGCGTCGATCCCCGCGCGTACCTTGTCCATGGGCAGCTTCACGCCGATGACGCCCGTGGAACACACCAGCACCTGCTCCACCGGGCAGGAGAGGGCCGAGGCCACGCGCTCGCACATCTCCAGCGCGTCCCGGTCCCCCTGCGCGCCCGTGCAGGCGTTGGCGTTGCCGCTGTTGACCACCACCGCGCGCACGCGGCCCCCGCTCTTCTGCAGGTGCGCCCGCGACACGTGCACCGGCGCCGCGGCGAAGTGGTTCTGCGTGAAGAGGGCAGCGGCCGCCACGGGCTCGTCCGCCACCAGCAGCGCCACGTCCGGGTTGCCGCTCGCCTTGATGCCGGCGCGCACGCCCGCGGCGCGAAGCCCTGCCACGGACGTCAGCGTCAGCTCTGCCTTCGGGAAGGAGGGAACGGGGGGAACGGGGATGGACATGTCAGGACTCCCGGCTGTTGAGGCGCCGCGTCATGGCCGTGATGGCGGCGCGCGGCAAGAAGCGCTGGCCGAACACGCCCAGCTTGTTGACGAGTCCCGGCACCACGAGCGGCTCGCCTTCCCGCATGGCACGGTAACCCTGCTCGGCCACCTCGGCGGACGGCAGCACCGCGGCGCGCATCTGCATGAGGCGGCTGCCCTCCATGCCCGCCTGCGCCTGGAAGCGCGTCTCCACCGGGCCGGGGCACAGCACCGTCACCGTCACGCCCGTCCCCTCCAGCTCCGCGGAGAGCGCCTGAGACAGCGAGTTCACGTACGCCTTGGAGGCGTAATAGACCGCCATGAAGGGGCCCGGCGGGAAGCCCGCGGTGCTGCCCACGTTGAGGATGCGCCCCCGCCGCGCCGCCACCATCCCCGGCAGCACCCACTTCGTCAGCGCCGTGAGCGCCACCACGTTCACCTGCAGCATCCCGAGCTCCGCCTCGAGCGGCGTCTCGGCGAACGCCCCCTGCAGCCCGTAGCCGGCGTTGTTGACCAGCACCTCCACCTTGCCCACGCGGTCGCCCAGCGCGGCCTTCACCGCGTCCAGTCCCCCGGGGCGGCCGAGGTCCGCCACGCACGTCTCCACGTTCACCTTGAAGCCGCGCAGCTCCGCGGCGGCCTGCTCGAGGCGTCCCGCGTCGCGGGCCACGAGGACCAGGTCATGCCCGTCCCGCGCGAACAGCCGCGCCAGGTCCAGGCCGATCCCCGAGTTCCCCCCCGTCACCAACGCCAGTCCCGGCTTGCTCACTCTTGTCCCTCCTCCAGCTTCAACACGTAGCTGTCCTGGAAATTCGACTCGCGGTTCTTCGCGTCCCGCACCTCGAGCACGTAGACGCCGGGCTCCGCCGCGTAGCGGATGGTCTCCGGCTTCTCGCCCTTCGCCCCGTCGGACGTCTGCACGAGCGAGAGGCTCCCGTCTTCCGCCTCGCGGTGCAGGTACAGCCCCACGTCCACCTTGAGCACCCCCGTGAGCGTGGCCAGGAGCGGCGTCTTCACCGGCCGGGTCGAGAGGTCCACCCGGTACAGGTCCACGTCCTTGCGCGGGTACACCGTTCCGCGCACGGACTTCCCGAACGAGAGCGGCACGGCGCGCGCGGCCTCGTGGTTGGGCTCGCGCTCGGTGGTGCCGTCGTCCGGGGCCGCGGAGAGCTGCAGCGCGTAGGGCGCCGTGGCGTTCTCCTGGTCCTTCACCCACTTGCCCTCGATCTTGCGGGACACGCCGGCCACGCGCAGCCAGCACTCCCCGGCGCAGGACACGTGGGCCATGCGCTCCGGCTCCTTCTCGCTCCCCTCGTTCGCCCGGAGCAGCTCCACCTCGCCGCCGTCCGCGCCGCGCTCCACGAGCGACAGCTGCAGGTCCACGCCCTCCACGCCCGACAGCTGCGC
>JBDLRJ010000492.1:0-6960 GCA_039800145.1 Pseudomonadota bacterium | reverse complement strand
GTACAGCAGGACCCGGGGCTCGGCACGTGCGGCAAGGACGGCCAGAGCGTTCCGGTGGGCGTGGGGCTGCCTACCCTGCGTATAGACGACATGGTCGTGGGCGGCACGAAGGTGGGAGGTGCACGGTGAGCAACCGCTACGCGAAGCTGGCAAAGGAGCTGGTGGCCCGCGCGAAGCGGCGCGGCGCCGACGCGGCCGAGGCGTACCTGCAGGTGGGGCGCGAGTCCTCGGTCACCGTGCGCGGCGGCGAGGTGGAGGATCTCACCCAGGCCACGAGCAAGGGCGTGGGGCTGCGCGTCTTCGTCAAGGGACGGCTCGGCTTTGCCTTCACCTCGGACTTCGAGCCCGGGTCGCTCGCCGCGTTCGTGGACCGCGCGGTGGAGCTGGCGCGGGCCGCGGCCCCGGACAAGCTCAACGGCCTGCCGGACAAGTCGCTGCTCAAGGGGCGCAAGCAGCCCGAGGGGCTGTTTGATCCCGCGGTGGCGAACCTCGCCTCGGACTGGAAGCTCCGGGCGGCGCTCGAGGTGGAGAAGGCGGGGCGCTCGGTGGACGGGCGCATCACCACGTTCGACAGCGTGGGGGCCGGGGACTACGTCTCGGAGGTCCACGTGGCCTCCACCGAGGGGCTCACCGGGAGCTACGAGGGGACGTACGTCTTCCTCTACGCGGTGCCGGTGGCGAGCGAGAACGGGCAGCTCCAGACGGCCCACTGGATGGATTACAAGCGCCACCTCGCGGACCTGGACTCCCCCGAGTCGGTCGGGCGCGAGGCGGCGAGGCGGGCGCTGCGGATGCTCGGCGCGCGCAAGGTGAAGAGCCAGCGCGTGCCGGTCATCTTCGAGCCGCAGGTGGCCGCCTCGTTCGTGGGCAACCTGGTGGCGCCCGCCAACGGGGACGCGGTCTACAAGAAGGCCTCCGTGTTCGCCGGGCGGCTCGGGGAGAAGCTCGCCCCCGGGAACTTCACCGTGGTGGACGACGGGCTGCTGGCGCGTGGACTCGGCAGCTCCCCGTTCGACGGCGAGGGAATCCCCACGCGCCGCATGCCGCTCGTCGACCGCGGCGTGCTGCGCAACTTCCTCTACGACGCGTACACCGCGCGCAAGGCGAAGGCTGCACCCACCGGGAATGCGAGCCGCGGCTACAGCTCGCTCCCGCACGTGGGGGTCCACAACCTCTACCTCGAGCCGGGCACGGAGACGCCCGAGGCGCTCATCCGCGGCGTGAAGCAGGGGCTGTACGTCACCTCCATGCTCGGCAGCGGCGCCAACCCGGTCACCGGCGACTACTCGCGCGGCGCCAACGGGCTGTGGATAGAGAACGGCGAGCTCACGTTCCCGGTGCAGGAGATCACCGTGGCGGGCAACCTCCTGCAGATGCTGGAGGACGTGGACGGGATCGGGAACGACCTGCGCTTCCGCTCGAGCGTGGCCGCCCCCACCCTGCGCTTCCGCGAGCTCACGGTCTCGGGGACGTGAGCCGCCCGCGTCAGCCCGTGCCGAGCCGCCGCCCCGCCCAGGACTGCAGCAGCTCCTCGGCCCCCTGCGCGTCCACGGGACGGCTGAACAGGTAGCCCTGGGCGTGCTCGCAGTGGAGCGCGTCCAGCAGGTCCATCTGGGCCTCGTTCTCCACGCCCTCCGCCGTCACCTTGAGCCCGAGGCTGTGGGCCAGCGCCACGATGGCCTTCACCGCCTCCGCGGCGGGACCGGGCCCGTCCATGCGCGAGACGAAAGAGCGGTCCACCTTCAAACCCGCGAGCGGGAGCCGGTGCAGGTACGAGAGGGACGAGTAGCCGGTGCCGAAGTCGTCCATCACCACCGGGACGCCCGCCTCTCTCAAGGCCGCGAGCACGGCGGTGATCCGCTCCGGGCTCTCGAACACCATGCCCTCGGTGATCTCCAGCGCGATCGCCCCGCGCGGCAGCCCCCGGAGGTCCACCGCGGCGAGCACGCGCTCGACGAAGCCCGCCGAGTCCAGCTGGCGCTTGGAGGCGTTGACGTTGACGGTGAGGGCGCGCGCGCCCGGCAACGTGCGCCGCCATCCCTCCAGCTGCGCGGTGACGGCCTGCAGCATCCAGTCGTCCACCTGCTGCACGAGACCCGACTGCTCGGCGAGCGGGATGAACCGGTCCGGGGCGATGAGCCCCTGCTCCGGGTGCATCCAGCGGACGAGCGCCTCGAACCCCACGAGCCCCCGGTCCTTCACGGAGAAGATGGGCTGGTAGAAACAGCGCAGCTCCTGGCGCTCCACCGCGAGCCGGAGCTCGTTCTCCAGCTGCAGCGCCCCGAGCGCCTGCGCGTGCATGGGCGGGGTGAAGACCTGGTGGCGGCCGCGCCCCCCGGACTTCGCCCGGGACAGCGCGGTGTCCGCGTCCCGGAGGAGCTCCTGCGGCCCTGACCCGCCCTCCGCCGACAGCGCGATCCCCAGCGACGCCCCCGCGTACACGGGACGGCCTACCACCTCGAACGGGGCCTCGAGCGCCTCGAGGATGCGCCGGGACACCTGCCCCGCCTCCTCCGGGGTGCGCACCCCCTCGAGCAGCAGCGCGAACTCGTCCCCGCCGAGCCGGGCCAGGGTGTCCGTCTCGCGCAGGCACCGCTCGATGCGCCGCGCCACCTGCACCAGCAGCGCGTCCCCGGCGTGGTGGCCGAGCCCCTCGTTCACGACGTTGAAGCGGTCCAGGTCCAGGAAGATGACCGCGAACTCGAAGGCCGGCTCGCGCGCCTTGCGGGCGAAGGCGCGGCCCAGCCGGTCGTGGAACAGCGTGCGGTTGGGGAGCCCCGTGAGGTGATCCCGCGCCCGCCCGTGGGTGATGTCCGTGACCGAGCCGGCCATCCGCGTGGCGCGCCCGTCCCGGTCCCGCACCGCTGCCCCGCGTGCGAGCAGCCAGCACCAGCTGCCGTCCCGGTGCCGCAGCCGCAGCTCGCTCTCGAACAGCGGCGTGTGGCCCTTCACGTGCGCCTTCAGGTCCGAGAACAGGCGCGGCAGGTCGTCCGGGTGGACGCGCTTCTGCCAACCCTCCACGTCGTTGGGGATCTCCGCCTCGGTGAGGCCGAGCAGTTCGCGCGAGCGGGACGAGAAATAGAGGTCGCGCGAGGTGATCTTCCAGTCCCAGATCCCGTCGTTGGCGCCGAGCAGCGCCAGGGCGTACCGCTCCTCGCTCTCGTGCAGCCGGTCCGCGCTGCGCTGCCGCTCCACCGCGTAGCGCAGCACCCGGTCCAGCACGTCCGCGCTGAACTCGCCCTTCACGAGGAAGTCCGCCGCCCCCGCGCGGATGGCCTCCATGTCCAGCTCCCCCGAGCGGGCGCAGGTGAGCATCACCGTGGGCGTGCGGATGCCCTCGGCCCGCGCCTGGCGCAGCAGGTCGAGCCCCGTGCTCCGGTCCAGGACGTGGTCCATCAGGCAGGCGTCCTGCCCCCCGGCCCGGAGCGCCGCCAGCCCCTCGTCGTACGTCCGCGCCCACGAGAGCCCCGACACGTTGGGCATCTGCGTGGCCAGTTCCTCCACCATGTGGAAGGAGAGCGGGTTGTCGTCCACCACGAGCACGCGAAGGCCGGGCATGGTCTTTCGAGACTCAAGCACGGACGCCTACCGGGAGGCCACGGCTTGTCCTGCCCCCGGTCCGGGCCTATACGGGCCGGACGTCCCCTTGACGCCGGAGCCTCCACGCCCATGAAGCACCTCGCCGCCGCCCTCCTGCTGGGCCTTGCCGCGCTCGGCTGCTCACCCCCGGTCCAGAACAACCCGCCCTCGGCCGAGGACTGCGCCAACGCCGCGGACGACGACGGGAACGGCCGGGTGGACTGCGCGGACCCCGCCTGCTTCCGGGACGCACGCTGCGCCCCTGCGGTGGAGGTGTGCGACAACGGCGTGGACGACGACGCGAACGGCCAGGTGGACTGCGCGGACACCGTCTGCGGGTCCTCTCCCGCCTGCGCGCCCGGCGTGGAGCAGTGCGCCGGCGGCGTGGACGAGGACCGGGACGGGAAGACGGACTGCGAGGACGCCGACTGCACCGGCTCCCCCGCGTGCCGGCCGAAGGAGCAGTGCCGCAACAACGCGGACGACAACGGGAACGGGCTCGTGGACTGCGCGGACGCGGACTGCACCGCGGATCCCGCCTGCCCGTCCGCGGAGGCCACGCGCTGCACCAACGGCGCGGACGACGACGGGGACGGCGCCACCGACTGCAGCGACGCGGACTGCGCGGCGGCGTGCAGCAACGCCGAGAACACCGAGGCGGCGTGCAGCAACGGACAGGACGACGACGGGGACGGCAAGGCGGACTGCGCCGACGGCTCGTGCGTCTCCACCCTCTACTGCAGCCGCGAGTCTGCCTGCGCGGATGGCCAGGACAACGACAAGGACGGAAAGACGGACTGCGCGGACCCGGACTGCGGCCCCGCTGCCCCGTGCGTGGGGACGGCGGAGCTGTGCGCGGATGGGCAGGACAACGACCTGGACGGGAAGACGGACTGCGCGGACACGCTGGACTGCAACACTCGGGCGTGCGGCACGGGGTGCACCTGCCGCGCGGGCGTCCGCAGCGAGGCCACCTGCTCGGATGGGATCGACAACGACTTCGACGGCGTCCCCGACTGCCAGGACGACGACTGCGTGGGACTGCCCTCCTGCAACGGCACCAGCGCCGAGGCCGGCAAGTGCGCGGACGGCCTGGACAACGACGCGGACGGGAAGACGGATTGCGCGGACGCGGCGGACTGTCCCAACGGGGCCTCGTGCGGCACCGGCTGCCAGTGCCAGTCCCTCCTGAAGAAGGAGGCCTCGTGCGGGGACGGCGTGGACAACGACGCAGACGGCTCCCTGGACTGCGGCGACGCCGAGTGCGCCGGCGTGGTGGCCGAGAGCTGCACGGACGGCAAGGACAACGACTGTGACGGGCAGGCGGACTGCGCGGACGCGGACTGCTCGGGGCAGGCCGCCTGCGCCGCGCGCAACGACGGCCAGCCCTGCACCCAGGACAGCCAGTGCAAGGGGGGCCGCTGCCTGTCCGAGGCGGTCTACGGCTTCCCGGGCGGCGCGTGCAGCAACGCGCAGGGCTGCACCGTGGGCACCAACGCCGGCTGCAACGGGGGCCTGTGCCTGGAAACGGGCACGACCGACACCTGCTTCGCCGCCTGCACCGGGACCGGGCTCGGCCCCTCGGGGGCCTGCCGCACCGGCTACAGCTGCATCGACTCGGACCTGGACGCCGCGAACAGCAACAACTACTGCACCGCGCTCTGCACCGCGGACGCCCAGTGCACCGGCACGGGGGCCAACTACGGCTGCAACCCGTGGAGCAAGCGCTGCGAGACCAAGGACAACGGGCGCGCCCGCTACGGCGAGGCCTGCACCACGGACGCGCAGTGCGAGAGCAACTTCTGCCTCACCGCGGGCGGCGGAGCCTACCCCGGCGGCTACTGCAGCGGCCTGTGCAACGCCACCACCGGCGGCTGCGGCGGAGACGGGCAGTGCCTGCACGAGGCCGCGTGGGGTGACAACACCGGCATCTGCTACGACGGCTGCACGCTGGACAGCCAGTGCCGCATTGCCAGCAACTACAGCTGCCAGGTGATGGCCACCTCCCAGGTCTGCTACTGCCGCGGGACCGGCGAGGCCTGCTCGGCCCCCGGCCAGTGCTGCTCTGCCAGTTGCGTGGTGGGGAACTGCCAGTAAAGGCCAGCGCCCCATGGCACAGGACACCACCGTGCTCGTCGTGGACGACGACCAGGCCAACCTGGAGTCCGTGGCGCGCATCTTCCAGCGAGAAGGGCTGCAGACGCTGACCGCGGGCGGAGGACAGGCCGCGGTGGAGTTGCTGCGGCGCCCCGAGGTCTCCGTCATGGTGACGGATCTCATGATGCCGGGGCTGGACGGACAGGGGCTGCTCCGCACGGCGCGCGCCATGCGCCCGGACGTGGAGGTGGTCCTCATGACGGCGTACGGCACGGTGGAGACGGCCGTGGACGCCATGCGCGAGGGGGCCTACGACTTCATCACCAAGCCCCTCAAGCGGCAGAGCCTCATCCGCGCGGTGCAGAAGGCGCTCGAGAAGCGGGCGCTCGTGGAGGAGAACCGCGCGCTCCGGGCACGGCTCGCCGAGGTGGGCGCCCGGGAGATGGTGGGACAGTCCCCCGCGTTCCGCGCCTTCTTCGAGACGCTCGAGCAGGCGGCCCCCACCTCCGCCACGGTGCTGGTGCTGGGCGAGTCCGGCACGGGCAAGGAGCTCGCCGCGCGGGCGCTGCACGAGCGGGGGGCGCGCGCCGCCGGCCCCTTCGTGGCGGTCAACTGCGCTGCCCTGCCCGAGGGGATCCTCGAGGCGGAGCTGTTCGGCGTGGAGCGAGGCGCCTACACCGGCGCCGTCCGGAAGGAGGGGCGCTTCGAGCGCGCCTCCGGCGGCACCCTGCTGCTGGACGAGGTGGGCGAGCTGAGCCCCTCCGCGCAGGTGAAGCTCCTGCGCGTGCTGCAGGAGGGGGAGATCGAACGGCTGGGTGGAACGCAGACCGTGAAGGTGAACGTCCGGCTCGTCGCCGCCACGAACAAGGATCTCCGCAAGGAGGTGGCGGAGGGGCGCTTCCGCGAGGATCTCTACTACCGCCTCAACGTGGTGGAGCTGCACATCCCGCCGCTGCGCGCGCGCCGCGAGGACGTGCCGCTCCTGGCGGACCACTTCCTGCGCCGCTACGCCGCGAAGAACGGCCGCCCGGTGCGCCCGCTCGCCCCCGAGGCCCTCCAGCTGCTCGAGGACTACGGCTGGCCGGGCAACGTGCGGGAGCTCGAGCACGCGCTCGAGCGCGCGGTGGTGCTCTGCCGCACGGACACCCTCCAGCCCGGGGATCTCCCCGAGCCCGTCCGGAAGGGCGGGGCCAGCAGCGCCGGCCACATCGTCATCTCGGTGGGGACGCCCATGGAGGAGATCGAGCGCCGGGTGATCCACGAGACGCTGCGCCACACCCGCGG
>JBDLRJ010000491.1:0-9610 GCA_039800145.1 Pseudomonadota bacterium | reverse complement strand
TGCGCCGCCAGCAGGCGTCCCGCCTCCACTCTGTCCCTGAAGGTCATGCCCGTGAAGGTGGGCACGGGCGGTGCGGTGGCTACGGCTCCAGGCCGGCTGCCACGGCGGCGAGCCAGCGGTCGACCGCGGCGAAGTCACCGAGGACGAGGCGAGCCGCGTCCAGCGTCACCGCGTAGCCGTGCCGGAAGAAATGCCTGGAGGCGAGCAGCTCGCGCAGGGCGACGAGCGATTCCCCGGACAGGAGCGCTGGACGAATGCCCGGTATGTCGAGGGCAGCAGCCTCGAGCAGCTCCTGGTGCCAATGTCCCCCGGAGGGCTCCTCGCCCTCGACGTGGCGAGAGATGCGGGCGAGCGCGGACTCGATGCTCCCGTACGCGTGGTGAAGGGCCACGGCCGTGAGCGCGCACGCACCTGCATCCGACGCCTCGGGGCGCACGTGGTCGAGTTCATGCCCGCGGCCCTGGAGCGCCGCGAGCCACGCTCGCCAGCTCGGCGCGGAGACGCTGGACGACCGCCCGGTTCACAGGGGCCGCCCCTCGGCGCGGACGCGCTGGGCGAGGCTCGCAGGTGCGTCCTCTGCGCGCACGAGGTCCACCTGGACCCCCAGCCGGGACGACGCGAAGGCCATCGCCTCGAATTGCCTCGCGGCCGGGAGCCCCTCGACGAACAGGTCCACGTCGCTGTCCGCGTGCACCTCCCCGGTCGCCAGTGATCCGAAGAGCTCCACGCGGGTGCAACCGAAGTCAGACTTCAAGCCGACAACCACCGCGTGGAGCAGCGTGCGCAGCTTCTCGGCGCGCGCCACGGCAAGGTCGCGGCGCGCGGCGTCCCGCTGGCGCAGCCACGCGGCGGTCTGTTCAGCGGTGGTCGACACGTTGGAAATATACGCCTGGGTGCGTGGAACGGTCAGTCCAGCTTCGGCCCCGGCCAGAGCGGGATCAACCGGGACGTGGTGCGCTGGTACCGCACGTACTCGGGGTACTTGCCGGCGGACAGCCGCTCGGTCATCTCGGTGGAGCCCTGGAAGAGCAGCGTGAGCAGGAATGCGCCGGCCACGGTCCAGTTGAGCCACGGCGCCCCCACGGCCCAGGTGAAGCCGTAGAACACCCACCACTGCATGAACTCCGCGAAGAAGTTCATGTGGCGCGACCAGGCGAACACCCCGGTGGTGCGGAATCCCCGGGCGAAGTCACCGCCGGCCGCCGTCCGCTGCTCGGGCGTCAGGGCGTGCTTGGCCCGCTGGAAGTCCCACTGCTGCTGGTCCGTCACGGTCTCCAGCACGAGGAAGCCGAGGAACGCCGCGGCGAGCAGGACGTCCCAGGCCCCGGGCGGAACCCTCCCCCGCGCCTGCCACGCCAGCTCGAGCGGCGGCACGGTGAAGAGGAAGATGAGCACCAGCTGGTAGATGGAGATGAAGAAGAGGCTGAAGAGTTCACGCCCGAGCGGGTGGAGCGGATCGTGCTTCGCGAGCCAGCTGCGCACCACGGCCCAGCGGTAGTCCTCCTCCTTCGGGTCGTAGCCGCCCTTGCGCGCGAAGTTGAAGGTGAGCCGGGCCCCCCACGCCGTCACGAGCGCGGCCATGAGCCACGTGCGCACGTCTCCACCGCTCCAGCCCGCGTACACGAGCGCGTAGAGCGGGGGCGCGGTGGACCACAGCCGGTCCACCCACGAGTAGTTCGTGGTCAGCACCTGCAGCCCCCACGTGAGGAGGATGAAGAGCGCGGCGAGCGAGGCGGTGGCCGCGAGCGGCGAGGACGTGACCCAGTCCCAGGAGAGCGAGGCACCCTGCAGCACCGCCCGCGCAGCCGAGAAGCTGGCGTCGTCCGTGGGGGAGAGGAAGAGAGCGTTGGCCATGGGGCGGATCCATGCCTCCATCCGTTCGACAACGCACGGAATTCCAGCGCAACCGAACCGCCCCGTGGGTGCCCCGGCTCCAAGGCGGCATGGCACACACGACCGACATCGGCATCCAGTTGGGGGCGGGGCGACAGGTCCTCGCGCAGGTGGAGGGATTCACCGTCGCCACGGACCAGCCCGCGGAGCTCGGCGGGGCAGGCGCCTTCCCGAGCCCGTACAACCTCTTCCTCGCGTCCCTCGGCACGTGCGCAGGGGTCTTCGTCCAGGGCTTCTGCCAGAAACGGGGCATCCCCACGGAGGGCATCTCGCTGCGGCAGAAGATGCGCTACGGGGAGGACGGGGTGCTGGCGGCGGTGGACGTGGAGGTGGTGTTGCCGCCGGGCTTCCCGGACAGGTACCGGGACGCGGTCACGAGGGCAGCGGAGGGCTGCTCGGTGAAGAAAGCCATCGCGGCGCAGCCCACTTTCGTGGTGCGCACCGTGGGAACGTGACACAAGGGCGGGCATGGCCAACCCCAACGATCACCGGCTCGCGCTCTTCATCGACTTCGAGAACCTGGTCACCAACACCGGCATCTCGCCCACCGCGTTCGACCTGCAGCCCTCGCTGGACCGGCTGCTCGAACGCGGCAAGGTCATTTTCCGCAGGGCGTACGCGGACTGGTCCCGCTTCCGGGAGGCCAAGGCGGGGCTGCACGCGCTGGGCGTGGAGCTCGTGGACGTGCCGCCCTCCACCAGCGCCGGGAAGAACGCCGCGGACATGCGGCTCGTCATCGACGCGCTGGAGTTGAACTACGCGCGGCAGCACATCGACACCTTCGTCATCGCCTCGGGTGACAGCGACTTCGTCCCGCTCGCCAACAAGCTGCGCGAGAACGACAAGCGCGTCATCGGGATCGCGGTGAAGGACTCCACGTCGCCCTACTTCGTGCGGGCCTGCGACGAGTTCCTCTACCTGCCGGTGAGCGGAGGCGGACGGGGCGGCAAGGCCTCGCCGGAGCGCGGAGGACAGAAGCGCGGCGGTGGGGAGCGCGGCGGCATCTCCGCGGAGAAGGAGAAGAAGAAGGCGGCCACCGTTCCCGCCGCGGCGCGCGAGGCGGTCAAGTCCCTGCTCTCCCGCGCCACCGGGCCGCTCAACCCGTCCCTCATCAAGGAGACCCTGGTCCGCAAGGAGCCGGACTTCGACGAGCGCGACCACGGGTTCTCCACCTTCTCGCGCTTGCTCGAGGCGCTGGAGAAGGAGGGGCTGCTCAAGCTGCAGCAGCTGAAGGGGCGCCAGTGGTACGTGCTCCCCGTCGACGGAGGCCCTCCCCTGGACGAAGACGTGGAGGACGAAGAGTCCATCCCGGACCCGGAGTCCTGAGCCATGACCCCTCCCCCTGCCCAGCCCGAGGCCTTCGCCGCGCTCGGTCTCCGAGACGAACTGCTCTCCTCGCTCGCCGCGCTCGGCTACGAAGAGCCCACCCCGGTCCAGGCCGCCGCCATCCCGCCGCTGCTTGAGGGACGGGACGTGCTCGGCCAGGCCGCCACCGGCACCGGCAAGACGGCCGCCTTCGCACTGCCGCTGCTGCACCGGTTGACGCCGGGGGCTGCCGGCCCGTTCGAGGCGCAGGCGCTCGTGGTATGTCCCACGCGCGAGCTGGCCGTCCAGGTGGCCGAGGCTGTGCACTCGTACGGCAAGTCGCTCGGCGTGACGGTGCTGCCCATCTACGGCGGCGCGGACATGCAGGGGCAGCTGCGGCGGCTGCGGCGCGGGGTGGACGTCGTCATCGCCACGCCGGGCCGCGCCCTGGACCACGTGCGCCGCCGCACGCTCAAGCTGGAGCGGGTGCAGACGGTGGTGCTGGACGAGGCGGACGAGATGCTGGACCTCGGCTTCGCGGAGGACCTGGACGCGCTGCTCTCGGCGTTGCCGGAGCAACGCCAGACGGCGCTCTTCTCCGCCACGCTCGCGCCGAGGATTGCCGCGCTCGCGGAGGCGCACCTGGACAGGCCCGTGCGCGTGAACATTGCGCCGAAGGCGGCCGAGTCCCGCACGCTGCCCAACATCCGGCAGGCAGCGTACGTGGTACCGCGCGCCATGAAGGAGGTGGCGCTGGGGCGGCTGCTGGACCTGGAGGCGCCCCGGAGCGCCATCCTCTTCTGCCGTACGCGGCTGGAAGTGGACCGACTGACGGAGCTGCTGGCCGGGCGCGGCTACGACGTGGCCGGGCTGCACGGTGGGCTGTCACAGGAGCAGCGCGAGCGCGTGCTGCGCGCCTTCAAGACGCACAAGCTGGAGCTGCTCGTGGCAACCGACGTGGCGGCGCGCGGGCTGGACGTGGAGAAGCTCTCGCACGTCATCAACTACGACTTGCCGACCTCGCCGGAGGTCTACGTCCACCGCATTGGCCGCACCGGGCGGGCGGGACACTCGGGCGTGGCCCTGACGCTGCTCGAGCCGAAGGAGCAGCGGCTGCTGAAGAACGTGGAGCGCACCACGCGCCAGCCCATCCCGCTCGGGCGGCTGCCGACGCTCGTTGACGTGCGCGCCCGCAAGCGGGACCTCACGCGGGCCGCGGTGGAAGCGCAGCTCGGGGACGCCGACTCGCTCGAGCCCTGGCGCGCAGCGGTGGATGCGCTCTCGGCCACGGCGGACCTCGCGGACGTGGCGGCCGCGGCGCTCGCGGCATTGCACGGACAGCTGCACCCCGGGGAGGCCGAGGAGCCGGAGGTGGAGCTCCCGTCGTTCGAGCCGCCTGCCCCCCGTCCGCAGCGGAAGGAACCGGCGCGCACGGAGGCCCGGCCGCGCCGGGGTGAGGCCAAGACGCACAGGGTTCCAGAAGGTGGTTGGGACAGGATCTTTGTAGGCCTGGGTGCGCGCGCGGGGCTCCGCGTGGGAGACCTGGTGGGGGCCATTGCGAACGAAGCGGGCCTGGACCGGACGGAGATTGGGGCGGTGCAGGTGGGAGATCTCTTCTCGTTCGTGGAAGTGGCGGCGGGACGCGGGGACGACGTCATCGGCGCGCTGTCCGCCTCCACGCTCCGCGGCCGCAAGGTGAAGATCGAACCGGACCGGGGCTCGCGTACCCCTCGCGTGCCCCGACGCCGGGACTGATCGCTCCTTCGGCGTGCCGAACACGGGGAGACGACCATGCAGCCTCGGACCCTCCCGGCACGTTCCTTGACACCCTTCCCACGCGACCGGACACTCAGCCACCCCCGGCCGATGTCACCCAAGGGAATTTCCATGACGATGCGGATGCGTGCGGCAGTCCTCGGGCCGTTGTTGGCCTTGTTCGCGGGCTGTCCCCAGGACACGACCCCACCCGATCCCGTCAACATCACCGTGACGGTTGACAAGGAGTCCGTCGTCGCCAACGGCACCAACTCCGTCCAGGTGACGGTCAGCCACACCTCAGACGTGAAGGTGACGGCGAGCCGCGGCAAGTTCAAGGACCAGAAGGGCAACTCGGTGAACATCACCGGGGGCTCGGGCACGGTGGAGCTCGTCACCTGCGACTCGCGCGCGGTGGTGGGCTGCGCCGGGAACATCCGCATCAACGTGACGAGCCTGGATGGGCTCGCGGCCGGCAGCGCGCGCGTGGAGTTCACCGCGCTCGAGAACTGCGGCAACGGCGTGGACGACAACGGCGACAACGTCGTGGACTGCGCGGACCCGTCCTGCGTGGACTACACGTGCTCGCTGCCGCCGGGGAGCGTGGGCGAGGGCAGCTGCCAGGCGAACGGCACCTGCCTGTGCAACGGCAACGGCGGCAACGGCGAGCCCAACGAGGCCAGCTGCTCGGACGGCAAGGACAACGACTGCGACGGGCTCGTCGACTGCGCGGACGCCAACTGCGAGAACAAGGGCTGCGTCCTCTTGAGCGGCGGGCAGGGCATCTGCATTGCCAACGAGTGCGGCTGCCCGGGAACCACGGAGGAGGACCCGGAGGCCTGCAGCGACAAGATGGACAACGACTGCGACGGGCTCTCGGACTGCGAGGACTCTCACTGCGTGGACAAGCCCTGCGGTGACAACGGCCGGGCCTGCAACGGCTCCAACCAGCGCTGCGAGTGCACCGGGAACGGCGGGCCGGTGGAGACCCTGGAGCGGACGTGCGGTGACGGCGCCGACAACGACTGCGACGGCAAGGCCGACTGCGAGGACGACGACTGCAAGCCCGCGGGCAGCATTGCCGGGAAGGCGTGCGCCCCGTTCGGCTTCTTCTGCACCCCCGAGGGCCGGTGCGGCTGCTCCGGCAACGGCGGCAAGGCGGAGGACACCGAGGCCACGTGCTTCGACGGCGCGGACAACGACTGCGACGGCATCAAGGACTGCGAGGAGACCATCTGCCAGCCGGTGGGCAACGGCATTGGACAGATTTGCGACACGAAGGGCCACCTCGCCACGGGCATCGGCGAGCTGACGTGCTCCTCCACCATCACGGGCGCCTCCACCTGCATCGTCTGCACGGTGCCGGGCGGGCAGGCCGAGACGGCCGAGGGCGTCTCCACCACCAGCGGCGGCACGCCGGCCTGCGGCGACGGCCTGGACAACGACTGCGACGGCCCCGTGGACTGCGGCGACACCAACTGCACCGGGCTGCCGTGCGACGGCACCGGCAAGCGCTGCGCCCCGAACGGCCAGTGCACCTGCAGCGGCACCGAGTCGGCGGAGACCACCTGCACCGACGGCGTGGACAACGACTGCGACAGCAAGGTCGACTGCGCGGACACGACCTGCGACAACCGCGCCTGCATCCTCGCCAACGGCGCCCCCGGCCGCTGCAAGGCCGGCGCGTGCGGCTGCCCCGGCATTGCCGAGGACACGGACGTCACCTGCTCGGACGGGATCGACGACGACTGCGACGGTCTCATCGACTGCGCGGACCCGGACTGCCAGGCCTCGCTCGCGGCGGCCGGCAAGGGCTGTGACAGCAACGGCAAGCAGTGCGGCAAGCCGGACTTCAACGGCATGGCCACGTGCTCCGTCTGCTCGCGCGGCCAGCCGGGCGGCGAGACGTTCTGCACCGACGGCCAGGACAACGACTGCGACGGCCTCGCGGACTGCGCCGACAGCGACTGCGCGGGCCGCACCTGCGGTGACAACGGCAAGGCGTGCAACGGCTCCACGGGCGCCTGCGAGTGCACGGGCAACGGCGGCACGGTGCAGGACGCGGAGCTCGCCTGCACGGACGGCGTGGACAACGACTGCGACGGCGTCTCGGATTGCCGGGACACCAACTGCCAGCCCGGCGCGGCCGGGCGCGGACAGGGCTGCAACCCGGCCGGCTTCTCCGGTGACGCGGGCATCCTGCTCGGCTTCGCGTGCGACTCCGCCGGCAGCTGCAGCTGCTCGGGCAACGGCGGCCTCGCCGAGACCGCGGACGGCGGCGAGACCGTGTGCAACGACGGCAAGGACAACGACTGCGACGGGCTCGTCGACTGCGCGGAGACCAACTGCCAGGCGGTGGGCAACCGCCCCGGGGCGGTGTGCAACGATCTCGGCCACGCGGCCTCCGGCGTGGGCGCGCTGACCTGCTCTGCCGGGACGCTCGGCATCGACGCCGGCTGCGTCATCTGCACGCTCCCGGACGGCAAGGTGAGCGAGTACGGCGGCACCGAGGGACAGACGGCCACCAGCGGCGCCACCAACCCCACCTGCGGCGACGGCGTGGACAACGACTGCAGCGGCCCCATCGACTGCGCGGACCCGAACTGCACGGGGCTGCCGTGTGATCTCAAGGGCGGCAAGTGCACCGTCAACGGCGCCTGCGCCTGCGTGAAGACGGAGCCGGGCGGCGAGACCTCCTGCTTCGACGGCGTGGACAACGACTGCGACGGGAAGGTGGACTGCGACGACACCAACTGCGTGGGCCTGTCGTGCACCATCATCGGGAGCACGGCGCGCGGCATCTGCCTCGGGACCCAGGGCTGCGGTTGCCCCGGCCAGCCCGAGGACGGCGGCATCACCTGCAGCGACAACGCGGACAACGACTGCGACGGCAAGGCGGACTGCGAAGACCCGGACTGCATGACCATCGAGGTCATCACCCCCACGCAGCAGTACGTGGCCCAGCTCGGCCACGTGTGTGACCGCGATACCGGGATGCGCTGCACCAAGCCGGACCCGGACAACGGCGGCCGCGCGTACTGCGACCTCTGCATCCTGAACACGGCGTTGCCGGACGGCGGGCGCTCCCCGGAAACGTCCTGCATGGACACCCTGGACAACGACTGCGACGGCAAGGTCGACTGCGCGGACGTGACGTGCCAGCCCGACGGCACGACCCCGGGCGCAGCCTGCCGCCCGGACGGCGGCTGGGCGTGCGGCGCCACCGGGACCTGCGACTGTTCCGGCAACGGCGGCACGCCGGAGACGGCGGAAGTCTCCTGCTCCGACGGCAATGACAACGACTGTGACACGCTCAAGGACTGCGAAGACCCGGACTGCCGCCCGTCCTTCGCCAACCCGAACGGGCGCTCCTGCGGCGGGAACAACAAGTTCTGCTCGACGCAGGGCCTGTGCGCCTGCGTCCCGCCGGACGGCGGCACCTTCGAGTTCGCCGAGACGTCCTGCTCGGACGGCATCGACAACGACTGCGACGGTCTCTTGGACTGCGGCGAGACCGCCTGCCAGCCCGTGGGCAACAACCCCGGTGCCATCTGCAACCGGCTCGGCCACGCCATTACGGCCCCCATCGGCGAGCTGACCTGCAGCAGCGCGGCGTTCACGGACGGCGGCGCATCCACGTGCACGGTGTGCATTGTCCCGCCGGACCAGGCGGGCAACGACGGCCGCGTCGAGGCCACCGAGGGGCTCTCCCCCTTCCCTGCCGTCACCTGCGGCGACGGGCGTGACAACGACTGCGACGGCGTCTTCGACTGCGGCGACGACAGCTGCGTGGGCAAGGTCTGCGACACCACCGGCAAGGTGTGCCGCAACGGCCAGTGTGCCTGCCCCCTGCTGCCGGACGGCGGCGCGGCGCTCACCGAGTTCTCCTGCAACGACGGCGTGGACAACGACTGCGACGGCAAGCGCGACTGCCAGGACCCGGACTGCCAGCCGGTGGGCAACGGGAACGTCCTCGACCTGCCCAACTGCGGCACCACGGCGGACGACCGCGGACTGCGCTGCACGGCGGCCGGAGCCTGCGCCTGCAGCGGCGCGGGCGGCCTGGCGCAGGCCAACGAGGGCAGCTGCAACGACGGCTACGACAACGACTGTGACGGCAACCCGGACTGCTCGGACACGGACTGCAAGTCCCCGAACCCGTCCTTCCCGGACGGCGGTACGTGCGACCAGGCCAACGCCAGCCCGCCCATGGTCGGCTACAAGTGCGACTACTTCGGGGCCTGCGTCTGCCCCGGCGGCCAGTCCAGCGAGACCAACTGCCTCGACGGCCAGGACAACGACTGCGACGGCACGTTCGACTGCCAGGACACCGACTGCCAGCCGGCCGGCGCGGGACAGCTGGGACAGGCCTGCAACGGCAACGGGATGCGCTGCACCCTCACCGGCACCTGCGCCGACTGCCGCCCTCGCGCGCTGGACGGCGGGGTCGGCGAAGCGGCCGAGGTCACGTGCTTCGACAACGTGGACAACGACTGCGACGGCGTCGTGGACTGCGGGGACGTGGACTGCCAGCCGGTGCCGCCTGCCACGACGGGCCGCGCGTGCAAGCCGCCGCTCGCGGACGGTGGCATCTCTCCGTTCAACTGCATCCTCGGCGGCACGGGCGGCGGCGCGGGTGGAAGCACCGGCGGCGCGC
>JBDLRJ010000490.1:0-10432 GCA_039800145.1 Pseudomonadota bacterium | reverse complement strand
CTTCACCGCGGAGGACCTGCGCAAGGAGATTCAAGGCCGCGGCCTCTCCGCGGTACTGCTCAGCAACCCCTGCAATCCCACCGGGAAGCTCGTGGGCGGGGAGGACCTGCAGCGCTGGGTCCACGTGGCGCGGGAACAGGACTGCGCCCTGCTCATGGACGAGTTCTATTCCCACTACATCTGGAACGCCCGGCCGGGGCAGCTCCCCGTGGAGTCCGCCGCGCGCTACGTGGAGGACGTGAACCGCGATCCCGTCGTGCTCGTGGACGGCTTCACCAAGAACTGGCGCTACCCGGGTTGGCGCGTCACCTGGACCATCGGCCCCCGCCAGGTCATCGAGGCCGTCTCCTCGGCGGGCAGCTTCCTGGACGGCGGCGGCAGCCGCCCCCTGCAGCGCGCCGCGCTCCCCGTGCTGGAGGAGGAGCACGTGGTGAAGGAGACCTGGGCCACGCACCACGCCTTCCGCGAGAAGCGGGACAAGCTCCTCGTCCGGCTCGAGCGGCTCGGCATCCGCACGGACCGCGCCCCCGAGGGCACCTTCTACGTCTGGGGCAACGTCTCCGGGCTCCCGGCCCCGCTCAACGACGGCATGGCCTTCTTCCGCGCCGCGCTGGAGAAAAAGGTCATCTGCGTCCCCGGCGAGTTCTTCGACATCAACCCCGGCAAGCGCCGCCGCAGCGGGGGCGCCCGCGCCAGCCGCTTCAAGGGCTACGTCCGCTTCAGCTTCGGCCCCGGCATGGCCACGCTCGAGACCGCGCTGCAGCGGCTCGAGCAACTGGTGATGGAGGCCATGAAGCAGGGGTAACCCCGCCTGGGGGGTTGCGCACGAGGCGATTGCGACCCCTAATTGCCTCATTCCATGAGGCGATTACCGGTCACCGGGAGCTGGATTTGGCAGCGCGCGGCGTGGCCTCACTTCACGTGGGACGCAGGCGCGCTCATGGGCGTGCTGGGGCGCGCGCGGTTCGCGCAGGGACAGGCGCTCGGCACGTCGCGGATGCTCGAGGGGGAGCTGGGACTCGAGGCGTGGAGCTCCGTGCTGGTCGCCGACGGGGTGACCACCAGCGCCATCGAGGGGGAGACCCTCGATGCCCGCGCGGTCCGTTCCTCCGTGGCACGACACCTCGGCCTCCCTGCAGCGGGCCTTCCTGCCCCCAGCCGGACGGTGGAGGGGCTCGTGCAGGTTCTCCTGGATGCCACCTGTCACCACGGCAGGCCGCTGACACGCGCGCGGCTGATGCGGTGGCACGCGGCCCTGTTTCCCACCGGGCGGTCCGGACTCCACGACGTCCGCGCCGGTGAACTCCGCGGAAAGGCCCCCATGCAGGTGGTCTCCGGGAGGCTCGGGCGCGAAAGGGTCCACTTCGAGGCACCTCCACGGGGGCGGCTCCTCCCCGAGCTCTCGGCATTCCTGCGCTGGTACGCCTCGCCACCCCGCGGACTGGATGGACTGCTCCGCGCGGGCGTGGCGCACCTCTGGTTTCTCACCCTCCACCCGTTCGAGGACGGAAACGGCCGCATCGCGCGGGCCCTCACCGACATGGCGTTGGCGCAGGACGAGCAAGCGGCGGCCCGGTCCTGGAGCCTCTCCTCCCGCATCCTCGCAGAGCGGGACGCGTATTACGCGCTGCTCGAGCAGACCCAGCGCGGCGGGCTGGACGTGACGCCGTGGCTCGGGTGGTTCCTCGAGCAGGTGGAGCGGGCAGCGTCAGACGCGCACGCCGTGGCGGGGCGTACCGTGGCCAAGGCGCGCTTCTGGCTGCGCCACGCCGCGGAGACGCTTGGCCCAAGGCAGGTGAAGGCGCTCAACCGGCTGCTGGACGCGGGCCCCTCGGGCTTCGAAGGCGGGCTCACCGCGCGCAAGTATGCCGGGATGAACCACTGCAGCCGCGCCACGGCCACGAGGGAACTCGGAGACCTGGTGTCCCGCGGGTGCATCGTCCCCAACGGCAAGGGGGGGCGGAGCGCGGCGTATGAACTCCGCTGGCCGTGACCGGGGAAACGCCTACTTCTTCTTCCGGGACATCTTCTCGAACTTCTTCTCCAGCTCCCGGTCCTCCTTCTCCTTCTGCTGCTTCTTCGCCTTCTCGGCCTTGAGCTTCGCCTCCTCCTCCGGGGGCGGCCTCACGACCAGCTGGTAGTAGCTCGCCGCCGCGCCGAACAGCCCCGCCACCGCCACCATCCCCCACGGCTGCGCGAGCGCCGCCTGCACGCCTACGCCCAGGAGGGGCAGCGCCGCGAGCAGCCCGAGCACCAGCAGCCACGCGCCGAGGAAGCTGGCGATGACGCCCGCGAGCATCCGCTCGAGCAGCGCCCCCACCGTCCCCGCGATGAACAGCCCCGGCGCGAAGCCCACGAGCCACTCCTCGGGGGTCACGTACTGCATCCCCAGGTAGCCGCCCGGGACGCCGGCCGCGAGGAACGCGAGCCCCGCCGGAAACAGCAGCCCCACGAGCGCGAGCCCGCCCGCGGCGCTGAAGGCCACGGTGGACGCGGGCCACCCGAGCCCCAGCCGCTCCACCACGCCCGGCGCGAGGAAGAAGCCCATGGCCGCTCCCAGCGGCATGCTCACCACGCGGAACAGGGGCCCCGTGCCCCGCAGCAGCAGCCCAATTCCCAGCCCCACGGCGAGCAGGCCACTCCACGCCGGCACCAGCTTCACCACCGTGAGCCAGCCCGCCGGGTCCAGCGTGGTGTACGCCTTCGCCGCCTGCTCGACGGCCGGGTTCATCCGAACGAGCGCGACAGCAGCACCAGCGCCGTGTACGCCGCCGCCACCCCCGCGCCCAGCCAGAACGCCAGCGGGGGCAGCCGTGCCCGCTCGAGCAGTTCCTTCGCCTCGTCTGCCGCGGCCCCGGTCGTGCCCGCCTTCAACGTCTCTTCCGCGAGCCGCCGCGCCGACGCCACGTCCCCCGCCTCCCACGCCTGGACGGCGGCAGAACGTGCGGGGGAAGCGGACTCTTTGCCCTTGTTCGAAGCCATGTGGACAAAGCCTATAACGCAGGACGGCACTTGCGGCGCGCGCGGTATATAGCTGCGGGCCTCCGCCTGCCGCTCCCCATGCACCCGTCCCGCCGCCAACTCCTCCAAGGGCTCGCCGCCACGGCGCTGCTGCCGTCCGGGGCGGCCCTCGGCTTCGGGGACAGCTCGCGGTTCGTCCCCGCCGTGGCCATGCACGGCGGCAACTGGCGCGGGCGCGTGGCGGCGCTGCGGCGGCTCGCGTGGGAGGTGCAGCGGCGCACCTCGGTGGAGGTGGTGCTGGACGCGCGCCCCCTCCCGCTGGACAGCCCCGAGCTCTTCAAACACCCCTTCCTCTACCTCGGCTCGGACGGGCCGCTGCCCGCGTTCTCTGCCGCAGAGGTGGAGAACCTGCGGCGCTTCCTCACCTTCGGCGGACTGCTCGTGGCAGACGCCAACGACGCCTCCGACGGCACCGGCTTCGACGGGAGCTTCCGGCGCGAGCTGCAGCGCGTGCTGCCCCAGTCCCCGCTCGGGGACCTGTCCATGGACCACGTGCTCTTCAAGAGCTTCTACCTCCTGGACGCAGCCCCGGGCCGCGTGCTCAACCGGCCCCAGGTGCAGGCCGCGCTCGTGGGCAAGCGCGCCGCCGTCCTCTATTCGCAGAACGACGTGGCCGGGGCGTGGAGCCGCTCCGAGGGTGGGAGCTGGGAGTACGAGTGCACGCCCGGCGGTGAGCCGCAGCGGGAGCTCGCGCTCCGGCTGGGCGTCAACCTGGCGCTGTACGCGCTCTGCCTCGACTACAAGGACGACGCCGTCCACCTGCCCATGATCCTCAAGAAGCGCAGATGAACGGACCGGCCTGGAACAGCTGGAAGCTGGTGGTCCTCTCGCCGCTGCCGCCCTGGCTCCTGTGGGCGCTCGGCGTGGGGCTGCTTCTCGGCGTGGCCTTCGCCGCGTGGGGCGTGCGCCGCGAGCCCACGCGCTGGCGCCGCTTCCTGCTGTGGGGCCTGCGCGCGCTCGCGGGCCTGGCCGCGCTGTTCTTCCTGCTCGAACCGGGCCTGCGCCGGCTGCAGCTCGCGAGCGTGAAGAACCGCGTCGCGGTGCTGGTGGACCGCTCCGCCTCCATGGGCTTCCCCGTGGAGCCGGGAGGTCCCACCCGCGCGGCCTCCGTGGCGGAGTGGCTCGAGCGCGCCGCCCCCCAGCTGGACGCGCTGCGCGAGCGCTTCAGCCTCGAGTTCTACGGGTTCGACCCCGAGCTCTCCCCGGTCAGCCTCGCGCAGCTGAAAGGGGACCCGCCGCGCGCGGGCCGCACCGATCTGCTCGGCGCCCTCCGCGCCGCCACGGGCGGAGACCCCGGCGGCAGCGGCAAGAAGCTCTCCGGCGTGCTGCTCTTCAGCGACGGCGCGGACAACGCGGAGCTGCAGGGCGGGGTGGGGGACCGCGCCCGCCGCGGGCTCGAGGAGCTCGGCGTCCCGGTCTCCACGTTCCTGGTGGGGGACGGCGCGCTCAAGGACCTCGCCGTCCAGGACGTGAAGGTGGACGATTTTGCGTTCGTCCGGAACGCCGTCACCGTGGAGGTGCAGGTGCGGGCGCGCGGCTTCGCCGGCACCACCACGAACGTCACGCTCGCCCGCGAGGGGGCGCCGGTGGGGAGCAAGGAGCTGAGCTTCAGCTCGGACGACGAGGTGAAGTCGCTCGCCTTCACCTTCACGCCGGACCAGACCGGCCGCTTCGTCTACACGCTGTCGCTCCCGGTCTTCCCGGACGAGGCGGTGGCGGACAACAACAGCCGCGCCTTCACGCTGAAGACCATCCGGGACCGCATCCGCGTGCTGCTCGTGGTGGGCCGTCCCTCGTGGGACGAGCGCTTCCTGCGCGGGCTCCTCAAGCAGGACGCCAACATCGACCTCGTCAGCTTCTACATCCTGCGCACGCTCTCGGACGAGACGCAGACGGTGAACGACCAGCGCGAGCTCTCCCTCATCCCGTTCCCCACCGACGAGATCTTCAACACGCGCCTGCACACCTTCGACGTCGTCATCCTGCAGAACTTCGGCTACACCGAGCCCGGCCTCTCCATTGCGCAGTACGAGCGGAACCTCGAGCAGTACGTGCACAACGGCGGGGCGCTCTTCTTCATCGGCGGGGACAAGGTGCTGGGCGAGGGCCGGTCCGCGCTCACCACGCTCGCGCAGGCGCTGCCCGTGGAGCCGTCCGGGCAGCCCGCCAACCCCGAGCCGTTCAAGCCGCGGCTCACCCCGGAAGGGCTCCGCCATCCCGTCTCCGCGCTCGGCTCGGGCACGCAGGGCACGGACGCCGCCTGGGGCTCGCTGCCCGCCATCCCCGGCCTGAACCTCGTCACCGCGAAGCCCGGCGCCACGGTGCTGCTCGAGCACCCGTTCACCTCCGTCAACGGGAAGAACGCCCCGCTGCTCGCGCTGTGGGACTACGGGCGCGGCCGCACCGTGACGCTGGCCACGGACGGCAGCTGGTACTGGGCCTTCACCTCGCACGCGTCCGGCACGCCCACGCGCCTGTACGAGCGCTTCTTCGGCAACGCCCTGCGCTGGCTGGTGAGGGATCCCGAGCTGACCACCGTGACGCTCTCCGCCGAGCCCGCCTCCGTGGAGCCCGGGCAGCCCGTGGCCGCCGTGGTGACGGCGCGGACGCCGGACTACCAGCCCGCGGTGGGAGCCCGCGTCCGCGTGGAGCTCTCCAACGTGGAGACGCGCGCGGTGGCCGGCGCCCAGGAGGTCCTCACCGGGCCGGACGGCGCGGTGCGCGTGGAGTTCCCGCCGCCCGCCCCCGGCGCGTGGAAGCTGAAGGCCACGGCCTCGCTCGGGGATAAGGAGCTCGGCAGCGCGGACGACGCGGTGGCGGTGCGTGCCGTGGGGCCGGAGCTCGCGGACGCGTGGGTGCGCCCGGGGCTGCTCGAGCAGCTCGCCGAGGCCACCGGGGGCCGCGCGTTCAAGCTGCCCTCGGATGGCCTGCCGGAGGTGCCGTTGTTGGATCCTCCCGTGGTGGAGGTTGGCCGCAGCCGGGACGAGCCGCTGTGGGACCGCTGGTACTACCTGGTGCTCCTGGTGGGCCTGCTCGGGGCGGAGTGGGTACTTCGCCGCCGTTTCGGCTACATCTAGGGGGCATGGCGCCCCGCAAGCCCACCCGCCACGACGAGGACTTCGTCTCCGAGGACGTGGCGACCTCCATCGAGGTCCCCGCGCTCACGGACGAAGAGCTCGCGCTGCTCGACGACCCGGACGACGCGGAGGTGACCGTCACCACCGAGACGGCGCGCCAGCTCGCACAGGGCTCAGACGCGTTCGACACCTCCCGCCGCCACACCGACTCCATGCTCCGCATCCAGTCGGTGAAGCAGACGGCGCAGGAGGTCTCCACCGGCCCGTGGCACGAGCGCGCCTTCGTCCCGCGCGGCGTGGTGCCACCGGCGCAGGTGCTCACGCGGCTCAAGGAGATCATCGCGGTGGCGGAGATGCACCCCGGCACCCGCGCCGAGCGCGTCCGCACCGGCATCCGCGCCGAGTTCCTCCCCATGCTCCGCCAGGCCGTGGAGCAGGCGGCCGGGGACGGCGTGGACGCCTGGCTCTCGTCCATCCTCCACCCGCCCGGCGCCCCCGCGCGCAACGGGATGCTCATGGCGGTGGTGGCCGCCATGCAGAAGGTGAACGCGGCCCGCACCAACGCCGCCGCGCTCGAGGCCGCCAAGGGACTGATGGACGTCTCGGCACGGCACCTCCAGGACCCGTCCGCAGAGAAGCTCTCGCTCAAGGTGCTGGAGAAGGAGCTCGAGGGGCGCGTGGACGTGGCGGCCCTGCTGCAATTGCTCTTCGCCACGGACGCGGAGCTCGCGGCGCAGGGAGACCACGTGGACAAGGCGATAGACCGGCTGCGGCAGGAGCTGCGCCAGGCCGTGGCCCAGCCCGCGGGGATGATGTGGAACTTCTCCCGGCTCAAGACCGAGCGGCGCGTCATCACCGCGGAGCTGAGGCGGCGGCACGGCGGGTGAGCCCCCGGACGGTCCGTTGCGCGGACCGCCGAATGTCCCTATGTCCATGGGCCGATGAACGCCCCCCCTGACGCCCCCCGCGCCGTACGCCTCCAGGCACTCCGGGAGACGCTCGCGTCCCGGCTGCTCGTGCTGGACGGCGCCATGGGAACGCTCCTGCAACAGCAAGGGCTGCGCGCGGCGGACTTCGGCGGCGCGGAGCTCGAGGGCTGCAACGAGGTGCTCGTGGCCACGCGGCCGGACGTGGTGCAGGGCATCCACGAGCGGTACTTCGCCGCCGGGGCGGACGCTGTGGAGACCAACACCTTCGGCGGCGCCCCGCTGGTGCTCGCCGAGTACGGGCTCCAGGACCGCTGCCTCGAGCTCAACCGCAGGGCGGCGGAGCTCGCGCGCGCGGCGGCGGCGAAGTACGCCACCAACGGCCGGGTGTGCTGGGTGGCCGGGAGCATGGGCCCCACCACGCGCGCCCTCTCCGTCACCGGCGGCACCACGTTCGAGGCGCTCCGCGAGGGCTTCTCGCTGCAGGCGCAGGGGCTCGCCGAGGGCGGAGCGGATTTCCTCCTCGTGGAGACGTGCCAGGACACGCGCAACGTGAAGGCCGCGCTGCTCGGCGCCCGGGACGCCTGGGCACGGCTCGGGTACGCGCTGCCGGTGGCGGTGTCCGGCACCATCGAGCCCATGGGCACCATGCTCGCGGGCCAGTCGGTGGAGGCGCTCTGCACCAGCCTCGAGCACGAGGAGCTGCTCTTCGTCGGACTCAACTGCGCGACCGGGCCCGAGTTCATGACGGACCACGTGCGGTCGCTCGCGGCCATGAGCGAGTGGCCCGTGGGCTGCGTGCCCAACGCGGGGCTGCCGGACGAGAACGGCCGCTACCTCGAGACGCCCGAGATGCTGGCGCGCAGCCTCCGGCGCTTCGCGGACGCGGGCTGGCTGAACGTGGTGGGCGGCTGCTGCGGCACCACGCCGGAGCACGTGCGCGTGCTCGTGGACGCCGTGAAGGGCTGCAGGCCGCGCGTGCCGCCGCGCTTCCGCAGGAGCACCCTGTCCGGCGTGGACTACCTGGAGGTGACGGACGAGGAGCGGCCCGTCATCGTCGGGGAGCGCACCAACGTCATCGGCAGCCGGAAGTTCAAGGAGCTCATCGCCGCCGGGCAGTTGGAGGACGCGGCCGACATCGCCCGCGCGCAGGTGAAGCGCGGGGCGCAGGTCATCGACATCTGCCTCGCCAACCCGGACCGGGACGAGCTCCGGGACATGGAGCAGTTCCTCGAGGTCGCGGTGAAGAAGGTCCGCGTCCCGCTGATGATCGACTCCACGGACCCGGCCGTCATCGAGCGCGCGCTGGCGTACAGCCAGGGCAAGGCGCTCATCAATTCCATCAACCTCGAGGACGGCGAGGAGCGCTTCGAGCAGGTGGTGCCGCTGGCGCGCAGGTTCGGCGCCGCGCTGGTGGTGGGCTGCATCGACGAGACGGGGATGGCGGTCAGCCGGGCCCGCAAGCTGGAGGTGGCAGCACGCAGCCACGCGCTGCTCACGGGCAAGTACGGGATGCGGGAGGAGGATCTCTACTTCGATCCGCTCGTCTTCCCGTGCGCCTCCGGGGACGTGCAGTACGTGGGCAGCGCGGTGGAGACCGTGGAGGGGCTGCGGCTCATCAAGCAGCGCTTCCCGAGGAGCCGCACGGTGCTCGGCATCTCCAACGTCTCCTTCGGCCTGCCCACCGCGGGGCGCGAGGTCCTCAACTCCGTTTTCCTGTACCACTGCACGCTCGCCGGCCTCGACATGGCGCTGGTGAACTCGGAGAAGCTGGAGCGCTACCCGTCCCTGCCCGAGGAGGAGCGGAAGCTGTCCGAAGATCTTCTCTTCAACCGCGGCCAGGACCCGGTGACGCCCTTCGCCGCGCACTTCCGCGAGCGGAAGGCGCCGAGGGCCCAGCGCGCCACGCTCCCGCTGGACGAGCGGCTCCGCGCGTGCGTCATCGAGGGCAGCCGCGAGGGGCTCTTCGCGGACCTCGACGAGGCGCTCTCCACGCGCACCCCGCTGGAGCTCATCAACGGCCCGCTCATGGCCGGCATGGACGAGGTGGGGCGGCTCTTCGCGCGCAACGAGCTCATCGTGGCGGAGGTGCTCCAGAGCGCGGAGGTGATGAAGGCCGCCGTCTCGTTCCTCGAGCCGAAGATGGACCGCCAGCAGACCGCCACCCGCGGGAAGATCGTGCTCGCCACCGTGAAAGGGGACGTGCACGACATCGGGAAGAACCTGGTGGAGATCATCCTCGCCAACAACGGCTTCGAGGTGGTCAACCTGGGCATCAAGGTCCCGCCCGAGCAGCTGGTGAAGGCGGTGCGCGAGCACAAGCCGGACATCGTGGGACTGTCGGGGCTGCTGGTGAAGAGCGCGCAGCAGATGGTCACCACGGCGGAGGACCTCGCCCGCGCGGGCGTCACCACGCCCATCCTCGTCGGCGGCGCGGCGCTCAGCCGCAACTTCGTGGACCGGCAGATCGCGCCCGCGTACGCCGGCACGGTGGCCTACGCGCAGGACGCCATGAGCGGCCTGGAGCTGGCGCGGCAGATCGTCGACGCGGACGGACACGAGCGGCTGAAGGGGGAGCTGACGGCGCGGCGCGCGAAGCTGGCGGAAGAGACCGCCGCCCGCCCGAAGCCCGTCCCCGTGCCCGCGGCGCGCAGCCGGGAGGTCCCCGTCCTGGACCGCTTCCCGGCCCCGCCGGACTTCGCGCGGCACGTGCTCACCAACACCCCGGTGGACCACGCGTGGCGCTTCATCAACCCGCTGATGCTCTACGTCCGGCACCTGGGCGTGAACGGCTCCGCCGCGCGGCTGCTCGGCACCCCGGACGCGCACAAGCTGCGGGACACGGAGGAGGGCCGCAAGGCGCTCGCCGTGAAGGAGATGCTGGACGGGCTGAAGGACGAGCTGCGCGGCGGGGAGATGAAGCCGCGCGCCGTGTTCCAGTTCTTCCGCGCCGGCAGCGAGGGCAATTGCGTCCAATTGTTCGACGGCGCTTCCGGCGCGCCGGTGGTCCGCTTCGAGTTCCCGCGGCAGCCGCGCGAGGGCGGCCTGTGCCTCGCGGACCTGGTGGCCCCGCTCGTGGGGGGAGAGGCGCGGGACAACCTGGCGCTCTTCGTGGTCACCGCGGGCGAGGGCATCCGCGAGCGCGCCGAGCGCTACAAGGCGAAGGGTGAATTCCTGAAGATGCACGCCGTGCAGGCGCTCGCGCTGGAGACGGCCGAGGGCTACGCGGAGCTGCTCCACGCGCAGCTGCGCAGCATGTGGGGCCAGCCGGACCGCCCGGACATGACGATGTTGGAGCGCTTCCGCGCGGAGTACCCCGGCAAGCGCTACTCGTTCGGGTACCCCGCCTGCCCGCGGCTCGAGGACCAGGCGCTGATGTTCGAGGCGCTCCGGCCCGGGGAGATCGGC
>JBDLRJ010000489.1:0-11989 GCA_039800145.1 Pseudomonadota bacterium | reverse complement strand
GAGCCCACGGGCAACCTGGACACGCACACGTCCGACCAGGTGTTCGAGCTGCTGCGGCGCTTCAACCGCGAGCGCGCCACCACGTTCCTCGTGGTGACGCACGATCCACGGCTCGCGGACCGCTGTGACCGCGTGCTCGAGGTGGTGGACGGCCGCATCGTCAGCGACCGTCCACGCTGACCCCGGGCGCGGCGGCTACTTGTTCCGCTGGTGCTCGTACTGCTCCTGCTCGCGCGTCTCGCCGCGCTCGTGCTGGATGTCCTCCTCCGGGTACTCCTTCTCCTGCTTGCCCGAGCCGCCCACCGCGCTTGCGCTGCGCGCCTGGATGGTGAGGGCCACGGGGTTGTCGCCGTCCAGCTGGAAGCGGGCCTGGATGCGCGCGCCGCGCGGCAGGTACTTCGCCTCCACGGGCTTGCCGTCCAGGGTGATTTTCGTGAAGTCCTTCACGTCCAGCTTCGCGGGCGGGAGCGCCGGCCGCTGCACGGAGATGCTGCCGCCGCGGGCCTCCGACACGTCACCGGAGATGTTGAAGGTGGGCTCGTTGGACAGCATGGCGGCCTTCTGGTCCACCGCCCCCGAGCCGCCCATCCCCACCGACTCCTTCGTCTTGTCCCAGCCCTTCTCCACCTCGGAGCCGACCTCGGAGGCGTCCACGCCGCCCTTCTTCTTCTCCGTCCCCTCGGCCAGTGCCACGCCCGACAACGTCAACAGTCCCGCCAGCAACACGCGCTTCATTCCTGCCTCCTCGCAAGGGTGATGCGGGAGACGGTGAGGACGGCGCGGGAGGACGGGAAGGGGAGAGCTGGAAGGTGGGCCGGGGAGCGGCCGGCCCGCCGTGCGCTCAGTGCAGCTTCGGGGAGAGGACCACCATGCGCCCGCCGAGCGTGCGGGAGATGTCGCGCGGGGCGCCGGGGAAGTCGGACACCTGGAGGTTGTGGATGGACCGCAGCAGCTCGTCCGCGCGCCAGACGTACTCCTGGCCGGTCCAGCCGTGCGTGGCGACGACGTACTCCACGCCGTCCTTGCGGAAGTGGCCCTCCACCACGCCCCAGTGGGCGCGGGTGCCGCGGAACAGGCCGGGGTTGCCCACGTCGTCCACGTCGAACGGCACGAGCACGGGGTGGCCGCGGTCGAGCGCGGCGTGGAGGTCCGGGAGCGTGGGCTTCGTCTTGACGGTGGCGGTGTAGCCGAACTCGCGCGCGAGCTTCGCCAGCTGGGAGGCGTGGAACATCTCGCCCTGCGTGGTGAAGCCGCGCTGGCGGGCCACGTCCAGCATGCGCCGCGGCGTGTCCTCGGGGCGCGTGCCGGCGTCCCACCGCGTCACGTCCGAGTTCTGCACCAGCGGGGCCAGGTTCCGCTCGTCCTTGCGGTCCCAGAAATCCATGGCCATCCCGAGCGCGTACAGGCCGCAGGTGGGGCCGTCCTGCACCCGCGCCGGCACGTCCGCCCCGAGCCGCAGCGCGCGGGAGATGTCCTCCTTCATCCCGAAGGTGTCCACCGGCCGGAAGCCCGTGCCCGCGCGGGTCACCGCGAGGGGATCCGGCCGCGCGGTGGTGCCCGGAGCAGGCGTCACGGTGGAGGCGCGGACGGTGGAGGTGGCCGGGGTCACGGAGGGCATGGTGGGTTGTCGCGGTCTCCGCAGGCCCGCTCTCAGCGGCGTTCGGTAAATGCCATTTACGTTTCGAGGCCCTGCGGAGTGTGCGCGGGGTGTTCGAGCGCGCCGGCGCTGTTCGCGGCGGCTGTTGGAAGGCGTGGCGCGGTGTGCAGCGGCTGCTTGGAGGCGCGGCGGCGTGTGCGCGGGCTGTGTGGCCGTGCCGGCGTGGGGTGCTGCTGGGAAGGGTCGCGGCCTCGTGCGCAGCGCGCCTTCGCCAGTTTCCTCACGCGTTCGTGCAAGAGGGTGCTTCCCGTCTGCACGCGGTGCCGCTAGTTTCCCGCTGTTTCGTCTGAGGAGGGGCAGCCGTGGACGCGTGGATTCTCGGTTACCAGAAGAGCGTGAAGGGCGCTGCCCCCGGCGTGGCTGCGGACGCGTGGGCCATGCACGAGCTCGAGGCGCCGGAACCTCCTCCGGCCGAGCTGCGGGCGCTCTACTCCGCGTTCGACGGCGGACTGCTCGAGGGCAGCGTCCGGCTGTACCGCTTCGGCCAGGTGCTCGAGCACCGCAACAACGACGCGCTCCCCGCGTGGGTGTTCGGCGAGAAGGGTGAGCAGCGGCTGATGGCCGCGCGGAAGGCCACGCTCGCCGCGCAGGCGGGGTTGCAGCTCCGGCCGGGCTGGTTCGAGGCCACCTCCGCGGATGCCCTGGTGTTCGCCAAGCGCGACGGCCGCAGCGGCGCCGTCCGCGTCTACCCGTCGCTCGAGCAGCTGCTCGCGGTGATGGTGCCCCCCGCGCAGCTCGAGGCGTTCGGTGACAACACCTACGCGCGGGCCATGGCCGTGGTGGAGGACGCGCTGGGGAACGTCACCGCCAGCAACGCGCGCGCGCTCAGCCTGAAGCCCCGGAAGAAGCAGCAGAAGAAGAAGCCTGTCGTCGTGAAGAAGTCGAAGTCCCCCACTCCCAAAGGAAGGAAGAAGAGCCCCATGGCCGCGAAGAAGTCCGTGAAGAAGCCTGCGAAGAAGGCCGCCGCGAAGAAGCCGGCGAAGAAGGTCGCCGCGAAGAAGCCGGCGAAGAAGGCCGCCGCGAAGAAGCCGGCGAAGAAGGCCGCCGCGAAGAAGCCGGCGGCGAAGAAGGCCGCCGCCAAGAAGCCGGTGGCGAAGAAGGCCGCTGCGAAGAAGCCGGTGGCGAAGGCCGCCGCGAAGAAGCCGGCGGCGAAGAAGCCCACCGCCCCCGCGGCTGCGGCCTCGTTCCTCGCGCCGGCCCCGGCCCCTGCCCCCGTGGCCGAGGCTGCCCCCGCCCCGGCCTCCGCCCCCGCGGCCCAGTAGCCGGACACCTGCAGGACGGTCACCGGGCGGCAACGCCCGGTGGCCGGGCTTCACGCCAGGCGCCCGCCTTGCCGGGTCCTCGCCGGCGTGGGCGTCACGGGACGGGCCGCCCGCGGCTAGAGTGGTGCTGCCTCCCGCATGGAACCGTCGTCCCCCGACAGCCTCGAAGCGCTGATGGCCCGCCTCGCGGACGGGGACCGGTCTGCGTTCGACGCGGTGTTCGGACGCCTCCAACCGCCGCTCTACGCGTTCTGCCTGCGCATGCTGGGCAACGAGGCGGATGCCGCGGACGCTGCGCAGGAGGCGCTCCAGAAGGTGTTGGAGCGCGCGTCCGACTACGACGCTTCACGCCGCGTGATGCCGTGGGCGCTCGCGCTCGCGGGCTGGGAGTGCCGGACGCTGTCCCGGCGAAGGCAGCGGCGCCGCGAGGTGGACGAGGCGGAGGCCGGCGAGCGCCCCGGCGAGGACCCCGAGGGGACCCACGTGCAGCGGCAGCTGGTGGAGGCGGCGCTCGGCGCGCTCGGGACGCTCTCGGAGCAGGACCGCGAGACGCTGACGGCTACCTTCTGGGACGAGGCGGCGTCCGTGGCAGGCGCCACCTTCCGAAAGCGGCGCGAGCGTGCGCTGCAGCGGCTGCGGCAGACCTTCTGGAGGATCCATGGACTCGGCTGACCCGTCGCTCGCACGGGCGCGCGCGCGCCGCGCCTATGAATGGGGCCGCTTGCGGCGCGCGGCGCTCGGCGCCTTGCCGCTCCTCCCGCTCGTGGCGTTCTCTGCCTTCCTCTCGTCGCGGCCGCTGCCGACCTGGTGCTTCGGCCTGCTCGCGTTCGGGCTCGGGACCGCGCTGCTGTGGGTGGGACGCGAACCGCAGCGCGCGGTGTTGCCGGGGCTCGCCGCGGGCGCCGTGCCGCTGGTGCTCGCGCTGTGCGCCAACCAGGTGCACCTGTGCGGCCCGGACGGCTGCTCCACGCTCTGCATGCCGGCGTGCATTGCGGGTGGACTCGCGGCGGGGGCGGGCATCGCCGTGCTCGGTTTCCGGCGGCGCGCGGGCGTGGCCTGGTGGGGCGGGGCCACGGCGCTCACGCTCCTGACCGGCGCCATGGGGTGCAGCTGCGTGGGGTACTCGGGGCTGGTGGGGCTTCTTTGCGGCTTCGCTGTGGGGGTGGTACCCCTCGCCGTCAAACGCGCGGTCACGCCCGCGGGGCCTGCCGCCTAGACGTGTCGACATCTCCTTCCACCCCGAGAAAAGGACCCACGCCATGATCTCCCGTCTCCTGCCCGTCTTCGCCCTCTCCCTCTTCGTAGGCTGCGCCACCACCACCCCCGCCTCCACCACCGGCACCACCGCGGGCGCGGCCACCTCCGCCCCGGCCGAGGGCGCCCACTGCGACACCCACAAGAAGGACGGCGAGTCGAAGGGCGACTGCTGCAAGGGCGGCGAGTCGAAGGGTGACTGCTGCAAGGGTGGCGAGTCGAAGGGTGACTGCTGCAAGGGCGGCGAGGGCAAGGCGTGCGACTGCGGCAAGCACGGTGGCGAGAAGAAGGCCGAGGGCTGCGGCTGTGGCTCCGCGGCCGGCTGCGGCGGCAATTGCGAGCAGGGCAAGGGCTGCGGCTGCGGCGGCGCCAAGCAGGCCGAGTGCGGTGGCCACGCGCAGGGCGGCGGCTGTGGCTGCGGCGGCGCGGTGAAGGGCGCGCGCTAAGGCCACGGGCCGATCCCGGCTCAAGCAGTCCCCCGAGGGGCTCCCCGGCCTGTCCGCCTGGGAGCCCTTCGTGCGTCAGGGGAGGCGGGAGGCGTCCGAGTCCGGCCACTCGGTAGGCTGGGCGGTGGGGGCGGGCGGCTCCGGCTCTTCTTCCGGGGGCGGGGCGGCCGGGTGTCGCTCCACGTGGTCGGGGCGGATGTCGCGGGCCTTCGGCTCGGGCTGGAGCGCGCGCTGGTCGGCGGACGTCCCGGAGAGGTCCGCCCCGAAGGGGTCCGCGCCGTTTCCGGCGCTGCCGGACTCCGCCTCCTCTACGCGGGCGTCTGAGCCGGTGAGTTCCGGGGTCTGCTCGGGGTCCCTGGTTCGGCGTGCCATGGCCTCACGCTGTGCACGGTGGTCCGCGGACGGGAGGGTGCGTTGCTCCGTTGACGCCATGCGGGGGGCGTGCGTAGGTTGCGCCGCTTTTTTCAGCCGTCCTGCCAGGGAATCAAAATGGCTTCGCTTCGCGACATCCGGGCGCGCATCCGCTCGGTGAAGAACACCCAGCAAATCACGAAGGCCATGAAGATGGTGGCGGCGGCGAAGTTGCGCCGTGCGCAGGACGCCATCGTCGCGGCCCGTCCCTACGCCCAGCTGCTCGACCAGGTGATGGCCGAGCTGGCGGCGCGCTCCGAGGGCGAGCTCGCGCACCCGCTGATGTCGGGGCGGCCCATCAAGAACGTGGAGCTGGTGGTGCTCACCTCCGACCGCGGGCTGGCGGGCGGCTTCAACAGCAACGTGCTGCGGCGCGCGGCCCGGTTCGTGAACGAGAACCAGGGCAAGTGGAACATCCGCGTCTCCACCCTGGGGCGGAAGGGCCACGACTTCTTCCGCCGCCGCGGTGACGTGACGGTGCGGAAGAACCACGAGGGCATCTTCAGCCGCGTGTCCTACCGGACGGCGGCGGACATCGCGCAGGAGCTGACGGGGGAGTACCTCGCCGGCAACGTGGACGCGGTCTTCGTCGTCTACAACGAGTTCCTGTCTGCCATTGCGCAGCAGGTCTCCCTGGTGCAGCTGCTCCCGCTGTCCGTGGTGCAGGCCACGCCCGCGGCCGAGGCCGCGGTGGCCGCGGCGGGCGTGGACTTCAAGTACGAGCCCTCGCGGGACGCGGTGCTCGAGCGGCTGGTGCCGCAGGCGCTGAACATCAAGGTGTACCGCGCCATCCTGGAGTCGGTCGCGTCCGAGCACGGCGCGCGCATGAACGCCATGGAGAACGCCACCAAGAACGCGGGCGAGATGATCGGCTCGCTGACGCTCTTCTACAACCGGACCCGCCAGGCGCTCATCACCAAGGAGCTCATGGAAATCGTCTCCGGCGCCGAGGCCCTGAAGTAACCCCTCCTTTTCTCACCGAAGCAGTCCCAAAGAGGCACACCGAACATGGCAGCGAACGTTCAGCAGGTCGGTCGAATCATCCAGGTGCTGGGCCCCGTCGTCGACGTGGAGTTCCCGCCCGGGGCGCTCCCCGAGGTCTACACGGCGCTGACCGTGACCAACGCGTCGCTGGGCGGCGGCGAGGACAACCTGGTGCTCGAGGTGGCGCAGCACCTGGGCGAGAACACGGTGCGCACCATCGCCATGGACTCTTCGGACGGCCTCGGCCGCGGCCAGGCGGTGAAGAACACGGGCGCGCCCATCAGCGTGCCGGTGGGCAAGTCCACGCTGGGCCGCATCCTGAACGTGGTGGGCGCGCCGGTGGACGAGAAGGGCTCGGTGAAGGCGGACAAGTACCTGCCCATCCACCGCAACCCGCCGGCCTTCACGGAGCAGGACACCAAGGTGCAGATGTTCGAGACGGGCATCAAGGTCATTGACCTGCTCGCCCCGTACACCCGCGGCGGCAAGATCGGCCTGTTCGGCGGCGCGGGCGTGGGCAAGACGGTGCTCCTGATGGAGCTCATCCGCAACCTGGCCGTGGAGAAGGGCGGCTTCTCGGTGTTCGCCGGCGTGGGTGAGCGCACGCGCGAGGGCAACGACCTGTACCACGAGATGATCGAGTCCAAGGTCATCAACCCGGAGAACCTGGAGAAGTCCCAGATCGTGCTGGTGTACGGCCAGATGAACGAGCCGCCCGGTGCGCGCGCGCGCGTGGCGCTCTCGGCGCTCACCATCGCGGAGTACTTCCGCGACGACGAGGGGCGCGACGTGCTCCTCTTCGTGGACAACATCTTCCGCTTCACGCAGGCCGGCTCGGAGGTGTCCGCGCTGCTCGGCCGCATCCCGTCCGCGGTGGGTTACCAGCCGACGCTGGCCACGGAGATGGGCGCGCTGCAGGAGCGCATCACCTCCACCACCAAGGGCTCCGTCACCTCCGTGCAGGCGGTGTACGTGCCCGCGGACGACCTCACGGACCCGGCCCCGGCCACCACGTTCGCCCACCTGGATGCGACGACGGTGCTCAACCGCCGCATCTCCGAGCTCGGCATCTACCCGGCGGTGGACCCGCTCGACTCGACGAGCCGCATCCTGGACCCGCTCGTGGTGGGGCCGGAGCACTACGCCGTCGCCCGCCGCGTGCAGGGCCTGCTGCAGCGGTACAAGGAGCTGCAGGACATCATCGCCATCCTCGGCATGGACGAGCTCTCCGAGGAGGACAAGCGGGTGGTGGCGCGCGCCCGCAAGATCCAGAAGTTCCTCTCCCAGCCGTTCTTCGTGGGCGAGGTCTTCACCGGCAAGCCGGGCCGCTACGTGAAGCTGGCGGACACGGTGAAGGGCTTCAAGGAAATTGCCGACGGCAAGCACGACGACATCCCCGAGTCCGCGTTCTACATGGCGGGCGGGATCGACGAGGTGCTGGAGAACGCCCGCAAGGCGGCGGCGGCCTAGGCCATGGCGCAGCTCACGGTGGACATCGTCACGCCCGAGCGGCGCATCGCGTCGCTCAAGGCGGAGGAGGCCATCCTCCCCGGGGCCGAGGGGCTCTTCGGGGTGCGGCCCGGCCACACGCCGTTCCTCACGCTGGTGGACATGGGGGCGCTGACGCTCCGCGTGGACGGGGAGCGGACGCAGTACTTCGTGGCCGGCGGCTTCGTGGAGGTGGCCCAGGACCACGTGCGGGTGCTCGCGGACCACGCCGAGCCGCTGGATGGCATGGACGCCGAGGACGCGCGCAAGCGGCTGGCGGCGGCCGAGGAGCGGCTGCGGAAGCTGCAGGCCGGTGACCCGGACTTCGAGCTCGCTGCCGCGGCGGTGAAGCGCGAGACGGCGCGCGCGGCCCTCGTCTCCCGCTGACCGTGGAGACGCCGGTGCTGGAGCTGTTCCACGCCATCTCGGACGTGGGCAGCGCGGAGGTGCGGCGCCACGTGGTGGCGCACGGGCTCGAGGGCCGCGTGCGCTTCCGCAACGTCACCTACCCCGAGGTGCTCGAGGACCTGCGCGCGCGCGGCGGCGAGTCCGTGCCCGCGGCCTGGGACGGCACCGTGCTGCACCGGGGCGCGGCCGCGTGCATCGCGCGGCTCGAGGCGCTCGCGAAGGCTGGCTGAATGCACCCGTTTCTCCGACGCGCGCGTCACTTCGCGGGTTGAAACGGGAGGGAGGGCAGGGTTCAATCCGGCGCTTCCCCGCCCGCTTCCCCGTCCGTGCCCACGCCCATCCCTGAACCCGTCCTGCAGGACCGTTTCCGCGCCGCCGTCCTGGGGCTGGCGGTGGGGGACGCGCTCGGCCTGCCCTTGAAAGGACTGCCGGCCTCGGCGGCGGCACAGGTCCCGGAGGTGGGGGAGGACTTCAGCCCGCGGCCGCTCGGCCGGTACAAGAAGGGACAGTTCACCGCGCACACGCAGCTGATGCTGGCCGCGGCCGAGAGCGCCGTCGCCGTGGGCCGGGTGGACGGCCGCAGCATGGCCTCGCAGGTGGTGTGGACGTGGCACGAGAAGGTGCTGCTGCTCCCGGCGGCGCCGGTGGTGCAGGCTGCCGAGCGCCTGGTGAACGGTGCGCCGTGGATGGCCGCCGGTGCGCCGCTCGGCGTGGCGGACGCGTCGGTGTTGTCCCGGGCGCTGGTGCCGGGACTGCTGTCCGGGGACGACCCGGTGCGGCTCGCGCACGACGCGGGCATGCTCGCGGTGGTGACGCACAAGGAGCCGCGCGCAGCGGCTGCTGCCGCCGCGGTGGCGCGCGCGGTGGCGCTGTCCCTCTCGGGGCGGAGGTGGTCCCCCGAGGCCTTCTGCTCGGAGGTGGCCGTCGCTGCCGGCGTGCACGACGGTGCGCTCGCAGACGAGGTGCGGCACCTGCCACGCGTGCTCGGGTGGGAGGTGCCGAGGGCCCTGGAGTTGCTCCGGCGGGTAGCGGTGCCGGCGCCGTTGCTCAAGGGAACGGAAGGGCTCCCGGGCCACGTCTCCCCGGTGCTCCTGGTGGCGTTGTACGCGGCGCTCAAGGCGCCGGATGACTTCGTGACGGCGCAGCGCGTGGTGCTGCGGTGCGGGGGAGACGCGGACGCGGCCGCGGCGCTCTGCGGTGCGCTGGTGGGCGCCCGGCACGGGCTCGAGGTGATTCCCACGCGGCTGCGGCGCGGCGTGGTGTTTTCCGAGCACCTGCTCGACGTGGCGGACCGGCTGTTCGCCGTGGCCCAGCGCGCTCGCCGCGCCCCGGCGTTCGCCACCGCGCGCGCCGGCGTGCAGCGCAGGTAGGGGCCTGCAGCGCGGAGACGTGCGGGCTGCGCAGACCGGGGAGCAGAGGTCGCTGTCCCGGCCCCGCGCGTCCGTGCGCTCGCCCCGTGCGCTGGACCTGGAGTTGATGGGGGACCCGGCGCATACGCCCCGCGGCCCGCTGTCCCGGCCTCGCGCGTCCGTGCGCTCGCCCCGTGCGCGACCCGGAGTCGACGGGGGAGACCCGGCGCACGCGCCCCGCGGCCCGCTGTCCCGGCCCCGCGCGTCCGTGCGCTCGCCCCGTGCGCTCGCCCCGTGCGCTGGACCCGGAGTCGATGGAGGACCCGGCGCACGCGCCCCGCGCGGCCCGCTGTCCCGGCCCCGTGCGTCTGTGCGCTCGCCCCGTGCGCTGGACCTGGAGTTGATGCGGGACCCCGCGCACGCGCCCCGCGGCCCGCTGTCCTGGCCTCGCGCGTCCGTGCACTCGCCCCGCGCGTTGGACCCGGAGTTGATGCGGGACCCCGCGCACGCACCCCGCTGTCCCGGCCTCGCGTGTCCGTGCGCTCGCCCCGTGCGTTGGACCCGGAGTCGATGGGGGACCCGGCGCACGCGGTCCGCGGCCCGCCGTCCCGGCCCCGCGCGTCCGTGCGCTCGCCCCGTGCGCGACCCGGAGTCGACGGGGGAGACCCGGCGCACGTGCCCCGCGGCCCGCAGCGTGCGTGCGGGTGCCCGAGGGGAAGACGCCGAGCGCTGCACGGATCCACGGGTCCGGGGAGGTCGAGCGGCGGAACACGTGCTGCGTCCGGCGGCAGGGATGTACGGACCGGTCCACCCGCGTGCGATCCCTCGCCTGCCCTCCGGCCGGGAACGGCGCATCTTTCGCTTGCGGCAGACCCTCCCTGTGCGGCGCCCGGTGCGGTGTCCACGTTGCGAAGCGGACGTTCGGGGGCGCGCATGGAGCGGACGCAAAGACTCGAGGAGATGGGCACGCCGGAGTTGGTTCGCCACGCGGTGGAGGAGGCCCGGCTGCTCGTGCGCGCGGAGCTGCGTCACGCGCGGCGAGAGCTGGAGGCGGAACTCGTGCAGGCGCGGAGGACGGCGGGGTTCGGAGGCGCAGCCGGGGTGCTCGGGCTCTGCGGGCTGTCTTCGCTCGGCGTGGCGCTGGGCGTGGCGCTTCCCGGGGCCACGGGGTGGGGCGTGCTGTGGGTGGGACTGGTGCAGTGCCTCGGGGCGGCGGTGCTGGCGTGGGCTGCCTTCCGGGCTGCGCCCCGGCGGCCGCTCGGGCGGACGAGGGGGCGGCTCCAGGGAGACGTCACGGGCGCGCGGGAGACCTTGAAATGGAACTGACCGAGGCGGAGCGCGAAGAGGCCAGGGCCGAGCGAACGGCGGACCGCATCCGGGACGAGCTGCTCGCCACCCTGCAGGAGCTGGAGCGGCGGCGCGCGCGCGCGGTGCGTGCGCGGAACCGGCTCCGCTCCCCCGAGATGCAGAAGCGCGCGGCCGTGCTGGCGCTGCTCGCCGCGTCGGCGGCAGCGGGCGCGGCGTGGTGGCGCCTGGAACCCTCGCGCGCACACCGGCGCCTTCCCGCGGGGGGCGAACGCATGGCGCCGCTCCCTCCCTGGCTGGGCCCCCTGCTTCGGCAGGCCCTGCTCGCAGGCGGGCGTGCGTGGCTCCGGTCCCGCGCGCGGGCGTGGGGCCGGGACGCAGTGTCCGCCCCGCCGGCCCTCGAGGCCGGGACCTGACCCCCCGCCGACGCCCCGTCCATTCGTTGGACGAACTTGCAGGCAGGGCCCGGCGGCGCATCCCGCCCGCCCCGCGCGGGAGGGTGTAAGCCACTGTCGTACCCGGTGGTTGGTCGAACGGGACGCCCTGCGCGAGCAGATCCCCCCGCCCCCCTCTCCGTGTAGTCTCTGCGCCTCTTGTTTCTGCAGGAAGAGGGGGCGTCACCCGTGTCCGCTGGTCGTTCTGCCGTCGTCATCGAGCGCAACCGCCTGGCTGCGCAGCGGATGGGGCGAGTGCTGTCTGCTTCCATGGACCTCGGAGAGGTCCACGTGGGCGAGCGTCCCTCGGACGTGCGCCCGCTGTTGAGCGACCGGACGGCGCTGGCTGCGCTCGAGGCCACGGACCTGGACGCGGCGCTCGGGTGGGTGCGCGGTCCGTTCCCGCAGCTCAAGCTGCTCGCGTGGAGCCAGGGGTCGCTCGAGGGTGCCCTGCAGGTGGCGCGCCACGAGCCCATGCTCCAGTCCGTGGTGGGCTGGCCCGCGCACCAGTCGCTGCCGCGCGCGTGGGAGCTGGCGCTCTCGGCGCGGCGCTCGCTCGGGGACACCGGGAAGGGGCCGCGGCTGCCGGACCTGCTCTGCTGGGGGGCGAGCGTCATCAAGTGGTCCCCTCGCACGGGCGCCGAGCGCGACGACACGGTGGCGGAGGTGGAGCGCCACGCGACGTCCGCGGGGGCGGGGAGCCGCATGGCGGAGCGCGTGGGGCTGCTCACGCACGAGCTGCTGATGAACGCCCTGTACGACGCGCCGGTGGACGAGGCGGGGCGGCCGCTCTTCGCCCAGGACCGGAAGGCAGACGTCTCGCTCCCCGAGCGCATGGCGCCCACGCTGCGGCTGGGCTTCGACGGACTCGTGGCGGGGCTGGAGATAACGGACCCGTTCGGACGGCTCGAGCGGAGGCACGTGCTGGACTCCATCCTGCGGGGACTGGCGGGCGCGCGGGAGGGAGGCGGCGAGCTGCTGGACACCAGCC
>JBDLRJ010000488.1:0-7917 GCA_039800145.1 Pseudomonadota bacterium | reverse complement strand
CCGGAGGAGGTGCCCGCCATCCAGAAGGACATCGTCCGGCGGGCGAACGCGCGGCGCATCCCCGTCATCGTCGCCACGCAGATGCTCAACAGCATGATCGAGCACCCGCGCCCCACGCGCGCGGAGGCCTCCGACGTGGCCAACGCCATCTACGACGGCGCGGACGCGGTGATGCTCTCGGGAGAGACGGCGTCCGGGGCGTACCCCATCGAGTCCATCCAGATGATGGACCGAATCGTCTGCGCGGCGGAGTCCTCCGAGCGGCAGGTGCCGGTGGAGCGCCGCCCGGTGCGCGAGCCGCTCAGCATCCCGGGGAGCTTCCCGGACGTGACGGCGGGCGTGGCGTGCCGCGCGGCGCGCGAGGCGGGCGCGGTGCTCATTGCCGCCTTCACGCTGTCCGGCAACACGGCGCGGCTGCTGTCCCACTACCGGCCGCAGGTGCCCATCATCGCCTTCAGTCCCAACCAGGAGGTGCGCCGGCGGCTCTCCGTGCTCTGGGGCGTGGAGGCGCGCGTGCTCGAGCCCATCCAGGACGTGGAGCTCATGGTGCGCCGGGTGGAGGAGGAGCTGCTCACGCGGGGACTGGCCCACAAGGGGGACCGCGTGGTCATCGTCTACGGGGCGCCCGTGGGGCAGCCGGGGAAGATCAACTCCCTGCGCCTGCACCAGATTGGCGGCTGAGCGCGCGGCGGGGAATCTCCGCCTCCACGAACACCTGGAACAGCGCGCCGTCCAGCTGTCCCGCGTCCACCTCCCGGCGCAGGATGTCCAGCGCCAGGGCGTGCGGGACGGCCTTCTTGTAAGGCCGGTCTGACGCGGTGAGCGCGTCGTAGATGTCCGCCACGGCCATCATCCGGGACTGCACCGGGATGGCGGCGGCGGGCACCGCGCGCGGGTAGCCGCGCCCGTCCAGCTTCTCGTGGTGCGCCCAGGCAATCTCCGGTACGCGCCGAAGTGCGCGCGTCCACGGTATCTGGGACAGGAAGCGGTACGTGTGCGTGACGTGGCTCTCTATCTCCAGCCGCTCTTCGCGGCTGAGCGAGCCCTTCGGGATGGAGAGAAAGGACAGCTCGCGCTCGGTGAGCAGCGGCCGGGCCACCTCGCGCCCGTCGTGGAACGTCATCGCCGCGAGCTCCCGCAGCCGCTCAAAGCCCCCCTGCTCGAGCACCGTGGGCCGGTTGCACTCGAGGACGAAGGCGAGCGCGGCGTCCAGCTCGCGGAGCTCCTGCTCGAGCCGCTCGCCCTCCTGCCGCTCGATGTCGTCCAGGTGTCCCTCGCCCCGCGCGCGCACCCCGGCGAGCCGGCGCCGGAGGCTCTGCAGCTCGCGGTCCTTGCGCGCCACGTCGAAGCGGGCGCGCAGCAGCTCGAGATCGTGCGGGTAGAGCTTCTCGGACTTCACCAGCACCGCTTCCCGCACGCCCACCTTGCCGAAGTCGTGCAGCAGCGAGGCGTAGCGGATCTCGTCCAGCTCCCGCCGGCCGAAGGTGGTGCCGGCCCAGGGGCCGGTGTGCACGTGCTCGAGCGCCTGCGCGAGCGACAGGGTGAGGGACGCCACGCGCCCGGAGTGTCCTGCCGTGGTGGGGTCCCGCGACTCGATGGCCACCACCGACGCGCCGACGAACCCCTCGAACAGCTTGTGGATGTCCTGGTGCAGCACGGCGTTCTCGACGGCAGCGGCCGCCTGTCCGCCGAGCGCGGTGAGCAGCTCCTCGTCCTCGTCCGTGAAGGCCTGCCCGCCCTGCTTGTTGAGGGCCTGCAGCACGCCCGTCACCGCGCCGTCTGCCCCGCGCATGGGGACCGCGAGGACGGAGGTGGTGTGGTAGCCGGACGAGAGGTCGAAGCTGCGGTTGAAGCGCCCGTCCGCGTACGCGTCCACGATGTGGATGGCCTGGCCCGTCTGCGCCACCGTCCCGGCGATGCCGCTCCCCACCGGGAAGCGGAGCTCGTCCTGGGCGCCCTGGGCCACGCGGCTCCAGAGCTCGTTGCGCTCGGCGTCCAGCAGGAACAGCGAGCAGCGATCCGCCTCGACCACCTTGGCCGCTTCCTGCAGGATGCGCGGCAGCAGCAGGTCCAGGTCGCGCTCGGCGGTGAGCGCCTTGGCCACGTCCAGGATGGAGGTGAGCTTTTGCACCCGGCGGGTCAGCGAAGCGGTCATGGGGCGTTTCTAGCACCCGGCGCGGTGCTGCTCCTCTTTGCGGGCTGCGCAGCCGGGGGCTTCTTCACCATGGCGCGGCGCCCGCTGGCCGAAGGGCTCACCTTCTTCCCCGGTGGAGGTGGGAACTCGGTGCAGGTGGGGCAGGGGCGGGAGAACCTGCTCGTGGACACGAAGATGTGGGACTTCTCGCGGCAGCTGCAGCGCGAGGTGGAGGGGCCGCCGGACGCGCCGGTGATGGAGGTGAAGCGCATCCTGCTCACCCACGCGCACCCGGACCACGTGGGCGGGGTGGGGCGGTTCCGCCACGTGGGGGCGGTGCTGCTGCACGAGCGGGCGCTGCAACGCCTGCGGCTCGCAGGGGAGCTCTCCGCGGCACCCTGGCTGGAGGTGTCCGACGCCGTCACGTTGAGCGTGGGCGGCGAGGAGGTGCGCATCTTCCACCCCGGCGTGGCGCACACGGACGGGGACCTCGTGGCGTACCTGCCGGGCCGGGAGATGCTGGTGGCGGGGGACGTCTACAGCCACGGGCTCGAGCCGACGGCGGACGCCTCCTACGGAGGGCGGCTGCGGGGGCTGCGTCCCGCGCTCGAGCGGCTGTTGGAAGTCCCATTCCAGCGGGTGCTGGGAGGGCACGGTGGCGAGGGGACGCGCGCGGACGTGGAGCGGAAGCGGGACTACCTGGCAGCGCTGGAGGCGGCGGCCGTGGCGGCGCGCGGCAAGGGGCTGTCCGGGGAGGCCGCGGTGAAGGACGTGCTGGCGGCGCTCGGGACCTGGCCCGTGTACGAGCCCATCCCGTTCCGGGCGAGCCGCGCGTCCAACGCGCGCCAGGTGTTGGATGAACTTGCAGGGGAGGCCACGCCATGAAGCGACCGCTGAAGATTGCCCCGTCCATCCTGTCCGCGGACTTCTCGCGGCTGGGGGAGGAGGTGCGCGCCGTGGAGAAGGCCGGCGCGGACTGGGTGCACGTGGACGTGATGGACGGGCGCTTCGTGCCGAACCTCACGCTGGGCCCCGTGGTGGTGGAGGCGGTGAAGCGGGTGACGACGCTGCCGCTGGACGTGCACCTGATGATCGTGGAGCCGGAGAAGTACGTGGACGCCTTCGCGAAGGCGGGGGCGGACATCCTCACGGTGCACGTGGAGGCCTGCACGCACCTGCACCGCACCGTGCAGCAGATACGGGCGGCCGGGGTGAAGCCGGCGGTGGTGCTCAACCCGGCCACGCCGCTGTCCACGCTCGAGGACATCCTCCCGGACGTGGAGATGGTGCTGCTCATGAGCGTCAACCCGGGCTTCGGCGGGCAGTCCTTCATCCCGCAGGTGATGGACAAGGTGCGGCGGCTCCGGGCCCTGCTGGACGCACGCGGGCTGGACGTGGACGTGGAGGTGGACGGCGGCATCCACGCGGGAAACGCGGCGGAGGTGGTGGCCGCGGGCGCGAACGTGCTCGTCGCGGGGAACGCGGTGTTCAAGGCGAAGGACTACGCGGGGGCCATCTCTTCGCTGCGCGGCGGCGGCTGACATCGAACGAAATTGCGGAGCAGGTCCAGGCCGCGCGGGGTGCCGATGGACTCCGGGTGGAACTGCACGCCGAACAGCGGCCACCGTTCGTGCTGCACTGCCATCACCACGCCGTCCGGGGTCCGCGCGGTGACGCGGAGCTCGCTGGGCAGCGAGGCCTCGTCCAGGACCAACGAGTGGTAGCGCATGGCCTCGAACGGTGACGGGAGCCCGGCGAAGAGCCCCGAGCCGTCGTGCAGAACGGGGCTCGTCTTTCCGTGGCGGGGGGCGGGGGCGCGCACCACGCGGCCACCGAGCGCCGCGCCGATGCCCTGGTGCCCGAGGCACACGCCGAGCGTGGGGATGCGCGGGCCGAAGTGGAGGATGGCCTCGCGGCAGACGCCGAACCAGGCCGCGTCCTCGGGGTTGCCGGGGCCCGGCGAGATGACCAGGTGCGTGGGGGCGAGCGCGACGAGCGCTGCGAGGGTGACCTGGTCGTTGCGGAAGACGTGGGCCGCCTCGCCCGTGAGCGCGCCGAGCCCCTGCACCAGGTTGAAGGTGTACGAGTCGTAGTTGTCCAGGAGCAGCACGCGCGGGGGCATGGACGGTGCGCCACCTTAACCCCGGTGAGAAGGGGACGCGCGGCTCTGGTACGGTGGGCCCGCCCCGCCGATGGACTCTCCGTCTCCACTCCCGATGGCCGGCAGCGCGTGGCTGAACGGCGCCTTCTGCGCGCTGGACGAGGTGCGCGTCTCGCCGCTGGACGCGGGCTTTCTTTACGGGGACGGGCTGTTCGAGACGCTGCGGACGCACGGCGGGCGCCCGGCGTTCCTGTCTCGCCACCTCGCCCGGTTGGCACACGGCGCGGAGGCGCTGGGGCTCCCGGTGCTGCCGCCGCTCGAGGAGGTGGTGGCGGAAGTCATCCGCCGCTCGGGGTTGCCCGAGTGCACGGTGCGCGTGACGGTGACGCGCGGGGTGGGGACGGCGGGGCTTGCTCCCGCGGGCTTCGGTGCGCCCACGGTGCTGGTGACGGCGCAGCCGCTGCGGACGTGGCCTGCGGAGGTGTACGAGCGCGGGGCGCGCGTGGGCCGGCTGTGGCCGCGCAGCGCGGAGGCGTGGCCGAGGCCGTGGGTGAAGAGCACGAGCTACCAGGGGGCGGTGATGGCGCGCCGAGAGGCCGCGGCGCGGGGCTGGGACGAGGGGCTGTACCTGGACGCGTCCGGCGAGCACGTCACGGAGGGGGCGGCGAGCAACGTGCTCGCGGTGCTGGGACGGCGGCTGTGGACGCCGCCTCCGGACGTGTGCCTCCCGGGCGTAACGCGGGGCGAGGTGCTTCGGCTCGCGGCGGGGGCGGGGTTCTCCGTGGAGGAATCGCCGCTGCCCGTGGAGTGGCTCGGGAAGGCGGACGAGGTGGTGCTGACGAGCGCGCTCGCAGGCGTGGTGCCGGTGACGGAGATAGACGGGGTGCGGGTGGGGCAGGGCGTCCCGGGCCCCGCGTGGCGGATGCTGCGCGCGCGGTACCTCGAGGAGGCGGTGAAGGCATGACGTTGCAGCGGGCAGTGCTGGTGGAGGAGTTCCCTGAGTTCGTGACGCCGTGGGAGTTGCGGCACGCGTTCGACGGGCAGCCCAGCGTGCTGTTGGAGAACCCCGGGGCACCGTCCGCGCTCGGGCGGTACGCCTTCCTCGGGGGGGATGCGTTCCTCCGGTTCGAGGTGGAGATGGGGGCCGCGTGGGTTGGCCCCCCGGACATGCTGTCAGCGCAGCACGGCCATCCGTTGGACGTCCTTGCAGGACTCCTCGCGGCGTACAGGGTGGGGTCGCCCGCGTGGCGCGAGGGGCTGCCGCCGTTCCTCGGCGGGGCGATGGGGTACCTGGGGTACGGGTTGCAGGCGGACCCCGGTGCGGCGTTCCGGGCGCTGTCGGGAGATCCCCTGCACGTCCCGGCGGCGTCGCTGCTGTTCTGCGGGAGCGTGGTGGCGGCGGACCTGCAGGCGCGGCGGACGTGGCGGGTGACGCAGGCGTTCGACGAGGTGCAGGCGCGCGCGGAGGAGCGGGCGCGGGCGTTGATGGCCTCGTTGCGGGAGCGGACGGCGCGGCGTGCGGCGGAGGTGTTCCCGGAGGGGTTGAAGCGGCCGGTGGGGAGGCTGACGGAGCTGGGGGTGAGGGCCGCGGGCTTCCAGCCGCGGGTGAGCCGGGAGGCGTACGAGGCCACGGTGCAGCGTGCGCGAGAGCTCATCCACGCGGGCACATTGTTCGAGGTGTGCACGAGCCAGCGGTTCGAGGGGGAGTACGACGGCAGCGGCGAGCGGCTCTACGCGGCGCTGAGGGGGCTCAACCCTGCGCCGTTCGCGGCGTGGTTCCGGGACGGGACGTTCGAGGTGGCGTGCTCGTCCCCGGAGCGCTTCGTGCGGTTGGACCGGGAGGGGCGGGTGGAGACGCGGCCCATCAAGGGGACACGGCCGCGCGGGGGGACGCCGGAGGAGGACGCCCGGTTGAAGGAGGAGCTGGCGACCGCGGAGAAGGACCGGGCGGAGAACCTGATGATCGTGGACCTGTCCCGGAACGACCTGGGGCGGGTGTGTGAGTTCGGGAGCGTGGAGGTGCCGGGGCTGTGCGAGGTGGAGGCGCACCCGTTCACGTTCCAGCTGGTGTCGACGGTGGTGGGGCAGCTTCGGCCGGGGCTGGGGCCGGTGGACGTGGTGCGGGCGGCGTTCCCGGGAGGGTCGATGACGGGGGCGCCGAAGGTGGAGGCCATGCGGCAGATTGCGGCGATGGAGCCGACGCCGCGGGGCGTGTTCGCCGGGAGCATGGGCTACCTCGACTTCGACGGGACGATGGACCTGAACATCGTCATCCGGACGCTGGTGAAGAAGGGGAGTCGGGTGGGGTTCAGCGTGGGTGGGGCGGTGGTGGCGGACTCGGATCCGCACGAGGAGTACCAGGAGACCCTGGACAAGGCCCACGCGCTGGTGGCGGCGGTGGAAGCGGCGCGGAAAGGGGTTTGACGGAGTGGGGAGGATCAGCTAGGAGGAGCGCGCTTTCGCGGGGTTCCCGAAGTCGTTTCCGCGAAGGTGTCGAACGTGCCGGGGAGTGGCTCAGCCTGGTAGAGCACTTGGTTCGGGACCAAGGGGTCGCAGGTTCAAATCCTGTCTCCCCGACCACTGAAAACGCCCGGAAGCTCCCGTGACAACTGGAGTTTCCGGGCGTTCTCTTTTTCAGTCCCCGCCGGCCTCCACGCGTGTCTCCACGGCTCACGGGAGGGCGGCGAGAAGCCGCGCCGCCGACACCAGTTCCACCCGCGTGCCGTTGATGTCGGGGAGGCGCCGCTCGACGCCTCCGCGGAGGCTGACCTGGAACGCGCGTGGGACGCGATAGCGCTCCACGAGGTAGCGCAGCCCGGGGTCGAGCTCCTGCGCGGACAGCTTCACCTCCACGGCGAACCAGGGCTTTCCTCGGCGCAGCACGATGGCGTCAACCTCCCTGCCGGTGACGTCGCGGAAGTAGCGCAACTCGGCCTTCTCGCCGTGGACGTCTGCGAGCCAGTCGACCAGCCGCAGCAGGTGCGAGACGACCAGGTTCTCCAGGCGGGGCCCTTCACCTTCGATGCGCGACCAATCCCACAGGTAGAGCTTCTGCTCCTTCCGCACGGCCCGGATGCGCGGAGGCCCGACAGGCGAAAGCCGGTATGCGCCGTAGAGCCGCTCGAGCGCGGAGATCCACGACTTCACGGTGTCGAACGACACCTCGAGGTCCTCGCGCAGCGCATTGATGGAGAGGGGAGAGCCCACCAGGCCTGGCAGGCGGTCGAACAGCAGCTCGAGCCGGTCGAGGTCACGGATGGCCTCGAGGTCTCGCAGGTCTTCTCGGATCAGGCGCGTCCCGTAGCCGAGGCGCCAGCGCGCCGCCCGACGGGCGGATCCGCCCAGGAAAGGCTCTGGAAAGCCACCCAGCGCAAGCATGTCCTCCAGCGCTTCTACCGCCGAGGAGGCAACAGGTCCTCCCAGCTCGAGGATCTCCTCGGGGCTGCCTGGCCCGGTGGCGCCGAGGACTTCCGAGAGAGTGAGCGGGTGCAGGCGGTGGAGGTAGTACCGCCCCTGCAGGGAGTCGCCGCCACGGCGAAAGAGGTCGAGGCGGCCACTCCCGGTGACGAGGATCTCGTGCTCGTTGCCGTGGAGGTCGAAGACGCCCTTGAGCCAGCTTCGCCACTGCTTCTGCTTGTGCAGCTCGTCAAAGACCCAGATCCGGCTGGCTTCCGGAAGCTCA
>JBDLRJ010000487.1:0-2581 GCA_039800145.1 Pseudomonadota bacterium | reverse complement strand
GGCGAGGATGATCTCCACCAGGTTCTTCCCGATGTCGTGCACGTCCCCCTTCACGGTGGCGAGCACGATCTTCCCGCGGGTGGCGGTCTGCTGGCGGTCCATCTTCGGCTCGAGGAAGGAGACGGCCGCCTTCATCACCTCGGCGCTCTGCAGCACCTCCGCGACGATGAGCTCGTTGCGCCCAAAGAGCCGCCCCACCTCGTCCATGCCTGCCATGAGCGGGCCGTTGATGAGCTCCAGCGGCGAGCGCGTGGAGAGCGCCTCGTCCAGGTCTGCGAAGAGCCCCTCTCGGCTCCCCTCGATGACGCACGCGAGGAGCCGCTCGTCCAACGGGAGCGTGGCGCGCTGGGCCTTCGGGGCCTTCCGCTCGCGGAAGTGCGCCGCGAACGGCGTCACCGGATCTGTCCCGCGGTTGAAGAGCAGATCTTCAGACAGCTTCCGTTCCTCCTCGGGGAGCGAGGGGTAGCGCTCGAGCTTCTCCGAGTTCACGAGCGCCATGTCCAGGCCGGCGAGCGTGCAGTGGTACAGGAAGACGGAGTTGAGGACCTCGCGCCCCGCGGTGGGGAGGCCGAACGAGACGTTGGAGATACCGAGCACGGTGCGGCTTTTCGGGAAGCGCTGCTTGATGAGCCGCAGGCCTTCCACCGTCTCCACCGCGCTGCCCACGTACTGCGCATCCCCGGAGGCGCAAGGGAACACGAGCGGATCGAAGTAGAGATCCTCCTCCCGCATCCCGTACTTGCCGGTGAGCAGCGCGTGGCTGCGCGCCGCCACCTCGAGCTTGCGCTGGCGGCTGACCGCCATCCCCGTCTCGTCGATGCAGCCCACCACCAGCGCAGCGCCGAACTTCCGCGTTAGGGGGACCACCTGCTCGAAGCGCTCCTCGCCGTCCTCGAGGTTGATGGAGTTGATGAGGGCCTTGCCCTGGCTGAACGTCAGCGCACGCTCGATGACGGCGGGATCCGTCGAGTCGATCATCAACGGGACGCGGACCTTCTTCACCGCGACCTCGAGGAACTGCTCCATGTCCCGGAGCTCGTCGCGGTCCGGGTTGGCGAGGCAGATGTCGATGACCTGCGCCCCACGCTTCACCTGCGCGCGGGCAATGTCGGCGGCGTCCTCCAACTGCCCGGCGACGATGAGCTCCTTGAACTTCCGGCTGCCGATGACGTTGGTCCGTTCCCCGACGATGACGGGCCGCTCCTCGTCCGTCACCTCGAGGTAATCCACGCCGGACAGGGTGCTCTTGCGGAAGCGCGGGGGCACGCGCGGCTTGCAGCCCTTCACGGCCTCGGCGAGCACGCGGACGTGCTCGGGGGTGGTGCCGCAGCAGCCGCCCACCACGTTGAGCCAGCCCGCGTCCGCGAAGCGCCGGAGGCTGCGCGCGAGCATCTCGGGCGTCTCCAGGTAACGGCCGTTTTCGTCCGGCAGCCCCGCGTTGGGCACGCAGCCCACGGGCCACTCGCTCATGGCGGAGAGAGACCGGACGTGGTCCGTCATGAACTCCGGGCCGGTGGCGCAATTCAGTCCAATGAAGAGCAGCTCCTCGTGCTCGAGGCTGGTGCAGAGCGCCTCCACCGACTGGCCCGCGAGCATGGTGCCCATGGGCTCGATGGTGCCGGACACCGCCACGGGCAGCGCGTCGCCGAGCCTCGCCCACGCGTCCCGGATGCCGAGCAGCGCCGCCTTCACGTTGCGCGTGTCCTGGCACGTCTCCACGAGGAGGAAGTCCGCGCCGCCCTCGGCGAGCCCCTGCGCCTGCAGCGAGAAGCCCTCGCGGAGCGCATCGAACGTGGTGCCACCGGTGACGGAGAGGGCGCGCGTGGTGGGGCCGATGCTGCCGGCCACCCAGCACGTCCGGCCGCCGGTGGAGTACTTCGCCGCCGCGGCGCGCGCGAGCTCTGCGGCCCTGCGGTTGAGCTCGAGGCAGCGGTCCTGCAGCCCGTATTCCGCCAGCACCAGCGGCGTGCCGCCGAAGGTGTTGGTCTCCACCGCGTCTGCGCCGGCAGCGAAGTAGCGCTCGTGGATGCCCTGCACCACGTCCGGCCGCGTGGCCACGAGCACCTCGTTGCAGCCCTCGAGCTCTGCGCCGCCGAAGTCCGCGGCACGCAAGCTTTGCTGTTGCAGGAGCGTGCCCATGGCGCCGTCCAGCACGAGCAGCCGGGAGGACAGCGTGTCCCGGAGGGCCTGGAGGCGTGCGGCGCGGGGGGCGTCAGGGGCAGAACTCATCGGCCCATGGACATAGGGACATTCGGCGCCCTGCGCAATGAACCGGGTGGAGGCTCAGCCGCCCTCCCGCCGCTTCAGCTCCGCGGTGATGACCCGCCGCTCGGTCTTGAGGCGGGAGAAGTTCCACATCATCCCGGCCGGCTGGGCCACGGCCTGGCGAAGCTCCTGCCGCAGCCGGTCAATCGCCTTGTCCACGTGGTCTCCCTGCGCCGCGAGCTCCGCGTCGGTGGCGAAGAGCAGCTGCAGCAGCGCCGCCACGTCCACGCGCCCCTCGAGCTCCTTCTCCATTACCTTGAGGGACAACTTCTCGGCGCCTTCGGCCTGCAGGTGCTTTGCGGAGACGTCCATCAGC
>JBDLRJ010000486.1:0-5165 GCA_039800145.1 Pseudomonadota bacterium | reverse complement strand
GCCGCGCGCTGCTCGTCCACCAACGCGCGCAGGTCCACGTTCTCGTCCCCGAGAGAGATGAAGGAGAAGGCGATCTCCACGTCCTCCACGGGCTTCCGCGCCGCTCGCACCGCCTCCACGTCCACGCGGTCCTCGCCGTCCGTCACGAGGACGACCGTGGCCCGCGCCAGGTAGGGATCCCGCCCGCGCGCGGCGTGGACCTCCCGGAAGGCCGAGACGAGCGCGAACGTGATGTCCGTTCGTCCCTGCGCGAGGGTCTTGTCGAACAGCAGCGACAGCTCCCTCGCGGCATCCGCGGCGTCGTCCACGCGGGTGAGCTCCGTGGGGACGTCGTTGAAGAAGCAGTAGAAGAGCGGGTCGACCGGTTGTCCCTTGCGGGCCTTCACCCGCAGTCCGTTCAGCTCTGCCATGAGCAGCGCGTCGCGGAACCGAGCGCGAGCCCCCTGCATGGACCCGGACGCGTCCAGCACGTACACCCGGACTGCCGTCTGGCGCGTCTTGCGGGGTCGCTCCGGCGGCACCTCCTCCAGGTACGCCCGCACCAGTTGCTGGCCGGCCGCAAGATCATACAAGAGCGTCCGGGGATCCCGGATGACGAAATCCCGCGCCTCGTGCAACCCGGTGGCATGCTCGAACGCCAGGATCTCCGTGGGATAAGGGACCCGGCGGTGCCGGCGCGAAGCGGGCCGGCTGTCCACCGCGACCACCTCCTGCGCCAGCGCGTCCTCCACGTCGAAGAAGCGCGCACACCCCGCGGCGATCTCGAAGGCCTCCAGCTCCTCCTCGCCGAGCTCGAACGCGAGGTCCGCGAGCTCCTGGTCGCGCCCCCCGGGGGGCTTCGCGGCGCCCGGCGGAAGACCGAGCGACGACGGGGCCGTCCACTCCACGGCGCTCAACCGCTCGTCCCGAGACACGAGCCGCGCGAGCGCCTCGCCCTCGGGAAGCAGCGCCGTCACCGCGCCACGTGCCGCCTCCGCGAGCCGGGTGTCCCCCGCCTCCACGGCTGCCTCGTAAAGCGACCGAACGGCCTTCCAGGCCCCCGCCCCGTCGCGCTGGGACGCCCCCACGTGGCGGATCCAGGCGTCCAGAGACCGCACGGGCACCGCCTCGCGCGCCCGCTCGCGGGCAGCGGACACCTCGGCCCGGAGTTCCAGCGCCCGCTCCCTGTCCAGCGCGCCGATCCGCAGGAGCAGCTCGTGCGCCCGGTCCAGGTCCCTTCGCTTCTGGACGAAGTCCGAGGTCTCCTTCTCTGCACGCTCTGCCCACCACGCGGCAACCGCCACCCGCGGATCCCGGGGCGGGGCAGCGGCCGCCACGACGGCCGGCGCATCCAACCGCTCCGCGCCGGAAGCAGGGGCACCGGCGAAGATCTCCGCGACCCGCGCCACGCGGACCAGGCGGGGGAAGTCCCGCTCGAGCGCCGAGAGAAGTCCCGGCGGGAGCCCGTCCGCGGACCGGAGCTCCGCGTCCCGGACCCGTTGCTCGAACTCCTCCATCACCTCCTCGGCCCGCGCGGCGAGCCCACGCGCCAGCGTCCCGGCTCGGCCTTCCGCCCCCGCCAGCTCCTTCAGCAGCCCCGCGTCGGCGGCGGTGTGAACACCGACGTTGTCCAGCGCCCGGTCCAGGCCCGCGAGCACCTCGCGTCCAGGGGCATCTCCGCCGAGCGATAGGCGCGCCCACGTCCGGGCCAGGAGCCCCGGCGCCGCGCGCCCCTCCCGCAGCGCGTCCAACCGCGCGCGCAGTGTCTCGAGCGCCTCCCGCACGCAGGGCTACCCCGCCCTCGCGGCGAGCAAGCGGCGCCCACGCTCCGCCACGTCCACCTCGAGCACGCCGAGCCGCCGCCGAACCTCGTCCACCCGCGCGGAGGCCTCCGCCTCCACTGCCTCGCGGGCGGCCTCTGCAAGCGCGTCCAACGCAGTGCCAATGGCGGCGAACTCCGCCTCCCGGTGGACGAGTTGTGGGAAGCGCGAGGCCACCAGCTCGTCCAGGGCCTTTTCCGCCGACCGCGCCGTCAGCTCCTTGCCGGCGAGACCTGACCTTCTCAGCACCATCCACCACTCCGTCAGGTACTCCACGCGCCGGCTCAACGTCCCGAGCTCTGCCTCGAAGAGCGAACGGCGCAGGTCCGGTGACAGCAACCCCACGGGCGAGGCGCCTCCAACCATCTGCTCGAGCTGCAGCAGCGCGCCCACGTCTCCGTCCTTTCGCTGGGCGTGCAACCTCCCGCGGTATTCGCGGTACGCGGCGCCGCTGAGCCCCTCCCGGGCGCCGAGGTTGGGCAACGCCGGCAGGGGCGCCAGCCCTTTCACGTACGCCTCCACCAGTGCCACGATCCGTTCAGACGACGCCTCCAGCGCCGGGACGGGATCCAGCCCCTCCCTCCGCAGGAGCTCGGCCGCCGCACCTACCTCGTGGGACAGCGCAGGAAGGCGCCTGACCTGGACGCGCGCGAGTGCATCTGCCACGCAGCGGGCCGCGAGCGGTCCGAGCAGCGCAACGCGGAGCCCCGTGCCTTCCGAGGAGAGCCGCGAGAGCACCCGCTCGAGGGCCTCGAGCTCCTGTCCCCCCGCGGCGAGCCGCTCGTGCAGGGCCCCGCCCTTGTCGCGCCCCTCCTGCCCATAGCTCGCCGCCGCCCGGTCCCGGAACAGCTGCTGCAACCGGGCGCGCGTGGCCTCCTCAGCCTGGGAGAACGCAGCGCGAACCTTGTCAGGCGCGCAGTGCGTGGCGAGCCGCTCGAGGGCAGCGCACTGCCTCTCCGCCGCGGCCACCTCGGACTCCAGCGGCGGCGGCGGAACGGTCCTCGGCTCGAGGGTGAGTCCCTCCCACGTGCGCACGAGCTGCGGGTGGGCCCGCTGGGTCCAGGCGGTGGCCGCCGCGTGGAGCGCGGGACCAAGGGACCGCAGCTCGGGCACCTCCTTGCACACGCGGCAAAGCACCGCGGCGCCCTCCACCCAGCGCCCCCAGCCCTCCGCGCTGTCAGGCCACGGGAACTGTCCCAGCTCGAGCGTGACCCGCTCGACGAGCAGGTGTGCCGCGGAGAGCAGCGGGGCACGGTTGGACGGGTGCCGCGGCCCGGGGAGCAGCGCAGACTCGAGCTTGCGCGCCGGGTCCAGCAGCTGGGCGGGATCGAACTGCGCGGCGCCCTGGCGAATCGCCGCGAGCACGGTGGGGAGTCCCAGCGCCTCCTCTTCCTTGCGCGCCCCCCCCGACAGCCCGTCCTTCAGGCCGGCCATCACCTCGGCGAACGCGCGGTGCTCGACGCGGAGGATCTCCAGCTGCGCCTTCTCGCGTGGATCCGGGCTGGACTTGATGAGCGCCTCCGCCTCCGGGGGCGGAGGCCCCCCGAGGAGGAAGAAGGCCCGCAGCGCGTCCAGGTCCTCCACGGTCGCCACCAGTGGACGCTCCGGGCGCTCGTACACCGCGTCGCGCACCACCACCGCCTTCAGCGCCCAGAGCGCCTTCACGAGCGAGCGCTGCGAGAAGTACTTCGTGGGGACGTAATCCGGCAGCTTCACCACCTGCGCCTGGAGCGCGCGCTCGAGCCCGTCCACCAACCGCTCCAGCGCCTCGCTCACGTCCGCCGGGACCTCCACGCGCTCGACGAGTGCCTGGAGCACGTCCAGTTGCTGGAGCGTGAGCTGGGCGCGCAGCACGGGGCGGTGGCCCTGGGTGGCGCGCGCGAGCATGGCCGCCCGGCTCTCCGGCCGCGCGAAGGCCTTCGGCACGAAGCACACGAAGGAGATCCGGTCTGCGAAGGCGAGCAACACCTCGGGGCTGCGCGCCAGCACCTCGGAGAGGTACCGGTTGCTGGTCATGATGGCGCACTCGGTGCGCCCCGCCGTGATGCGGCGGCCGTGCTTCAGCTCGCGCTCGTGCAGCACGTTGAGGATGGAGCGCAGCAGCATGTCGCGCCCGTCGAACACCTCGTCGATGAAGGCGTGGGTGGCCCCGAGCATGCCGTCGTCGGTGATGTACTCGGTGCGTCCCGTCTCGGTGAGCACCTTGAAATCCACCGGTCCCACGAGGTCCGTCTGGACGGTGGACTCCGAGAGCTGCTTGGCGAACAGGGACGGCTGACCGCTCTTCGCATCCACGATCCGTCCGAGCACGGCGGAGGCCACGGCGCTCTTGGCGGTGCCCGGGGGCCCCACCACCAGCACGTGCTCGCGGCACAGCAGCGCCAACTCCACCTGGCCGAGCAGCGCCTCGCGCTCGAAGAAGCAGGACCGGAGTTCGTCGAAAAAGGTGCGGAAGGCGTGGGCCGCCTGCGCGGGCGGTCCCGTTCGGAGTGAGCTCATGGGCGAGCGCAGCCTAGCCCACCCGGCCTCTAGACGGACCACGGGCCGTGACGCCCAGCGGCATCACGGCCCGTGTCAACTGCAACGCGAGCAAGGGCTAGTTGGTGCGGAACTCGGCGTCCACCACGTCGTCCTTCTTTCCCGCGCCCGGCGCGCCGCCCGCGGCCTGCGGACCCGCCTCGCCTGCTGCCCCCGCGGCCGCCCCCGGGGCGGCCTGTGCACCTGCGGCCTTGTACATCTCCTCGGCCACCTTCTGCCCCACCTGCTCGAGCGCCTTCACCGCGCGCTCGAGCGCATCCTTGTCGGAGCCCTCGCGCGCCTTGTGGACCTCCTTCACGCCGTCCTCGAGCGCCTTCAGCGAATCCGCGGAGATCTTGTCCTTGTTCTCCGAGGCGAGCTTCTCCATCTGGTACGCGGTGTTCTCTGCGCGGTTCTTCAGTTCCACCAGCTCGCGCCGCTTCTTGTCCTCGGCCTCGTTCTCCCGCGCCTGGGTCACCATCTTCTCCACCTCGTCCTTCGCGAGGCCGGACGAGTGGGTGATGGTGATCTTCTGCTCCTTGCCCGTGGCCTTGTCCTTCGCAGACACATTGAGGATGCCGTTCGCGTCGATGTCGAACGTCACCTCGATCTGCGGGATTCCGCGGCCCGCGGGCGGGATGCCGGTCAGGTTGAAACGGCCGAGGCTGCGGTTGTCACCGGCCATCTCGCGCTCGCCCTGCAGGACGTGGATCTCCACCTGGGTCTGCCCGTCCGCCGCCGTGCTGAAGGTCTCGCTCTTGCGCGTGGGGATGGTCGTGTTGCGCTCGATGAGCTTGGTCATCACGCCGCCCAGCGTCTCCACGCCGAGCGACAGCGGGGTCACGTCCA
>JBDLRJ010000485.1:0-6492 GCA_039800145.1 Pseudomonadota bacterium | reverse complement strand
TCGCGCCGAAGTTGCTCGAGCGGCTCAAGGCGTGGGAGGCCCACTCCGCGGGGGAGCTGTTGGACGGTGACCTGGACCCCTACTGCCGGCTCGCCGAGGGCGTCTCACACTTCCTCTACCTCACGTGGGCGGCACACCACGGGCGCAGGGTGTCGCTGCTGGAGCTCGAGACCCAGGCGGAGGTGGACAAGTTCGCGCTCTGCGTACTCCACCGCTGGAACGACGGGGCGCGCAGCTGGGCGGGGGAGCTGCACCGGCGGCTGTTCGAGCAGGTCTCGTACAACCCCGGACTCACGGCGGAGGAGCGGCAGCGATACGAGGAGGCCAACCGGCTGTCTGCGGCCTACTGCCAGCGGCTCGTCCGCCACGTGGCTGAACGACGCATGGACCGGCTGCTCTCGGAACTCCGCTACAGCTACCGCCTTGGTGCCGAGGCGAAACTGAGGTACCTCGCGCGCGCCGCTTGAGCGGCTCGCAGGACCGAAACGGGACAACGTGGCAACCGAGTTCTCAGCAGGCGGCGTGGTGTTCAGGGTCCGGGACGGGGCCCTCGAGTTCGCCGCCATCCGCCCGCGGGGACGGAGCGTGTGGGCGCTGCCCAAGGGTCACGTGGACGAAGGGGAGACCCCTGAGCAGGCCGCGGTCCGCGAAGTGGCGGAGGAGACGGGCCTGAAGGCGCGCGCGGTCGCACCGCTCGGAGAGGTCCGGTACATGTACCAGGCGCACGGGCGGCGCGTGCACAAGCGGGTGCAGTTCTTCCTGCTCGAGTGGGAGCAGGGGACCATCAACCGGATCGCGCAGCAGATGCGGCGCGAGGTGGCTTCGGCGAAGTGGCTTCCCCTTGCGCAGGCAGAGACGCAGCTCGCCTACGCCGGGGAACAGGAGATGGCGCGCAAGGCGCGCGCGCTCCTCGAGGCAGCGGCTAGCGCTTCGGCGCGCTGAACTTGCCGGAGAGCGCCTCGCGGACGTCGCGGTCGAACTTGACCTTGCCCGTGGCGATCTCGCGCAGCGCGAGCACCGGCGCCTTGTTCTTGCTCACCTCGGTCAGGGGGCGGGCCCCGGACATCAGCTGGCGCGCACGCTTGCTGCCGAGCAGCACGAGCGCAAAGCGGTTGTCCACCAGGGGAAGGCAGTCCTCGACGGTGACGCGGGCCATGGATCAGTTCCTCTCGAACTTCTGAAGGGGGCCGGTTTGTAGATCAGCCTCGCGCCCTTTGCAAAGCCGGCGCGTTGTTGCCCAGGGTTACCAGGAGACCGAGACGCGGTCTCCGCCGTGGGTCACCTTTCCGGCAGGCCGGGTGAGATCCAGCACGAGCCGGGTGACGCCGCCGGGCTGCGGACCCACCCGCGCGCGCGTCACGCCGGGCACCTGTGCCACCGAGCGCTCGAGCGACTTCGCGGCGCGGCCCCCCTCCACGTCCACCACCAGCCGGTGCGGCCCCTTGAGCGCGAACGCGCGGCGGATGCGCGCCCCGCGCAGGAGCTCCAGGTCCAGCTCGAGCTTCTGCGCGCTGCCCTTGAGCGAGGCGGCGCTGACCGCCCCCTGGCCCAGCTTCACGCTGCCGGTGGCCGCCGCCTTCTCGCGAGGGGCCGGCTTCTCCGCGGTCTTCTCGGTCCGCTCGGGCTTCTCGGTGCGCGCCACGGCAGCGGCAGGGGGCGTTGCCGTCCTGGCCGTCTCCGGGGGCGTGGGGGCAGGCGCGGGGACGGCTGCCACCGGCTGCTGCGCCGGGGCTGCAGGTGCAGCCGCGACCACCTCCACGGGGGCTTGCACCTTCGCGGGGGCCGGCGGGAGCTCCTTCACCACCGGGGCGGGCTCGGCCGCCGCGGCAGCAGGTGTCTCCGGGACCGTCGGCGCCGGGGCCGAAGCGGCGGGGGCCGGGGCTGCCGTGGCCGTGGCAGCAGGCGTGGGGGGGGCTGCCGGCTTCTCCAGGACGGCGAGCGCAGGTTCGCTCGTGGTCGAGGCACGCCATGCCGCCACGGCGATCACCAGGGGCACTGCCACGAGCAGCGCGAGGGCGCCGGCGCTCGGGCCGCGGAGCTTCGTGGCACGGAGCGACGAAGATCCCTCGAACTCGTGCAGCGACACCTCTTCACCGCCGGCGTCCGCCTCGGCCTCGCTCCCGGTCTCGGTCTCGGAGGCATCCAGCGGGGAGACGGGACGCGGCACGCCCACGGACAGGGGACCCGTGGGCTTGACGAACGCGGGCTGCTTTCCCGCGGGCGGGGGACGGACGGACGGCGCCGGCTCGGGGGGAGTGGCGTCCAGCGGGGCGGGCGGTGGACGCGCAGCGGCCTGCACCGTGGGCGCCTCCTCTTCCTGGCGCACGGGCTCCGGCGCTGCTTCGCGCGCGAGCTTTGCCTCTGCCTCCGCGAGCTTGTTGCGGCCGAGCGACACCAGCTGCTCGACCAACTCCGGCCCGCGCTGGTTGAGGAACCGGGTGAAGCGCAGGGCGAACCCGGCCGTGCCACCGTCCGCGGTGGGGGCGCGCTGCCAGATGACCTCGGCCTCGGCGAAGGGCAGCGGCTGTCCCTTGGCCTCGAACGCGAGCGACACCCTGGTGCCCGCGGGGAGCAGGAGGTTGCTGCGCAGGAACATCCCCGTCCGGGACAGGTTGCCTCCCACAAGCCTCAGCGGCTGCTCGCTGGAATCCAGGGGCGTGACGTGCACGGGGCGCGCGAAGGGGACACGCTCGGAACGGCTGGACGGGGAGTTCTCGCTCATGGTCGCGCGAGTTTCAGGCCGCTACAGGTCGGATCAAGTTTCCGGGCTAAAAGGCGGTCTGCATGCGCTTCCCGCCCGGTCTGCTCCTCCTGCTGCTGCCCGTCACCGGCCCCGCGTGGGCGGACATCGCCCCCATGCCGGTGGCCGTCGTGGGGGATCCCGCTCCGCGAGGCAAGGCCGTCACGCCGTGGCGCATGGCCCGCGAGGAGGTGCAGGTGGAGCTCTTCGAGGGCTTCGCCGTGGTGGACGCGCTGTTCGATCTCGAAGCCACGGGGCCGGCCCCGAAGCTGGCGGTGGGGTTCCCCGGGGAGGGGACGCGCCTCGAGGGTGGACGCAACCAGGTGCACCGCCCGCTCCTCGGCTTCCGCGCGTGGGTGGAGAAGGCGCCTCAACCCGTCAAGGCCGAGTCCATCGAACACGTCACGCGCATGGGGCCCGAGGGGCACACCTACACGAAGCGCCGGAAGGAGACGTGGCACACGTTCCAGCTGAAGCCTGCGCGCAAGGGGACGAAGCGGCGCGTCCGCGTGCGCTACGCGGTGCTGGCGGACCCGCACCGGGGAGACGGGTGGAGCTCGGACGAGGCGTTCGTGGACGGCTCGGTGCACTACGTGCTCGCGACCGGGGCGGGGTGGGCAGGCGACATCGGCGAGGCGGCGGTGTTCGTGGTGGCGCGCCCGCCCGTGTCGCTGGACGCGGTGCGGATCCGCGAGCTGCGCGAGCCGGAGATCGACAAGCGCCCGGGGCCGGACGCGGCGGTGACGCCCCGGATGCCACCGGGCGCCACGCGGACGATGAAGGCGCTCCGCGTGGGGCGCACGTCGCTCGAGCCCGAGACGGGGGACAACCTGCAGATCGTGTTCGCGAATCCCTCGCCGCGCCGGGCCGTGGATGGATTCCCCGCAGAGCGGGCGAAGGTGGAGGCGGCGGCACTCGCAGAGGCCGGGCGCTGAGGCGCGCGCCCGGGCTGGAGGACGCCCCGCCCTGCAGCCGGGCGTCCGTGGCGACGGGGCGGGGGACTCCCCGGCCGGGGGCACCCGGCGCACCTTCACCGGCAACATGGAGCGGCCCGTCAACCACCCCGGTGACCTGAGCACCGAGCCTGCCGCGGCGGAGCGGCTGCGCCCCGCGGCCGAGCTGCACGCGCGGGCCCGTGCCGTGGAGTTGCTCCAGGGCGGCGGCATCCCGTTCGTGGTGGGCGGCGCCTACGCCTTCTGCCAGTACACGGGCATCTTCCGGGACACCAAGGACCTGGACCTCTTCCCCCGCCGCGCAGACGCCGCGCGCGCCCTGGAGCTGCTCGCGGCGAACGGGTGGCGCACCGAGCGGACCGACGAGGTGTGGCTCTACAAGGCCTACCTCGGGGAGTGGTTCGTGGACCTCATCTTCTGCTCGGGCAACGGCGTGGCGGACGTGGACGACGCCTGGTTCGAGCACGCGCAGGCGAGCAACCTCTTCGGGCACGAGGTGCTCATCGCGCCCCCGGAGGAGCTCATCTGGAGCAAGGCCTTCGTGCTCGAGCGCGAGCGGTACGACGGGGCGGACGTGGTGCACCTGCTCCAGGCCACCGCGGACCGGCTGGATTGGCGCCGGCTGCTCGCCCGTTTCGACCGGCACTGGGAGGTGCTGCTCTCGCACGTGCTGCTCTACCGCTTCGTCTACCCGGGGGAGCGCTCGAGGATCCCGCCGTGGGTGATGGCGGAGCTGCTCACGCGCGCGGGAGACTCGGTGAGCGAGGGTGACTGGCAAGAGCGCGTGTGCCGGGGGCCCCTCCTGTCACGTGCCAACTACGTGCTGGACCTCGCCCACTGGGGGTACCAGGACGGCCGCGCCTGGGACGAGCGCGCGAGGGGGAGGGGACGCGGTGATGCGGCAACCGTCGGATCCATTCCGCGTGGCAGCGGTCGGTGATCTCCATTGCCGGGAAGATCACCGCGGCCGCTTCCGCGAGCTGGTGCGGGAGGCGAACGCCCAGGCCCACGTGCTGCTGCTCTGCGGCGATCTCACGGACCGCGGCCTGCCGCGCGAGGCGAGCACGCTCGCGGAGGAGCTGTCTGCCCTGCGCATCCCGTGTCTCGCCGTCTTCGGCAACCACGACGTGGAGTCGGGCCACGCCGAGGAGGTGGAGGCCATCCTCGCGCGCGTGGGGGTGCGGCTCCTCGCGGGAGATCACTCCGTCGTCGAGAAGTACCTCGGCGTGGCAGGCGTGAAGGGCTTCGGGGGGGGCTACGGAAACGCCACCCTGCAGGCGTTCGGCGAGCCCACGGTGCGGGCGTACGTCCAGGAGGCGGTGACGGAGTCCCTGCGGCTCGAGGCCGCGCTCGGCCAGTTGGACACGCCGCGCAAGGTGGTCATCACGCACTACGCGCCCATTCCCGGGACGACGGAGGGTGAGAATCCGGAGATCCGTCCCTTCCTGGGCACGAGCCGCCTGATGGGCCCCATTGACCGCTACGGCGCGCAGGTGGTGTTCCACGGCCACGCCCACCACGGCGCCCCCGCGGGGCGCACCGACAAGGGGGTGCCGGTGTTCAACGTGGCCTACCCGCTCCTCCGGAAACAGGATCCGCCGCTGCGCTTCCGCCTCCACGAGCTCTGAGGCGGGCGCACGCTCACGGCGCCGCGGCGGATGCGCCCGCGTCGGCCGCGGGGGCCTCCTTCACGTCCGCGGGGGAAGGGAAGAGCTCCTGCAGTTTCGTTCCATCCACCTCCAGGGGCTGGGGCCGGCTCCCGCGCACGTACACCCTGCCCTCGGACGCGGGGCCCCCGCGGGTCAGCGTGGCGAGCGTGCTGCCCGCCGCGTCCTGGAGCTCAAGCCGGGCCGCGTCCGGGACGAGCCCGAGCCGCTTCGCCTCCTTGCCGTCCTCCACGAAGGCGGCCGCCTTCAGGTTCCCGAGTGAATACAGCAGCGAGATGATCTTCCCCGCCTTCGCCGGACCTGCCTCGGGGGCCGTGAGCGTCCAGCGGTCCGTGACGCCACCGTCTTCCGCGCGCGCCTTCTCCAGGCTCCACGTGGGCGCCGTCCCACCGGAGGCGTACGCCGTGATGCGCGCCACCGCGTCCCGCGAGAACGTGAGCACCGTCTTGTCCCTCAGGTCCGCGGGCCGCTTCTCCAGGCCCGCCAGCGCCGTGCCCATGAGCTCCGCGAGCTGCGCCGTCCCCCCCGCCTCCACCAGGGCCAGCACCCGCCCGCCCTCGCCGTCCACGAAGCGCGCGCGCACCGTCTCGCCGTCCTTCTCGAACGTCGCCTCGGCCCTCGGGGCGTCGAACCCGAGCGACGAGCGCCGCGCGGCGGAGTCCTCGGGGAAGGCCTGCGCCCGCTCGCCCCGCAGCCCCGCCACGAGCGCGGTGACGGCCGTGCCGTCTGCGTCCGTGGCCAGCGGCGCCTGGAGCGCCCAGCCCTTGTCCCCGCGCGCAAGATCGTACGACGTGGTGGGGGTCTTCACGCGGATGCGCCGGAGCTTCGGCTCCTCCAGCGCGGAGAAGATCTCCTTGTCCCGGAGATCGAACGTGCCCTTCTCCAGCGTGTAGCGGAGCCCGCCCTCGGCCGCGTAGACCGCCTTGTCCCCCTCGCGGCGCATGTACACGCTGCCGTCGAACGGGTTGTCGATGCCGGCCTCCACCTTCAGCGTCTTGGTGGACCCGTCCGGGAAGGTGGCGGTCCCGGTGAGCGCGAACCGGGGGGCGTCCAGTCCGTACTTCTTGAGCGCGGCGTCGTCCGGGGACTCTTCCACCACCGCCTTGAACTTCGCCGTCTGCAGCTGGCTCTG
>JBDLRJ010000484.1:0-2897 GCA_039800145.1 Pseudomonadota bacterium | reverse complement strand
CGCGCCACGTGGTGCCCACCTCGATCCCCGCGCGCACCGCGGCCACCGCGTCCAGCACCTCGGCCGAGGTGAGCCCCGCCGCCGCGGCATCCAGGGGCCTCGGCCGGACGGTGATGAGCGGCACGTCCGGCGGCGCCAGCACCCGCACGTCCACCGCGCCGGGCTGCCGGTGCACCGCGTCGTGCACCGCCTCGGACAGCCGGCGCAGCTCGCCCAGGTCCTCCCCGTAGGCGCTCACGGCCACGTCCGTCACCGCGCCGCCGAGCAGCTCGTTGAAGCGCATCTGGATGGGCTGGGTGAAGGACGGCGCCTCGCCCCCCTCGGCGGCCGGGATGAGCTTCTCGAGCTCCGCGATGAGCGCCTCGCGCGTGAGGCCGGGGCGCCACGCGTCCCTCGGCTTCAGCGAGACGAAGACGTCCGCCTGCTCCAGCCCCATCACGTCCGTTGCCACCGCGGGGCTGCCGATGCGGGAGGCGACGTGCAGGACCTCGGGCACGCGGCGCAGGGCGGCCTCCATCTCGCCCGCCGCCACGACCCCGGCCTCGAGCGAGATGTCCGGGGAGCGCGTGGTCTGGATGACGAGATCTCCCTCGTCCAGCTGCGGCGTGAACTCGCTGCCGGAGTCCACGAAGAACCACAGCCCGGCCCCGAGCACCAGGACGCCTGTGAGTCCCACGAGCAGCGGGTGACGCATGGCGCGCCCCAGCACCGGCGGGTAGGTGAGCTCGAGCAGGCGCACGAGGAAGGGCGGGCGTTCGGGGACGTCCGATGGGCGCAGCACCACGCTCGCCGCGGCGGGGACGAACGTGAGCGCGAGCAGGAGGCTCGTGGCGAGCGCGAACACGACGGTGATGGCCATGGGGCGGAACAGCTTGCCGTCCGTCCCCGACAGCGTGAGCACCGGCACGTAGACCAGCAGGATGATGAGCACCGCGAAGAAGACCGGCTGGGCCAGCTGTCCCGCCGTGGTGCGCACGAGCCCGCGGAAGCCCGCGCGGTCCAGGGGGGCGTGCGTGCGCCGGGCGGGGCCGTGGGAGAGCGCGTGGAACACCCCTTCCACCATGACCACCGCGCCGTCCACGAGGAGCCCGAAGTCCACCGCGCCCAGCGACATGAGGTTGCCGGGGATGTCCAGCAGCCGCATGGCCGCCGTGGCCCCCAGCATGGAGAGTGGAATGGCCGCCGCCACGAGCAGCCCCGCGCGCACGCTGCCGAGCAGCAGGAAGAGGATGGCCATCACCAGCAGGCCGCCCTCGAGCAGGTTCTTCCCCACGGTGCGCAGCGTGCCGCGCACGAGCACGCTGCGGTCGTAGACGACGTCCAACGCCACGTCCGGGGGGAGCGCCGCGCGGACGGCCGGGAGCTTCGCGTGGATGCCGTCCATGATCTGCAGCGCGTTGGCGCCGAGCAGCATCTGCGCCATGGCGTAGACCACCTCGCCCTGGCCATCCAGCGTGGCAGCCCCCGTGCGGACGAGCTGACCCTCGTGCACCTCGGCGACGTCGGAGGCGCGGTCCACGGAGGGAAGCCCGGCGCGCTCTCCGCGGTGCACCACCGCGCTCGCCAGCTCGTGCGCCTCCACCGGGCGCGAGAGCCCGCGCAGCAGCACCTGCCCCCGCCCCGCTGGGAGCGCCGCCCCCGCCGAGGTCCCGGTGGCCTGCTCGAGTCCGTCCCTGAGCTCCGAGAGCGTGAGCTGCCGCTGGGCGAGCCGCACCGGGTCCGCCACCACGTCCAGCGTCCGCGTGGCGCCGCCCCAGGGGTTCACCTCCACCACGCCGGGCACGGTGCGCAGCAGCGGGGCCGCGCGCTGGTTGACCAGCTCGAGCAGCTCCGCCGTGGAGCGCGACTTCGAGGAGAGGGTGAAGTGGAACACCTCGCCGAGCCCGCCGGTGACGGGGCCCAGCTCCGGCGCGGGAACGCCCGGGGGCAGCGAGAGAGCACTCAGCCGCTCCTGGGTGATCTGCCGCGCGAGGTAGTGCGGGAAGTCGTCCTCGAACACCAGCGTCACCACGCTGATGCCGTAGCGGGAGAGGCTGCGCTGCTCCTGGAGCCCCGGCGCGCCGCCGAGCGAGACCTCCACGGGTCGGGAGACCAGCCGCTCCACCTCCTCGGGCGTGAAGCCCGGGGCACGCGTGAGCACCAGCACCTGGTTGTTGGTGAGATCCGGCAGCGCGTCCAGCTCCAGCCCCACGGAGAGCGCGGCGCAGGCGGCGGCCAGCAGGCCCGTCAGCGCGAGCACCCAGGCTCGGTGGTCCACGGACCACTCGGCGAGGCGCCGGATCACGGCGGGCTCCCGCGGGCCGGGAGCTCGAGCGCGTCACCCGCGGCCACGGGGCCCTTCACCAGGCAGTCCGCCCCGTTGCAGCCGAGGACCTGCAGCTCCACGCGCGCGCCGTCCGCCTTCACCGCCGAGGCCCGTGCACCCTCGCGCTGGAGGGCAGGGGAGGGGACCAGCACCGCGCCGGCGCCCGGCCCCAGCACCACGCGCCCCGGCGTGCCAGGGGCAGGCGCGTTCCCCGCGGAGGGCTCGAACCACGCGGCGCGGCTCCCGTCTTCGGGGGCAGCAGCCGCCGAATGGCCGAGCGCCCGGAGCGGCAGGCGCGCACCATCCGCCCCGAGGAACTCCCAAGGGACGTCCAGCGCCGGGGGCACGCCGAAGCGTGCCTCGACGCGGACCTCCCCCGCTGACTGCAGCTCCACGAGCGGTGGACCCCCGGGCTCGCGCACCTCGCCCACCACCGCGGTGACGCGGCTGACCGTCCCGGCGAAGGGCGCCTTGAGCACGACGTGCCCGCTCCCGCCGAGCATGCGGCTGGCCTCGTCCTCCTTCACGCCCGCGGCAAGCAGCACCGCGCGCGCGGCCTCCACGTCCGCGGCAGCCTCGGCGACCTTGAGCG
>JBDLRJ010000483.1:0-4873 GCA_039800145.1 Pseudomonadota bacterium | reverse complement strand
TCCCCCAGGGCAACTGCCCCACCTGCGGCAGCCGCGTCTACAAGCCCGAGGTGCTCGAGCGGATCGAGTCCCTCATGAAGGCCACGCGCTACGAGCGGCGGCTCTAGTCCCCTCCCCCCTGTCCCCCTCGGGGTGCGCTGCGCCCCCGACCGCTGTTGCATCCATGCGCATGGATGCATATACAGCCTTGCATGTCTTCCCGGTCCCACGCCGCACGCCCCGCCGCCCGCGCCCTGTCGCGGGTGGGGCTGTTCCGGCTGCTCTCGGACGAGGGGCGGCTGCAGTTGCTGGCGCTCTGCGCGGAGGAGGAGCTGGCGGTGGGGGAGCTCGCCGCGCTGCTCGGCGAGGGCCAGCCGCAGGTGAGCCGGAAGGTGGCGGCGCTGCGTCAGGCGGGGCTGTTGGAGAGCCGCCGGGACGGGACGCGGACGCTGCTCCGCGCGGTGCCGGCGGCGGACGCGGTGGTGGAGGAGGCACTCGCCGAGGGACGGAGCCTCTGCCTGCGGGACGGCAGCCTGTCCCGCGTGGCGGGCGTGGTGGCCGAGCGCGAGGCGACGGGGCAGCGCCTGTTCGAGGCGCAGCGGCCCGCCCCGAGCGACGAGGGTTCGCTCCCATCCGCGGCACACCTTGCCCACCTCGCGGCGCTCTCGCCGCTGCTGCCGGGGCGGGGGCTGGCCGTGGACGCGGGCACGGGCGAGGGGGTGCTGTTGGACGTCCTTGCACCGCTCTTCGAGCGGGTGATCGCCGTGGACCGCAGCCGCGCGCAGCTGGCCCGGTGCGCCGCGCGGGTGGCCCAGCGCGGGTACGCGCACGTCTCGCTCTTCCCCGGCAGCTACGACGACGTGGCCCTGTACGAGCGCGTGGCGGCGGCCGGTGGGGCGGACCTGGTCTACGCGGCGCGCACGCTGCACCACGCCTCCCGCCCGGGCGCCGCGGTGAAGGCCTTTGCCCGCCTGCTCAAGCGCGGCGGCCACCTGGTGGTCCTGGACTACCTGCCGCACTCCGACGAGGCGCTCCGCACCGAGGGCGGGGACGTGTGGCAGGGCTTTGCCGCGGACGAGCTCCCTCCCCTCTTCACCGCCGCGGGGCTCGAGCCCGTGGCCCACTTCCCCCTGTCTCCTGCCCTGCACCGCGAGGGGCCGGACCGCCACCTGGACTGGCATGCCTGGGTGGCACGCAAGAGCGCGGCGCAGGCGCAGTCCACCCGTTCCCCCGCAGCACCCACCGGAGTCACCCGATGATGAACCACCGCACGGAGTTCCCCGCTTACAAGGTCGCCGACATCTCGCTCGCCGAGTGGGGCCGCAAGGAGATCCAGATCGCCGAGAAGGAGATGCCGGGCCTGATGGCGCTCCGCGAGGAGTACAAGGGCCAGCAGCCGCTGAAGGGGGCGCGCGTCGCGGGCTGCCTGCACATGACCATCGAGACGGCGGTGCTCATCGAGACGTTGGTGGCGCTCGGGGCCGAGGTCACGTGGACGTCCTGCAACATCTTCTCCACGCAGGACAACGCCGCGGCGGCCATCGCGAAGGCCGGCATCCCGGTGTTCGCGTGGAAGGGCGAGACGCTGGAGGAGTACGACTGGTGCCTCGAGCAGCAGGTGTTCGCGTTCAAGGGCGGCACGGGCCCGAACATGATCCTGGACGACGGCGGGGATCTCACCATCTGGCTGCACGAGAAGCACCCGGAGCTCTTCACCGGCCCGGACGCCATCCGCGGGCTGTCCGAGGAGACCACCACGGGCGTGCACCGGCTCTACGAGATGAGCAAGCAGGGCCGGCTCAAGTGCGCGGCCATCAACGTCAACGACTCGGTCACCAAGTCCAAGTTCGACAACCTCTACGGCTGCCGCGAGTCCCTGATGGACGGCGTCAAGCGGGCCACGGGCGTGATGGTGGCGGGCAAGGTGGTGGTGGTGGCCGGCTACGGGGACGTGGGCAAGGGCAGCGCCCAGGCCGCCAAGGGGCTGGGGGCGCGCGTGATGGTGACGGAGATCGATCCCATCTGTGCGCTGCAGGCCGCCATGGAGGGCTTCCAGGTCGTCACCATGGACGAGGCCGCGCCGCTGGCGGACATCATCGTCACCGCCACGGGCTGCTGTGACGTGGTCACCGGCGAGCACATGTCGAAGATGAAGGACGGCGCCATCCTGGCCAACATCGGCCACTTCGACAGCGAGATCCAGATTGCCTGGCTGGAGAAGCACCCCGAGATCCGCGAGGAGAACATCAAGCCGCAGGTGGACCAGTTCATCTTCCCGGACGGGCGGAAGCTCATCGTGCTCGCGCGCGGCCGGCTGGTGAACCTCGGCTGCGCGGACGGCCACCCGTCCTTCGTCATGTCCAACAGCTTCACCAACCAGGTCATGGCGCAGCTGGCGCTGTGGGGCTCTCTGGACGCGGGGACGAAGTTCGAGACCGGCAAGGTGTACACGCTGCCCAAGCGGCTGGACGAGAAGGTCGCCCTGCTGCACCTCGGCAAGGTGGGTGCGAAGCTCACGAAGCTGACGAAGGCGCAGTCCGAGTACCTGGGCGTGAAGTCGGACGGGCCCTTCAAGCCGGAGCACTACCGGTACTAGGCGGCGCGTCCCCGCGGGGGACGTCCGGGTGAACGTGGCCGCGGCGGGGCTGGAGGCTCGCCGCGGCTTCGTTTATGGAGGCGGCCATGCAGAAGCGAGACATCGTCATCTGGCCGAGCAAGGTGCTCGAGTCCCCCACCCAGCCCGTCACCGAGTTCGGCGCCCCGCTCGAGCAGCTGCTCGAGGAGATGTACGCCGCCATGAAGGAGGCGGAGGGCATCGGCATCGCGGCCAACCAGGTGGGCGTGGCCCTGCGCGTGGCCATCGTCGGACGGGAGGACGGGAGCTGGTTCGAGATCGTGAACCCGGAAGTCCTCGAGAAGTCCGGCAAGGTGGAGCTCCGCGAAGGGTGCCTGTCCGTCCCGGGCCAGTTCGAGCAGACGCCGAGGTTCCACAAGGTGAAGGTGAAGTTCCAGGACCGCTCCGGCGCGTGGCACGAGCAGGAGGCGGAAGGGCGCCTCGCCCACGTGTTCCAGCACGAGATCGATCACCTCGACGGGCGCGTGTTCGTCACGCACCTGTCCCCGCTCAAGCGCAGCCTCATGCGCGAGCGGATGAAGAAGTTCCGGTCGTAGCGCTTCAGCGGGCCTGCAGGGTGCGGGTGAACTCCACCTGTCCCTCGGGCCCGATGAACTCCGCGCGCAGGGTGGCCCCGTCCACCTCGGCCCAGAGGAACCCGACCGTGGGCGCCTGGAAGCGCGCGGGGTGGGTCTGCTTCAGCGAGCTCCCGCCGGCACCGGCCCCGGAGACCACCAGCTCCGTGCCGTTACAGGTGGACTCCAGCCACTGCCGGTTGTGATCGTGCCCGAACAGGGCCAGGTCCACCTTGCCGCAGAGGATCTCCTCGAAGAAGGACTTCACCCCCGCGCCGTCCCAGGGAGAGACGCCGGCCTTGCCGTCGTAGCTGCCCGCGTTCCCGTGGTAGCCGTTGCTCCGGTACGGGTGGTGGCCGAGCGAGATCTTCCACCTCGCCTTCGAGTCCTTCAGCCAGGCCGACATGTCCCGGCGCTGGTCCGCGTCCTGCCCGTGCAGCTGCAGGTTGGTGTCCGTGGCGAAGAACTCCACGTCCCCCTTCACGAAGTGGTGGTAGGGCGCGGGCATCTTCCAACGCTGCGAGCGGGCCGAGTAGGCCACCTCGTGCGCCCCCTTGCCGAACTCGTCCCCCGCCCCGTTGCCGCCGTAGTCGTGGTTCCCGAGCACCGGGTAGAAGGGCACGTCCAGCCCGGCGTACACCTTCTCGAACTTCTCCTCGAACTGGGGATCCTCCACGGACGAGACGCCCGTGGGGTAGAAGTTGTCACCGAGCATCACCACGAAGTCGCAGCCGGACGCGGCGCACTTGCGCCGCATCAGGTCCGCCACCAGGGACTGCTCGGCGTTGCCGCGCCCCGTGTCCCCCACCGCGAGGAAGCGCACCGGCGCGGGCCTCGCCGCCGGGGTCGCACCGGGCGGCGTGGCGGCGCGGCACCCCGTCGCGGCGACCTGCACCGCGGCGAGCACCCCGAGGACGCGAACGCCCACGGTGGACCTCACAGCGGCGCGTCCCTGCACTCGGCCACCGCGCACGTCCCGGTCTCACATGCGAGCCCCCGTGAACACGCGTCGTCCCCCGTGCACGCAGCGCCGACCCCCAGGCGGTCCTTGCACGCACCCGCGGAGCAATAGCGGCGCGGCCCACACGCGGAGGTCGACGTGCAGTCGCCGTCGAGCGCGAGGTACGCGTAGCAGGCGCCCGGGGTAGCACCACCGGGACCGAAGCTCGCCCCGCTGCAGTACAGGTTGGCCTGGCAGTCGAAATCGAAGAGACAGCTGCCCCCGTTGCTGCGGAGGGGCTGGCACGTACCGGAGAAGGCCTGCGGGTTGTCGACCTGGCAGGAGAGGTCGAACCTGCAGTTGCGGGACAGGACGGTGCAGGCTCCACCCACGGAGGTGGTTCCCTCGCACGTCCCAGACGCGCCGCAGGCAAACCCGAACACGCACTCCGAGGTGTCCTCGCAGGGCTCACCGGCCTTCGCGCTCGGGGCGCAGACCGCCTGCGCATTGCAGACGCTGCCCTCGACGCAGGACTTCTCCCGTGAGCTCCCGTCCGCCGGGGCGCACGACTGGCCCGTGGCCACCAGCGGCTTGCAGGTACCCTCGTCGTCGAAAAGTCCCTCCGCGCATGCATCCGGAGTCGGGGCCGGCTGTCCTGCGCCCTTCCTCTGAGAGCACGTGCCGGGACAGGTGGCGGAATCGTCACAGAAGTCCGCCGGCGCGCACTCACCGGACTCGAAACAGGTGGCCCCCCGCGCCTGCCGG
>JBDLRJ010000482.1:0-4934 GCA_039800145.1 Pseudomonadota bacterium | reverse complement strand
GAGGGAGCCGCGGCGGAAGCAGCCGAGGGCGGTGAGCCAAACGCGTTCGAGGGAGATTCGCCGCAGCTCTCCAACGTCACCTCCCCCGCCACCGAGTCCCAGCAGAGCCCCGTCACCTCGCCCGAGCCCACCCCGGCACCCTCTCCGCCGCCCGGCCCGGACCCGATGCAGATGATGGCGATGATGGGGATGATGGATCCCCTCGCCTTCGACACCTCGGGGAAGGGCATCCGCACCACGGGTGAGAAGGTCCAGTTCGACCTGGACGCGGACGGAAAGAAGGACACCCTCACCGAGGTGGACGGCGGCATGCTCGCCCTGCGCGGTGGCAAGGACGGCAAGGATCTCCTCGGCAACTTCACGGACCTCGACGGGGACGGGAAGAGCGAGAAGTACGCGGACGGCTTCAACGCGCTGGAGGCGCTGGCCCGCCGCGAGGGGCTCGTGAACGCGAAGACCGGTGACACGAAGCTGGATGCGAAGGATCTCGGCCTGCTCGAGAAGAAATACGGCCTGGGGATGAAGCAGGGCTACGGCGGCGAGAAGAAGTCCCTCGGCGAGATGGGCATCACCGAGATCAACCTCTCGAGCGGCGAGCGCAAGGCACGCAAGATGGACGCCGAGGGCAACACCCTGGTCAACCGCGACGGGGCCACGTTCAAGATCAAGGGACAGGAGCGCAGCTACGCGGACGTCTGGTCCGTGAAGGGCTGAGCACGCCCACCAGCGGCACGGCGGCGCCGGGGGGGGTGTCTCCACCCTCCCGGCGCACCGTCGTTCGTGGAGCCGGGTGTGGACGCTGCGCGGGCCCCGTGACAGCGTTTCAGCCCCATGCCGCCTTGCACCTGCGCCCTCCCCCAGCGTCTCGCCGCCGCCTGCAGCTCGGCCCCGCCGGCAACGCACGGTCCGCTCCGGGCCAGCTTCGTCGCCTTGAAGGATCCTGCAGCCGTGGGGCTGGTGCTCGCCGCCGGGTTCGACGCGGTGGTGGTGGACCGCGAGCACGGCGTCATGGGCGCTGAGACTGCCGCGGGACTGGTCACCGCGGCCCACGCGGCCGGCGGCCTGGCGCTGGTGCGGATCCCTGCACTGGAGCGCTCCCACGTGCAGGACGCGCTGGAGGCCGGGGCCGACGGCATCCTCGCCCCCATGGTGGACGACCCGGAGGCAGCCGCCCAGCTCGCGGCCTGGTGCCGCTATCCACCGGAAGGCACCCGCGGCTTCCACCCGCTCACCGCCGCCAGCGGACACGGCCGCGTGCCGGCGGGAGCACACCCCGCGCGGTCCAATGCGCGCGTGCTCGTGGCAGCGCAGGTGGAGACGGCCGCGGGGCTGGCGGCCTGTGAACAGGTGGCGCGCGTGCCGGGCATCGACCTGCTCTTCCTCGGTCCGGGGGACCTCGCGCTGTCGCTGGGCGTCTCGCCGGGGGACCCCGCCCTCGCGGCGGCGGCGGCGCGGATCTCCTCGGCCGCGCGTGCCGCGGGAAAGATCTTCGGCGCCTTCGTGCGGGACGGGACCGCAGCGCGCGAGGCCCACGGGCTGGGCGCCTCGCTGCTCGTCGCCTCGGCGGACGTGGCCCTGCTCCACGGGGCAGCGCGCGCGCTCGCCTCCGAGCTGCCGCCGGGGGGAGCGCGGGCATGAAGCGGATCGCGGTGGCGGGGGCGGGCCCCGTTGGCGCCTACGTGGCCGGTGGGCTCGCAGCGGTGGGGCACCGCGTGCTGTTGCTGGACCGTCGAGAGGACCCGGCGAGCACGCACGAGGGCGCCACCATCCAGCTCTCTCTCTCCCCCCGCGGGGTCCGGGCGCTCGCGCGCGTGGGGCTGGCGGACGCCGTGCTCGCCCGTGCCATCCCGCTCGAGGGGCGCGCGTTCCACCCGCGGGGCGGCGAGGTGGAGGTCCTCAGGCCGAGGGACCCCTCGTGGCGCAACTTCTCGGTCTCACGCGCCGAGCTCACGCGGACCGTGCTGGACTGGGCGCTCTCCCACGACGGGGTGGAGGCCTGCCTCGGGGACGCCTGCGTGGACGTGACCCGGGCGCCCTGCGGGGTGCTGGTCCGCGCGCGGGACGGCAGCGTTCGCCAGGAGCAGGTGGACGCGGTCATCGGCGCAGACGGCGTGGCCTCCGCGGTGCGCGCAGCCCTGGTGCGGGCCCCCAGCGTGGACTTCGCGAAGAAGACCTCCGCCTGGGGCTACGCGGAGCTCACCGTGACGGCCCCTCGGCCCGGAGAGCACCGGTACCCCGCGCATGCCATCCACATCTGGCCGCGCGAGCGCTTCTTCCTGGTGGGCTTCCCGGCCCCGGATGGCACCTACCGCTGCACCCTCGTGGTTCCCCGCGCCGCGTGGAGCCGCCCGGACTCGCTGGAGCGGATCTTCTCCGAGACCCTGCCGGACGTGGTGCCGCACCTGTCCCGCCCTATGGGAGAGATCCTCCGCGCCCCGCTCGCGCCCATCAGCATCGTGCGGTGCGGCACGTGGACGGATGGGCAGCAGCTCCTCATCCTCGGTGACGCCGCGCACGCCACGGCGCCCTTCATGGGCCAGGGGGTGAACCTGGGCCTCGAGGATGCGTCCGAGTTCGCCTCCACCCTCGAGATGACGGGTGGCCAGCTGCCGGAGGCGTTCCGCCGCTTCAGCGCCCTGCGCGTCCCCGAGGGGATTGCGTGCTGTGATCTCTCCGAGCGCGCCGCGGCGTCGCTGCTCAAGCTCCCCGCCCCCGGCCAGGTCCCGGAGGAGTCGCCGCTCGGCCTGCTGAACTTCCGGGGGCATGCCTACGCCGAGGTGGCCCGGAGGTTCATCCCCGGTTGGACGCCCAGCGTCTACTCGGACGTCGCCCCGCCCAGCACGGGCGGAGTGCTCGGCATCCCGGGGGCGCTCATGGAGCAGTCGCTGCTCTCCCCGGACGAACGGCTGTTCGAGCGGGGCGCAGTGGCGGACGCACTCTACGTGCTCGAGTCCGGCACGGTGTGCGTCGAGAGCCCCGAGGTGGGACGGGTCCGGCTCTCGGGCCCCACCGTGGTGGGCGAGATGGGCTGGTTCGGGACGCACACCCGCACGGCAGACGTGGTGGCCGAGGGGCCGTGCGTGGTGGGGCGCGTGTCCTACGAGCAGCTCGAGCGGTACTGCCGCGAGCATCCCGGCCCGGCGGTGGAGCTCGTCCGCGCGCTGTCGGCCGTCGCCATGGACCGGCTCAAGGGACAGTTCCACGAGCGCGGGGGCTACCTCGCGCTGGTGGCGGAGCCGGGGCACGCGGAGGCGCTCGCCCGGTGGATCGCGGAGGAGCGCGAGAAGCTCGGCGAGCACGCGCTGCTGTCGGACGCGGCGCTCGGCCCGGGGCTCGAGCGGACCGCGAACGTGCGCGTGGCGCGCTGGGTCCGTCCACTCGGGCTCGGCGGCGTCCACCAACTGGCGGCGCTCTCCATCGGTGGCGGAATCAAGGGCATGGTGGCCTTCACGGGCGAGGCGGGGCTCCCGCCGCCCCTGCGTGCTGCCCTGGAGGAGCGCGGCGTACCCACGGCGCTGGACGCAGCCGGGGCAACCGCGCTGCTGGAGTCGCTGGGGCAGGCGCGATGAGCAACGGGAAGACACGGACGATCGACGGGCTCGGCCCTCCGCCGCGCCCCGGGGGGTTGCCGGGCGCCCTCCGACTGGACGCCAACGAGGCGCCACCGTTCGAGCACCCGCGCCTCGGGCCCCTGTTGTCGTCGGCGCTCGCGGGCGTGGCGCTGCACCGCTACCCGGACGCCCGCGCCACCGAGCTGCTGCAGGCGTTGTCGCGTTGGAGCGGCGCCCCCGCCGGCGCGCTCGTGGCCGGCACCGGCTCAGACGAGCTGCTCGGCCTGCTGTTCGATGCCTGGGGAGAACCGGGCGTCGGCCGGGAGCGCCCGGTGGCCGTCATCCCGGCCCCGTCCTTCGTCATGTACCGGCGCCGCGCGCTGCTGCGTGGGTGGGACGTCGTGGAGGTGCCGCTCGGCGCAGACTTCGAGCTGGACGCGGGGGCGCTGTGGGATGCGTGCGAGCGGTGGAGCCCGAACCTGGTCTTCCTCGCGTCTCCCAACAACCCCACCGGACGCCCCGTCCCGCCCGCCGCCGTGCTCGGGGCCTGCGCGCGCACGCCGCACGGGCTCGTCGTGCTCGACGAGGCCTACGGCGACTTCAGCGGCGCGCCCCGGCTGCCGCGCCCCTCCCCGGACAACCTCGTGCGCGTGGGCACGCTCAGCAAGGTGGGGCTCGCCGCGCTGCGCGTGGGCTGGGCCGAGGCGGCCCCCCACGTCCACGCCGCGCTCGAGGCAGTCCGGGCGCCGTTCAACGTGGCGGGCCCCAGCCAGGTGGCGGCGGCCGCCGTGCTCAACGGGCTCTCCGTGGAGCTGCGCGCGCACGTGCAGGACTGCGTGGCGCGCAGGGACCTGCTCGCGGAGGCGCTCGCGTCAGAGGGGTGCGCGCGCGTGACGCCGAGCGAGGCCAACTTCCTCTGGGTCCAGCCCGTGCAACCCGCCGCCGCGGTGCACGCGGGGCTCCTCGCCCGCGGGATCCGGGTGGCGCACCTGCCGGGGGCGGCGACGGGGGGATGCTTGAGGGTGACGGTGGGAACGGCACGCGAAAACGCCGCGCTCCTGGAGGCGTGGCGCGCCTGCGCTATTCGCCCTGCATGAGCCCCGTCACGCGGCCGTCCGGGTGCACCACCACGCGCACGCTCGCCGGCTCCTTCGGCAGCCCGGGCATGGTCATGAGCTCACCGGTGAGCGCCACCACGTAGCCGGCGCCCGCGGACAGGCGCAGCTCGCGGACGGTGACGTGGAACCCGGTGGGACGCCCGAGGCGCGTGGGATCGTCGGTCAGCGAGAGGTGCGTCTTCGCCACGCACACGGGCAGGTGGCCCTCGCCCATCTTCGTGATGTCCTCCAGCTGCTTGCGCGCCTGGGGCGTCAGCACCACGCC
>JBDLRJ010000481.1:0-8150 GCA_039800145.1 Pseudomonadota bacterium | reverse complement strand
AGGTCCAGCACCTCGTACAGCTGCAGCAGGGCATCCGTCAGCTTCTGCTGCACGTTGTCGATGTCCTGCAGCGTCCGCTGCTGCTCCTCGGTGGGATTGCGGCCGTAGCGGGCCTTGAGGTTCTCGCCGTACTTCCGCCACTCGCCCGGGACGCGGATGAGGGACTGGATGACGCGCGGCACCTCGCCCTCGCGCACCAGCGTGCAGATGTCCCGGAACGTCCGGTACATCTGCGGCCGCTCCGCGAGCACCTCCTGCACCTTCAGGATGGCCTCGCCCACGTAGCTGCCCACGATGGGCTCGTCCTGCTCCACCTCTCCCTGGGAGACGCCGTTGGCAATACGGACGAACTGCTCCTCGAGCGGGAACCGCAGCGCCCATGCGCGGCCGTTCGCCTTCTCGCGGGAGACCACGCAGGTGCCGAAGTCCTGCTTGAACGCCCCGCGGTCGTCCCTCGCCGAGTCCACCAGCTTCGAGATGCCGAGGTCCGCCCGGCGCGCGTCGTCCACGTAGAAGTCGAAGATGAGCGAGCGCGGCATGCTCATCAGCGACGCGAAGTCCAGGACCGAGTCCCGGATCCGCTGCTGACGGTGCGCCTCTTCAACGGACGCGGGGTCCAGGTCCGGGAGCGTGTCCTCCCAGTTCTTGTCGATGTGGAGCACCTTGGAACGCTTCGCCATCCCCTTGAACTGGTAGTAGCAGGCGCGCAGCTCCCGCATGCGGCCGAAGACGTACAGCGGCACGTTGAGGATGGCCCGGTAGAAGACCACCGACTTGCGGTCCTCCACGTCCTTGGTGAGGGGCTTGGGCGCCTGGATGCCGAGGCTCTCGTTGAGAACGTCCTTGAGCAGCCCCTTGAAGAGGTCCTCGTGGATGGCGGCGAGGAACACCTCGTCCGGGCGCACGCCGCCCTGGCTCAGGTGCTTCTCGTCCAGGTAGCAGAGGAGATCAGACCGCTCCTTGATGAGCCGCTTGAGCTTGTCACGCAGGTAGTCCAGGTGGATGTTCGCACGGACGTTGATGCTCCCGCGGTCTCCCTTGGTCTTGGACACCAGCTCCGCCACGCCCTCGGAGCCCTTGTCGTCCACGAGCTTCCGGTTGGTCAGGTAGACGGCGCGGTACTTGATCTCCAGCTCCAGTGCGCGGTGCAGCGTGAGGCCGTTGCGGTCCGCGTCCACCTTGCTGCGGAGATCCCCCACCACCTTGTTTCGCAGGGCGGTAGCAATGGTGGAGCCGATCTCCTTGTTGAGCGTGGCCAGCGCGTCGGACGGGGTGTCCTCGCCGCGCATCTTCAGGTCCACGAAGCGCTGGATGGTGGAGGAGATGAGCTTGGAGAGATCCTCGTTGCTCGCCATGTGCAGCGAGGGAAGGTCTGCAATTTCGTCCACGTAGTAGAAGTCCCACATGCGGCGGCCGCTCTCGATCTGCAGCGCCTCGCCGTCGAGGACGAACCGGTCCGTGTCGTCCTTGGAGCCTTCAGCGCGCAGCTTCTCCGCCTGGGCGACCTCCTGCTCGCGCACCGGCTCGAACTGCTCCTGCAGGTCCGTGAAGACGCCCGCGTAGGCCTCCAGTTTTTGCTGCAGCGCGGCCATCTGCCGGCCGTACTCCTCGAGCAGCGCGTTCTCCAGCGCCGCCATCTCCATGACCTTCACCTCGTCGGTCTTGTTGCTGATGTCCGCTGCCGTGATGGTGGCATTGTCCGCGGGCTTTGCTGCCTGCCCGGCTGCGCTGGCGGCGGCCTGCTTCCCCGCCTCGTCGGCCTTCTCCTTGCGGAGCTTCTTCTCGGCTTCGATCCCCTGGACGATTTCTTCCACCCGGTCCAGGACGGAGAGCACCGCGTAGCGCTTCTCCAACAGGCTGCGGGTCGTGTTCAGGAAGCCCAGGTTCTCCAACCACGCGGCCCCGGGGATCCAGTCCGAGGCGTCAGGCTGGGCCACGCTTCCCTTGCGGAGACGGTCCGAGATGCCATCCCGCGCTGCCGCGGCGAACTCGGCAATCTTCTGCTCCATCGCCGAACGCTTGGTCTGCTTGGCGACGGTCTTCTCGGACTTGATGCCGGGAATGATGGTGTTCTCGAGCTTCGTCTCCTGGCCGGAGCGCTGCTGGGCGTACTTCTTCACGGCGGCCTCGAACTCGGCCTTCGTCTCTGCCTCGGCCTCGCCGTACAGACGGCACATCCAGCCGGACTCCTGGTCCTCGGTCCGCTCGAGTGCGTTCAGCGCGAAGTGCGCCATGGACCGGTTGAGCTTGTCTCCGGAGATCTGCTCCGCGTACGTCTTCAGCTTCTGCTCCGCCGGGTTCGGCGCACCGGGCAGGTTCAAGAGGTCCACGGGCTTGATGGCGCCGTTCATCTCGGGCAGTGCGCGGCCGCCGTGGCCGTGCACGAACACCTGCTGGAAGACGTCCGTCCCATCGCCCGCCTCGAACTCGGCCGCCGCGAGCATGCGCACGCGCTTCTGGTAGAGCTTGTTGCGCAGCCGCCGGCGGCTGATGACGTCCCGGCGGTTGAAGTCCGTCTCCTTCACCTCGCGGTCACTGCCGTCGATGTCGCGGACCTCGTAGAACGCCTTCGGGTTCTCCTGGAGCATCCGGTACGTCTCGTTGGCCGGGACGCCCTGCAGGAAGCTCTTCTCGATGACCGCCAGGCTCCCGCGGCGCGAGCAGTACTGGAGGATGGACTCGTCCGGCACGTGCAGCACCGCGGCGCCGATGCCGCCGTAGAAGCTGGTGTAGCCGGGGATGTCCTTGGCCTCGAAGTCGTGCGGCACGAGGAAGCGCTGGTGCTGGGTGTAGTTGTCAAAGTCACCCGCCTGCTCGCCGTAGATGGGCGTGTACATCTGCAGGAAGAGCGCGTCCGCCGCGGCGTCCAGCACGTCCTTCACCGAGAAGGACTCCGGCCGGTCAATCACCCACAGAACCTCGAACGGCTTGGTGTCTACCGTCCGCTTGGAGCGGTCGTTCGGGTTGAAGTGGAAGACGCGGCTGCCGTCCTCGGGGAAGAACTTGGACTCGGGGGCGCCGAGCTTCATCAGGTACTCGGTCTCCTTGAGCGCCGCGTACCCGTTGGCGAACACGCCGTCCTTGTTCGTGCCCACCTTGTCCTCGAACACGGACGAGAGCGCCGCCACGCCGAACACCAGCGGCTTGCCGAACTGCGCCGCAAGGTCCCTCAGCAGGTAGGCCATGGGCAGGTGCGAGCCCGACCCCGTGCCGCCCGCCACCGAGTAGCAGAGGACGATGCGGATCTCGGAGCTGTCCAACCTGCGGTGGCCGTGGCTGTGATCCTTCAGCGCCTCGATGAGCTTCCGGAAACGCTGGACGAAGTCCTTGTGCTTCACCTGGTAGTAGACGCCCAGGCGGGACTCGATGCGGATCTGCCCCGCGCCCGCCGTGTCACCGGAGCGGAAGCGGTAGTTCTGGGGGACCCACTGCGTGAAGTAGTCGTCCGCGTCCAGGTAGGCCTTGCCGCCCGCGAGCCGACTGTACTCCGCCTTCTCGAAGTCGCTGATGAGGAAGAGATCATCTCCCTCCTCGCGGTACTTCTCGAGGTCGTGGATGTTGGTGTCCACGTACGCGAACTTGGACAGCTGCTTGTACCGCTCCTTGAAGTCAGGGCGCCGCTTCAGCTGCTTGTAGACGCGGTTCACCATCTTGCAGCCGGCGCCGCCGAGCCCCACGAACAGCGTGGGCGCGACCTGGCTGGGCTTCACGAGGAACTCTTCGACGATGGTGGACGAGCTTTCGTTGGACATGGCTTCTCGGGGTTGGGCAGCGGGGGGTTAGAACAGGATTGAAATGGCTGGCTTCTTCGCGGGCTTCTTGTCCACCCCGAGTTTCCGGAGCGGTGCAGGGTTCATGATGGACTGGTAAGGCTTCTCGCCGTCCGCCGTGGTGGGCGCAGTTGCGCGCGTGTCCACCTGCACGGAGTAGGTCTCCGCGCCGTCGGGGGAATCCTCGAAGAGGGTGATGCTGCGCTCGCCCCATTGGACCCGGACGAACGTGGGAGCCGTGCCGGACACCTGCGCCTTCAGGAAGATTCCGTCTTCTTTGGGCAGCTCGTTGCGTGCGTTGTCCCGCTCCGCCGCGTCGTGGGTCAGCAGGGGCCAGGGCAGCAGGACCAGTCGGCACCAGAGGACGTTCCGCTCGTCGCTGTCGCGCTTCATCTCGGTGACCTGCAGGGTCTCCAGGAACACCCGGTGGCCGAAGGCGGTGAATAGGCCACCGCACGAGAGCCAGTTCATGAAGCGCTCCGGACCGCCGGGAACGAGGGCTTCAGGCTCGAAATCCGGTACGCCATCCACGCGGGCAGTCGGCAGCCGAACTTCGTAGCGCTTCTTCCCACCCTCCCAGGACGCCACCTTGATGAAGTGCGAGTTCTTCCACATGTTCCTGAGCATCCAGAGCACGAGGAGAACCAGGAACACCTGCACGCCCAGCACCACCCAGCGCCCGTAGCAGCCCCACCAACTCCCGGGCGCCACCTTGACTGACACTGGAATCGTCAGCGACTCGCCCTCCACGCCCGGCACGGAGAGCGTCAGCGAAGACTTAAAGGCCCCTTCCGAACAGCACGGCTGGGCCTGCACCCACATGCGCGGACCGGTGCGGGCGAGTCCCTCCTGCCCGAGCGTCAGCTCCGCGTTCCCGCCGAGCGCGTCCGTGGGCTCGATGCCGTCGGCCGAGGCCGCGGCGAACCCGAGCAGCAGCTCCTCCTTCGGCCACCCACCGGCCCCCTGCCCGAGCGCCGCCGCCAGCCGGATGTCCCCGCGGTGGTTGCCCGTGAGCTTCAGCGGCACCACCGTGGCACCGGCGCGCCCCGCTTCCACCTCGAGCGAAGACGGCACCGTGACCTGCGCGTCCAGCGTGGCCGAGAGCGGAATCTCCAGCGTGGGCAGCCCCTTCGCGTCCACGCGCACGCTCGCCTGCAGCTCGCGCTTGAAGCTCTTGAGCGAGCACAACGAGTCCACGCGCAGCGACAGCGTGTACTTCTGCCCGTCGATCAGCGGCAGCGTCCCGCCCTCTTCCACGCCGGACAGCGACAGGTGCACGCAGGCGGGGAAGCCGTCTGGCCGCGCGAGCCGGAAGGTGCCATCCGCCTTGGGGAAGTTCCCGCTCAGCGTCAGCTCCGTGGAGCGCGCATCCCCCGGGACGAGGTCCCCTACGTCCCAGCGCGACAGCGAGCTGTTCATCCGCGTGCTCGCCGCTTGGAGCGTGAACGCGCTGCCGCGCAGCGGGGCCGCGTCACCGCTCGCAAACGTGATGGTGCCGCGCGGGTAGAACACGTGGTCACCGGCCTCCAGCTTCACGCGCTCGAGCGTGCCGGAGATGGTCTTCCCGCCCTGCGTCAGCGGCAGCTGCTGCAGCTCGGACGCCCCCGGCCCCCGGTAATCCATCACCAGGTCCACGCGGCTGCCGAAGCTCTCCACGTCGATGGGAAGCCCCGCGTCGTTGAGCAGCTTTGCCTGCACGCACGCGGTGCCTCCCACCTCGATGGACTGGATGGACTCCCCCGCGTCCGCGCACTTGCCCGCGCGCACGCTGGTCACCAGCCGCAGCCGGTACTCGGGGATGGCGATGAGCTTCCAGCCGTTCCCACCGTTGCGGACCGTCACCTCCACGCGCGCCTTGCCGGGCTCGTAGTCCACGGAGGCGAAGCGGTAGCTCTTGCCGTCCTTGTACTTGTGCGTGCCGGTGCGCTGCGCGCCGAGCAGCTTCGGGGCAGAGCCGCCGAAGCCGACCTCCAGCGCCGGTCCATCTCCCTCCGCCACCGCGAGCAGCCGCACGCGACGCGCGGAGGAGTGGGCGGCGATGGACGGCTGCTGCGGCGTCACCTCCACCGCGTCGAAGCCCTGGGCCTGGGAGAGCGCGCGGGCGAACGGCGTCATGATGCCGGTGGCCTCCTCCTTGGACACTTCGAACGTGGAGGCGCCGGTCTTCGACGCCAGCTCCGCGAGCGTCTTCGTGAAGCTCTGCCCCTTGAAACGCAGCACGTACGCGGCGAACTCGCCGTCCTTGTGGCTCGAGACGCCGCGCAGCCACCCGTCCGCGTCGAACTCGTCCCCCACCTCCACGTTGGACTTGTTCTTGGTCGTGCAGGCGCCGTCCGTCAGGTACAGCAGCACCTGGCGCGTGCCCTTGCGGCGGACGGCGTTCAGCTTCTCGCGGATGGCCGTGAAGGCGGCGATGCAGGGCGTGACGGTCCCCTCGAACTTCGCCAGGGCCGCGTCGTTGGCGAGCTGCGCCTCGAGCTTGCCGCGCACCTCCCGCATGGGCTGCAGGGGGTCCACCGGCTCGCCCTTGAACGGACCGTTGAGCTTGACGACGGAGATCTCGTCCCTGTCGTCGAACAGCGCGAGCATGGACCGCGCCGCGAAGATGGAGAGGCGGTTCGGGTCGTTCTTGATCATGCTGCCGGAGTCATCCAGCAGCAGGACGAACTGCGCAGACTGGGCCTCCTGCCCCACGTCTTGCGCCCACGCGCCACCGGCCACGAGCACGCAGAGTGCCCAGGCCAACAGACGACCGCCCCCATTTCCCGCGGCCCTGGAACACCGCCCGGTTTCAAACATGGCGCGCGACCTTATGTCAGAGGGTCAACTGGGATCACCAATTCTTCCGCGGGGGCCGGAAAATCGGCGCCAGAGACAGGTAGCCGGTCGCTCCATGGATGTAGCACTCGCGAGAGGCGACCCGTCACCGTCCGACGATGAACTTACTAACGAACCAGTCCCGCGAGGTGGAGAACCACACGAACACGCGCCAGAACAGCATGGACTTCAAGTTCCCCTGCCCGCTGGCGTGCGCCAACAACCGGACGAAGAGGTTCCTGGTCTCCGGGAGCGGAAGCTCGAAACGGGTCAACGCGAGGTTGTATAGCGCCTGGATCGTCTGCGGGTGTTCGGGTCCGCGCGTCCTCTCGCACGCCTCCAGCGTCAGAGCCAGGATCTCCTCGGCCTCGACTGCGCGGTCCTGCATCCGCAAGACGTAGCCGAGGTTGTTGGACGCCAGCAGCGTGCTCGGATGCTCCGGGCCGAGCGTGCGCCCGAATGACTGGAGCGCGCGGCGGTGGAGCGTCTCCGCCTCGGCGTATCGGTCCCAGCCTGCGTGGACGTTTTCAAGGCCAAGGACGGTCCCAACCGTGTCCGGGTGCTCCGGACCAAGGACCTTTTCCCGCGACTCCAGCACCCGGAGCAGGAGCGTCTCCGCTTCCGACCTTCGCCCGAGCGCCATGCTGATGTTCGCCAGATTGTAGAGGATCGTCAGCGTGCTGAGGTGCTCCGGGCCGAGGCGGCGCTCCGTGGACTCCAAGGCGCGGAGGCACAGCGCCTCGGCATCTTTCGGCCGACCCTGGATCTCGTAACTACATGCAAGGCTGTTGAGGCCTTCCAGCGTTTCAGGGTGTCCGGCCCCCAAGACGCGCTCACGTCCACGGAGTGCGCGTTCGTAGTGGACCTCGCTTTCTCTGGATGAACCACACCGGTGGAGGAGCAGTCCCACGTTATTGGCAGCCGTCCGCGTGCGCGGGTGATCCGCTCCGAAGACCCGCTCGAACCCATCGAGCGCCCGGCGATTGTCTGCCTCGGCCTCTTCCTGATGCGGCCGCTGACTTGCAACACCGCCGAGAAGTTCAAGAGGCTCACGAGCGTGCTGCGATGCTCCCTGCCTCACAGGCGTTCACGCGGGGTGAGGCCCCGTCGGCCCAACACCTCGGCCTCAGCGTATCGCCCCTGAACAGGAGCGTTTGCGGGTGCTCGGAGCCAAGGCTGCGTTGGCTCTCCTCTATTCCACTCGATAGGAGCGACTCGGCCTCCGGGTAACGCCCCATCGAGATGTTGAGCAAGCCCAGGTTGAGTCGCCCCAAGACGGAAGCCGAACTGCCTGGACCGCGCAGTTCGGCACCACCACGCTGGGCCACGCGGCGGTGAACTCCGCCATGAACCGCACGTCGAGCAGGGCCTGCTCGGCATACGAGAGTCGGCCCGCGAGCAGCATGTGCAGGACGGCTTGGCGGACCGCGTACGCCCGCGCCTCGCCCGCCGAACGGCGTCCCGCCTCCACGCTCCGCGACAGGGCGTCGTGAACTGCGAGGCATATGTGTTTCCGGAGTCAGGCCGTCGGCGCTCAGCCGGTCGTGCTCACTCTGCCTCGCG
>JBDLRJ010000480.1:0-2817 GCA_039800145.1 Pseudomonadota bacterium | reverse complement strand
TGCCCTCGGCAACATGTACGTGTACGGGAAGGGCATCGCGAAAGACGATGCGCGCGCGATGGAACTCCTCCGGTCCGCTTGCACCGCGGGGGACACGGGAGGGTGCGTCTACGTCGGCTGGATGCACGAAAACGGTCGCGGCACTCCGAAGGACGAAGCGCGCGCCGTGTCCTTCTACAGGCAGGCATGTGACGACGGGGACACCCACGGGTGCAAGAACGCCGGCTTCATGTACGAGAATGGCAAGGGCGTCACCCGGGACGAGGCACGTGCCGCGGCCCTCTACAAACAGGCCTGCGACGCGAAGAACGCGGGCGGATGCTTCAACCTCGGGAACCTCTACGCCAACGGGAAGGGCGTGGCGAAGGACGGGGCACGCGCGGCCGAGCTCTACAGGCAATCGTGTGACGGAGGCGAGGGCGGGGGCTGTCACAACCTCGGGTGGCTGTACATGGACGGCACCGGCGTGCCAAAGAGCGCGGAGAAGGCCGCGGAGCTCTTCAAGCAGTCCTGTGACAACAACCACCTCCCTGCGTGCGGGAGCTACGGGAACATGCTGCGGCGAGGCGACGGCGGTCTCCAGAGGGATGTCACGCGCGGGAGGGCGCTCCTGGAGAAGGCCTGCACGGCTGGGAACGAGTGGTCCTGCGAAAAATTGAGGGGCTCCCCGTGACAGGGACGTGAGGCGGCGGCCTCCACCGGGGCCTTCAGCGCGGGCGCGAATTCCCGTCGAAGGCCTGCGCAGGCGATAGACAATGGTCCTGCGACCGGCCGAAGCACCCTCCGTGAAGAACCGCGGGACGCACTGCCCTATGACGTCACCCTTCTCCAGGTTGCTGCTGCTCTGTGTGCTCACCTGCTCCACGCTCGCCTCCGCGCAGCAGGCCGGAGCGCTCGAGGGCAAGCGCCTCGCGGTGCTCGAGTTCACGAACACAACGGGACGAGACCTCGCCTCGCTTGGCACGCTGTCGGACGAAGCGCGCGGAGCGGTCCTGGACGCGGCCGGGCCGCACGGCGCGCTCATCCTCACGCGCGAGAACATGCTCGAGGTCACCAAGGCCACCGGCGGTAACTGCAAGGAAGGCGAGTGCGAGGTGGAGACTGCCCGCAACCTCGGCGTCTTCGCTTTCGTCTCCGGGGCCATCAGCCTCGTGGACGACGAGTACTTCCTCACCCTGAAGGTCTACGACACGCGCAGCGGAAGCCTCCTCGGCCAGCGGCTCCTCCAGGCGAAGAAGGAGGGAGAGCTCATCGCTCGCATCCGGACTGAAACCCACGCACTGGTGCAGCAGGCGCTCGGACCGTCGGCCCGGTCACGCGCCTCGGGCCGCACCGGCGTCGTCGGACAGGTGAACGCTGCCGGCAGCTTCGAGGTCCAGGACGAGGAGACCGTCATCGCCGCCTTCGAGAGCACCCCGCCGGGCGCGGTGGTGATGTTGGACGGGAAGCTGCTCTGCCAGTCCACGCCCTGCTCCCGCCCCGTTTCACCCGGCGTCCACGTCCTGTCGCTCTCACGCGAGGAGTACGACGAGGCACGCAACTCCATCACCGTCAGCGCGACGCAGAAGAAATTCTCACTCGCCCTCCCCCCTGCCTTCGCCACCTTGTCCGTGAAGACGGTGCCCGAGGGGCTGGGGCTGACGCTGGATGGAAAGCCGCTCGAGCAGTCCGAGGTGCAGGGCCGTCACCTCTCCCCCGGCAACCACGAACTGCTCATCCGCGACGCCTGCCACGAGGCCACGGGTGAGCGCTTCAATGTGAGCAAGGGAGAGACCAAGTCGGTTGTGCTGACCGCGGCCCCCCGCATGGCAGGCCTCAAGGTCGAGTCGGTGGATGGTCAGGGCAACGCGGTGGAGGGAGAGATCTGGGCCGGCGACACGAAACTGGGCGCCATCTGGAAGGCGCTCAAGGTGCCGCTGTGCAGTACCGGATTGCACGTCCGAACGGCTTCCGGTGCGAGAACGAACCTCGACGTGAAGTTGGTGGAGAAGCAAGTCACCAACCTCCAGGTCCTTGCAGGTCTGCCCGCAAAGGACTTCGTCCGCATGCTGGAGACGGACTTCGGTAACCCTTACATCGACGTGCCTAACCCAGACGTGCGCCGGGCCCGCTACAGGAAGGAGTGCGCTGCCGGCGAGGTGGTCGCATGCGCGCTCCAGGGCATGCCCCAGCTTCCCTTACGGACGTGGACGGGAATCGATGGACAGAAACTGCTCCGCGCGTGCAGCGCCGGACAACTCGCGGCATGTGCACCGGCCGTACGGGTACTCGCCAAGAAATCCCCATCGGCCGCCTACTCCAACGACGCGAGCGATGTAGCCGGTGCCTACCGTGCAGCCACGACCGGTTGCACCAGCGGCGACATGTTGTCGTGTGTCCGGAAGGGAGTGCTCGTCGAATACGGCATCGGCGCCAAGAAGGACCCAGCCGGCGCCGTCGCCCTCTACAAGCAGTCGTGTGATGCGGGGAACGCCGGAGGCTGTTTCGCCCTTGGAACCATGTACGTGTCCGGCAAGGGCATCCCGAAGGACGAGGCCCGCGCCGCCGCCCTCTACAAGCAAGCCTGTGAGGCCGGGAACGCAAATGGATGCTCCAACCTCGGAGTCATGTACGACAACGGGAAGGGCGTCCCGAAAGACGAGGCCCGCGCCACTGCCCTCTACAAGCAGGCCTGCGACGGCGGGAACTTCGCTGGGTGCAACATCCTCGGCATCAGCTACGCCAACGGTCAGGGCGTCCCGAAGGACGAGGCCCGCGCCGCCACCCTCTACAAGCAGGCCTGCGACGGCGGGGACTTCAGTGGATGCAACAACCTCG
>JBDLRJ010000479.1:0-20534 GCA_039800145.1 Pseudomonadota bacterium | reverse complement strand
CTACCGCATCCCGGTGAAGGCGGACCCGGAGATCGTCATCAAGTACATCCACGCCTCTCACCGCATGCTCGCGGAGGTGGTGGGCTCGCGCGGGGGCATCCAGATAGGCGGGATGTACGGGATCCTGCCCGTGGACACGGATCTCGCCAGCGACTCGTTCCAGGTCACGCTCGAGGGGTTCTTCAAGGACGGGGTGACGCAGCTCAAGCGAGGGCTGACCGGGTTCTGGGTGGCGCACCCGGACTTCGTGCGGCTCGGCATGGCCCTCGTGCAGGCATGGCGCCACCACGAGCAGGGGGACGGCGGACCGCTGCGCGCGGTGGTGGAGGGGATGCTGGCCCCGGCGCGCGCCGCGCGGATCCTGGAGTTCATCGCCCGCCCGGACGTGAAGGGCCTGGACCACGAGGATCCCGGCTACGTCCGCGCGCTGCTCGTGGCGGACCTCGAGGAGTCGAAGGCGCTGCCCAACGGCCACCCGGACGAGGTCCGGTACAACATCTTCCAGGCGCTGCAGTACCTGGCGGACTGGCTGGCGGGGAACGGCTGCGTGGCGCTCCCCGCGCACGTGAACGGCACGCCGGTGCGCGTGATGGATGACCTCGCCACCGCGGAGCGTTCCCGCTGGGAGCTGTGGCACGAGGTGCGCCACGGCCGGGTGCCCGTGGAGGACTTCGTGCGCATGGCGCACGAGGAGCTGAACTTCATCCGCAGGGATCTCTCAGACGAGAAGAAGATCGTCCAGGTGAAGTGGGCCGAGCGGACGGCGCGCTGGTACCCCGTGGCCCTGGAACTGCTACTCCAGCTGGTGACCGACCCGGAGCCGGTGGAGTTCGCGAGCCAGCTGCTGCTGCCGTTCACGGACCCGGATCTCCGGGAGGAGGCCGAGCCGCTCGCCGCGTACAGGCGGATCGACGCCCACACCCACCGTGTCCCTGCCCACGTGGAGCGCTTCCACCGGTTCTTCGATCTGTGTGGCTGCCAGCGCTTCGCCTCCGAGATGGCCGCGCTCCCGGCCCTGGACGAGGCGCGGGCGCGTGCGTGCATTCTCTCCTTCACGCGCGGGGAGATCGTGGAGGCGGCCTCGTTCCACGGGGACATCGGCCACGCCAAGACGTCCCTGGACAAGCTCGCCCGCGCCGAGCAGTCCCGCGTGCAGGACGAGGACACCCCTGCCAAGGCGCGCCTGCGGGAACTCGGTGCTGCCTACCGCGCGCGTCACGGGGTGAAGTTCCTCGTGTCCGCGCAGGGGAAGACGCCCGAGGAGATGCTCGCCCTCCTCGAACGGCGGCTCGGCAACCCCACGGAGGTGGAGTTGGACAACGCGCGGGCGGCGCTGTGGGAGATCACCCGCAAGCGGCTCGCGTCCCACGCCCCGGACCGGGTGCTCGAGGGACTGGAAGCGCTGCGGAGCAGGCACGGCGTCCGCGCGGTCTCGGTGGCGCTCACCACGGGGGCGGCCACGCAGGTGCTCGCGTCCGGGTGCACGCCGGAGACGCAGTTCGAGATCGCCTCGCTGAGCAAGACGGTCGCCTCCGCCTTCGCGCTCGAGTTCTTCGCGTCACGCGGCGTCACGCCCGAGGCCCGTGCCAATGCCCTGCTCGCGGACGCGGGGTCTCCCTTCCGCCTCTCCACGAAACGGGACGGCGTGGACCCCGAGGCGGTGACGCTCGCGCACCTCGTGGGACACCTCGCGCTGAACCATCACTACGTGAAGGGCGTGCCGCTGTCCGAGCGGATGCCGGACGTGGCGGAGCTGATCTCCGGGAGTGAGCGCTGGGGGTACGAGCCGGTGACCGTGCTCCACCCGCCGGGGACGCGCTTCAGCTACTCGGGCGGCGGATACCTCGTGCTCGAGCACCTGGTGCAGGCGGCCACGGGCATGCGCGTACAGGACGCCGCGCGCCCCTTCCTGGATTCGCTCGGCCTCTCTCCGGCGGCGCTTACCTTCGAGCAGCAGGGGGTTCCCGGCGTCCCCGTGGCGACGGGCCACTTCGACGGCGGGCGCGAGGTGCCCGGCGGGCGGCTGCAGTTCCCCGCGTTCGCCGCGGGCGCACTGGGCACCTCCGGGGCCGTGTTGGACTTCCTGCGTCACCTCGAGCGCGCGTTCTGGAGCGTGGAGGGCTCGGGCGGGATCTCCCACGACACGGCCGTGCGCATGCTGCACGGAACGGACAAGGGCTGCCGGGACTTCATGGGCTGCGACATGGGGCTCGGGGTGTTCGTGGCCGAGGCTGAGGAGAACCGCTTCGCCATCCACCAGGGGGCGAACGAGGGCTTCCGCGCGCTCTACCTGCACTGCTTCCAGGGGCCGGACCGCGGCAAGGGCTTCGTCGTGCTCTGCAACGCGGACAACGCGGGCGTGGCGTTCGTGGCGGAGGTGGCCCAGCTGCTGCTCCGGGAGCTCGGCTTCCGCGGGGTGGATCTCTCGCGCTTCGGCGCGGGGTTCGACTTCCGCGGGCTGCAGCAGGAGCAGATCGTCAACCTCGGGTACCGGGACCTGGTGTTCAGCGCCTTCCTGCCCCGGCTGCCGGAGCCCATCCGGGAGCGGGGGCCGTTGGATCCCCTTGCAGGCATGAACCTCCTCGCCCGCGCGCGGATCATGAAGGTCACGGACCAGAGGTTCGCCCGCGCGGAGAACCTGGTCTCGGACCGCCTGCCGGTGTTCGACCCGCTGCTGTACTGCAGCCAGGGCAAGGTGATGGACAGCTGGGAGTCCGCGCGCCACAACCCGGAGGGCGTGGACAGCGTGACGCTCGAGCTCCCCGCGCCTGCCCCCGTCCGCTTCGTGCAGCTCTCCACGAAGTTCCACGACGGCAACCATGCCGAGGCCGTGCGCCTCTGGTCACGCCCGGACGCAGCGGGAGAATGGCTGGAGCTGCTGCCGAAGATCCCGCTCCAGGGGCATTCGCTGCTCCGGCTGGAGCTGCCGGAGGGGCTGCGCCAGGTCGTGCGCCAGGTCCGCGTGGAGATGTTCCCGGACGGCGGGCTGTCACGGCTCGGGCTGTTCACGGACGTGCCCGGGGAGGAGCGCGCGGAGTTCAGGCCGCTGGCCTCTGCGGCCTGCGTCCGCTTCGAGGGGGAGATCCCGAAGCCGGCCAAGCCGCTGACGCTGCCGTTCGAACGGCGAGAGCCCACCGCGCTCTCCGGGCGAAGGGACTGGGCGAGCCTGGCGAGCGGCGGGCGCGTGGTGTCCGCCTCCAACCAGCACTACGGCCCGGCGAGCCAGGTCATCTCGCCGTTCCCGCCGCTGCACATGTTCGACGGATTCGAGTCCGCCCGGAGCCGCGTGCCGGGCCACCACGAGGAGCTGGTGCTGGAGCTGGGAAGGGAGATCGCCGTGGACGAGCTCCGGCTCGACTTCACCTGGTTCGTGAACAACAACCCCTGCTTCGTGCGGATCCTGGTGGAGGAGGGGAGCGGCTGGACCGAGCTCTGCCCGAAGACCTGGGTCAAGCCGTTCGCCGGGAACTGGAAGGTGCTCCGCCCGGTCTCACCTCGCCGCGCGCGGCGCGTGAAGCTCGAGATCTTCCCGGACGGCGGCATCAACCGCGTGCAGGCCTGGGGTCAGTGAGTGGCGGTGGGGGCCCGTGACTGCTGGTACCAGCGCGCGACCAGGGCGCGCTCGTCCTCGGTCAGCCCGGTCTTGTTGCCGAGGAAGGGCATGGACTTCTCCACCACCACCTTCTGGTAGATCTTCTCCGCCGCTGCGCGGATCTGCGCCTCGGACTCGAGCACCATCCCGTTGGGGGCGACCTTGAACACGTCGTCCGTGTTCTGGTCCGCGTGGCACGAGGTACAGCGGTTGAGCACCACGGCGTGGACGCGCGAGAAGGGCACGGCCTCGCCGCCGGCCGCTGCCGCGGCGAGGGCCGCGCTGCCCGCCGCCTGCTGCGCGTTCGTCATCCACACGAGCGCCACCAGCCCGAACGCCGCCGGCGCGAGCGTCCAGCGCTGCACCGGGACGTTGGTCACCATGGCGTGGCGGACGAGGGCCCCGGACACCGACAGCACCAGCAGCAGCAGCCAGTTCTGCGGGTGGTTGGTGACGGTGGTGTAGTGGTTGCTCAGCATGATGAAGAGCACCGGGAAGATGAAGTACGTGTTGTGCACGGACCGCGTCTTGGCGTGCTTGCTGAAGGAGTAGTCCGGGATCTTCCCGGCCTCGGCGTCCCGGATCATCCGGCGCTGGCCGGGGAGGATCCGCACCCACACGTTGAGGAGCATGAGGCTGCCGAGGATGGCGCCCGTCTGGATGAACGCGCCGCGGCCGCTGAAGAGCCGGGTGTTCAGGTAGACGAGCCCGGTGAGGCTGGCCACGGAGAGCGCCACGCTGACCGGCTTCCACTCCGCGAACCGCGGGTGCCAGATGAGATCGTAGAGGAACCACGAGACGGTGAGGATGCCGAGACTCAGCCCCACCGCGTGCAGGGGCGTGAGCTCACGCACCGCGGGGTCGATGAGCAGCGTCGCCCCGCGCAGGTAGTAGAGGACGATGAGCAGGAGGAACCCGGTGATCCACGTCAGGGTGGCCTCCCACTTGAACCAGTGGAGCACCTTCGGGAGCTCGCCCGGGAAGACCTTCCGTTTCTCCACCTGGTAGTAGAAGCCGCCGTGCACCATGAACAGCTCGCCCTCGACGTTGCGGCGCGGCTGCTCGGGCGGCGTGAAGGCGCTGTCGAGCCAGATGAAATAGAACGAGCTACCGATCCAGGCGATCCCCGCCACGAGGTGGGAAAACCGGACCAGGTACTCGAGCCAGAGCTGAAAGCTGAAATCCATGGGTTTGGGTCCTGAATCCATGACCTTAGGGGCGTCCGCCCCTCCGGCCAACAGGCGTTCTTCCTTGCGGTTGCCGGGTGTGCATGGCATAGCGCCGCGGCTGCCGGTCCCGGGGGACCGGTTCAACGTGCAGAATTCCACCTCTTTCACTGGATGACTTCGATGGAAGCCACCCTGCAGACCTGGACGCTCTTGCCGGCCATCTCCGGCGCCGTGGCGCTGGTCATTGCCGCCTTCTTCTACTTCCGCGTGAAGGCGTTGCCGGAAGGCAACGAGACCATGCAGCGAATCGGCGGGTACATCCGCGAGGGCGCCATGGCGTTCCTCACGCGCGAGTACAAGGTGCTCGCGGTGTACGCCGTCGCCGTGTTCGGCCTGATCGCCTGGCTCGTGAGCCCCATGGCCGGTGCATGGTTCCTCGCGGGCGCGGTGCTCAGCCTCGCGGCGGGCTTCGTGGGCATGAAGGCTGCCACCTTCGGCAACGTCCGCACCGCGCAGGCGGCGGCGAACGGGACCAAGGCGGATGCGCTCGTGACGGCGCTCGACGGCGGCGCGGTCATGGGGCTGTGCGTGGCGGGCCTGGCGCTGCTCGGCCTGTTCGGCGTGTTCAAGGCGACGGACCAGGCCCACCTCGGCGAGGCGCTGCACGCGTTCGCGGTGGGCGCCTCCTCGATCGCGCTCTTCGCGCGCATCGGCGGCGGCATCTACACGAAGGCCGCGGACGTGGGCGCGGACATTGCCGGCAAGGTGGTGGAGAACATCCCCGAGGATGATCCGCGCAACCCCGGCGTGATCGCCGACAACGTGGGCGACAACGTGGGCGACGTGGCCGGCATGGGCGCGGACATCTACGAGAGCCTCGTGGCGGCGGTGGTGGCGGCCATGGCCATTGCCCTGACGGCGCCCGCGGCCAACGTGCAGGCGCTCCTCACGTCCACCGAGAGCGAGACGGTCGCCCGCAAGATGGCGGTGGCCCTCCCGCTGGTGCTCGCCGCGGTGGGCCTGGTGGTCAGCATCATCGGCATCTTCATTGCGCGCGCCATGCGGAACGCGGCCCCCTCCGTGGTGCTCCGCGCGGCCATGGTCCTCCCGCCCATCATCCTCGTGGGCGCCACGTACTTCGTGCTGCCCGTGCTCGGCGTGAAGCAGGGCGTGACGGTGGCGCTGGCGGCGGGCGCGGTGGGTGGTGCGCTCATCGGCCTCCTCACCGAGTACTACACGGGCACGTTCAAGCCGGTGAAGAGCGTGGCCGAGGCGGCCATGACGGGCGCGGGCACCAACGTGATCCGCGGCATGGCCGTGGGCATGGAGTCCGTGGCGGTGTGCCTCATCCTGGTGGCGGGCGTGGGCCTGCTGGCCAACTACGCGCTGGGCGACCTGGGCCTGTACGGCATCGCGCTCTCCGCGGTGGGCATGCTCGGCGGGACGGCAATCGTCATGACGGTGGATGCGTACGGCCCCATCGCGGACAACGCGGGCGGGATCGCCGAGATGGCCGGCCTGGACCCGAAGGTGCGTGAGATCACCGACGAGTTGGACGCGGTGGGCAACACCACGGCGGCCATTGGCAAGGGGTTCGCCATCGGCTCTGCCACGTTGACGGTGGTGGCGCTCTTCTCCGCCTACAGCCTCGAGGTCAACCACGCGCGCGTGGCGGCGAAGCTGGGCGAGATGAACCTGTCGCTGAACGATCCGAAGATCCTCATCGGCATCCTCGTGGGCGCGGTGCTGCCCTTCATCGTCGGTGCCTCCACGATGCTCGCGGTGGGCAAGGCGGCAGGCTCCATCGTCAACGAGATCAAGCGCCAGTTCGACACCATCCCCGGCCTGCGCGAGGGCAAGGCGGAGCCGCAGCCGAAGGCCATCGTGGACATCGCCACCTCGGCGGCCCTGTCCCAGATGATCCTCCCCGGCATGGTGGCGGTGCTCGGCCCGGCGCTGATCGGCTTCACGCTTGGCCCCGCGGCCCTGGCCGGCGCGCTGGCCGGCGCACTCGCGGTGGGCGCGTCCCTGTCGCTCTTCATGGCGAACGCGGGCGGGGCCTGGGACAACGCCAAGAAGTACATCGAGAAGGGCGGAATCCCCGGTCACCTGAAGCGGTCTGACACCCACAAGGCCGCCGTCATCGGCGACACCGTGGGCGATCCGTTCAAGGACACCTCGGGCCCCGGCGTCTCCATCCTCATCAAGGTGATGAGCGTGGTGTCGCTCCTGATCGCGAGCCTGATCGCCACCCGCGGCTGATCCTCGCCTCGGCGAGGCGCGGTCCACGACAGCCCCATTCCCGGTCACGGGGGTGGGGCTTCGTCTTGGTATTCAGTCGTGGACAGCCGCATGGGGGGGTGGAACCCTCCGCGCATGTCGCCTGCCGCGCCCCGTCTCTCACCGGTCCAGCTTGCACACCTCGACGGGGCGGACTCGGAGCGCCTGCTGCGCTACCTGGCGCCGCGGGACGTGAGCGCGGGCGAGTGCGTGGTCCGGCAGGGAGACGAGGCCGGGGCCATGTACTTCGTGGCCTCGGGGGTGGCGCGGCTCGAGCGGTACGGGATGGCGCTCGGGCAGTTGCACGAGGGGGAGTGCTTCGGAGAGCTCGGGCTCTTCACCGGGCGCAAGCGGGCGGCCAGCGTGCGGGCGGTGACCGACATGCGGCTCTGGGTGCTGGACGAGACCTCCTGGGCTGCCCTGAATCGCGACGAGCCCGCGGTGGCGGCGAGGCTGCTGCTCGGAGTGGTGGATGGACTCGGCCACCAGCTGGTGTCCATGACGGACACGGCGAACGTAGCGGCGGACGAGCGCTCGCGCGGGGCCCGGGACATGGTGCAGGTCCAGCACGTGGAGGGCGGCGAAGTCCGCACCGGGCAGGCCGTTCGCCGCGGCACGAAGGTTTCTGCCCTGCTACCGCCCGTGCACCTCGGGGCGACGGTGGTGGGGGCGCTGTTGGACAACCGGCCCGTGGGTCTGGATGCGCGGGTCCGCACCCACGTGAAGCTCGAGCCGCTGACGGTGGCATCCCAGGAAGGCCGGCAGGTGTTCCGGCGGAGCGCGGACCTGCTGCTGCTCGCGTCCGCGCGGAGCCTGTACCCGGATCGGCGCCTCGAGATCGGCGGATCCATTGGGCCTGCACGCGTGGTGAGGGTGGCCGGTGATGCGTCCGGCATGGTGAGTGCGCTGAACGAGGACATGGCCCGCCGCGTGCGCGAGGCGGCCCCGTTCCTCCAGGAGACGTGGAGCGTGGACCAGGCGCGGGCGTGGCTGCAGGCCAATGGCCACGCGGACGCCGTGGCGGCACTCAAGTCCTTCCGCGGGCACGTGCTCGAGATGGCGGGGATGGGCGAGTTCCTCCTCCCCAGCCACACGCCCGTGCTGCCCTCGGCCGGGTTGCTCGAGGGCGTGCGCGTGTCCCCGCACCCGCAGGGGCTGCTGCTCGACTACGGGCCGGTGCTCGGGCGCTTCATCGCGGGGCCCGCGGTGGAGGCATGGGTCCAGCACGAGCGCGAGGCGCCCCGGTTCGGCGGGGAGATGGTGAAGAGCCACGGTGCGTGGCTCGGTTCACTCGGGATCGACAGCGTGGGGGCGTTCAACGCGTCCTGTCTCCACGAGGGGCTGAAGGACCTGGTCCGCGTCGCCGAGGGCTTCCACGAGAAGCGGGTGGGGCAGATCGCGGACGCCGTGGCGGCGCGCAGGGGCGAGGTGCGGATCATCGCCATCGCCGGTCCTTCTTCTTCCGGGAAGACGACCTTCATCCAGCGGCTCACCGTGCAGCTGGAGGTGAACGGCATCCACCCCGTGATGCTTGGGTTGGATGACTACTACGTGGACCGCGACCGGACGCCGCGGGACGCAGACGGAGAGTTCGACTTCGAGGCACTCGAGGCACTCAACCTGCCGCTCCTCCACGGGCACCTCTCGTCGTTGCTCGCGGGAGACGCGACGACCACCTCGCGTTACGACTTCCGCGCGGGCAAGAGCCACCCCGCGGGCGGGCCCGTGCTCGCGCTCCGCGACTCGGACGTGCTCGTGGTGGAGGGGATCCATGGACTGAACCCCGCGCTCGTTCCTCCCGCGGTGCGCAGCGACCAGGTGTTCCGGGTGTTCGTGCAGCCCGTGACGCCGCTCCGGTTCGACGCCGGCGAGTCGCTCAACCCGTCCGACGTGCGGCTGCTCCGCCGGGTCGTCCGGGACCGCCGCATGCGTGGATACAGCGCCGCGGACACCATCCAGCGCTGGCCCAGCGTGCGCAGGGGAGAGGCGCTCCACGTCTTCCCCACGCTGCGGCACGCCGACCTCGCGTTCGACACTGGGCTCGTCTACGAGATGGGCGTGCTCAAGGTGTTCGCCGAGCGGTACCTGCTGGAGGTGCCCGAGGATCACCCGTCCTTCCCGACGGCGCTGCGCCTCCGCGGGCTGCTGGACCGCTTCGTCTCCATCTCCCCGGACCACGTGCCGCCCACGTCGCTGCTGAGGGAGTTCATCGGCGGTTCGGGGTTCGACTACTGAAGGGGCAGGGGCGGAAGCGGGAGAAGGGGACCAACACCTTCCTTCGCACCGGCGTGCACGCGGATCCGCCTGCACCCGCCCCGTGGCGATCAACGGGACGCCGGGAGGGCGAGCCCTCGACCGGTGCCTGGAACTCCTGGCGGAGCAGGGGACGCGTCAGCGGGACCGGGCCGAGCGGCGCGTGAGCATCCAGCCGAGCGCTGCCCACGCCAGCGGAGTGCCGCCCGCCGCGGCGCACCCGCCCGCGCTGCCCGCGGGTTGATCGCTGCCCGCGTCCGTCCCTGCGCCTGCATCCTGGGCGTGGGACACGCCTGCATCCGGTGCCGCGGGGGAGCCCGCGTCCACCGGGGCCAGCCTGCAGCCCGAGGCGCGTTCGCCGCACTCGTAGCCCGCGGAGACGGCAGCGCAAGTGGCAGAACACCCACCGCCCGCGAGTGCGTTGCCGTCGTCGCAGGATTCGCCCCGCGCAGGATCGTTCCAGCCGTCGCCACACGCGGAGGCCATGCAGGATGCCGGGCTGTGCTCCCACGGGACCTGGCCCGCGGCACAGTGGCTCCGCTCGCAGACCGTGAAGGTGCCCTGCGCGCAGTCCGGGTCCACGGTTCCGCAGCCGCAGTCGCACACGGAGTCACCGAAGAGTGCCGCGTCGCACGGTGCCGCGCGTGCCGCGGCGGGGGCGAGCAGGAGCAGGAGGGACAGCGAGGCAGGGGCGAGCTTCATGGGGCTTTCTCCAGGCGCTGCGTGAGGTCCATTCGGACCGCTTCGATTTCGCGCTGGACGCGCGGACTGACCGACGGCTTGTCGAAGAAGTAACCGAAGGCGCGGAGGTTCCGGGTGTCGAGGTAGGCGTCCGGGACCTGGACCGGGCTGGCGAGTCCCGTCCCGGACGCCGCCAGCGCATGCCGAGCCGTGCTCCCGGCGTGGCAGGTGGCACAGTCGACCGTGCCCGAGTCGTGCACCGAGGGATCCTCGAGCCGGAGCACCGAGGCAGCCGCGGCGCGCCGGTCCTCCTCCGTGGCTGCTGCTGCTCCCCCCGGGGCAACCCAGCGGGCCAGCGCGGACTCGACCGTCGGGAACGGGTCCAGGGTGATCTCGGTCCGCTCCGTCCCCCCGGTGCTGGTGACGTGGCCGTCCGTGTGCTCTCCGAGCGTGGGAATCCGGATGTCCGCGGGGACGCCGCTCGAGAGATCAAGCCCGGCGAAGATCCAGGCCTGGTTGCTGGCGTGTACGCCCATCTCCGTCGCGCGGACGAGCCGGGAAGCGGTCAGCAGCGGCGCGAGGATCTCCTTCGCGCGGCGCGTCCATTCTGCGTCTGTGAAGCCGGGATGGGGTGTCTCGACCTCGGAGGACAGGTTCAACTTCCGCTCCGAGCGCAGCGCGGCGAGCGCGGAAGTGGCCCCGAGGATCTCCTGCTCGCTCGCGGAGAAGAACACGTGGACCGCGGCGTCTCGCGTGGTGAGCCCGCTCTCGAACGTCATGACCGGCTGCAGCACGAGCCGCACCTGGGGGCGACACGTGCCCCCAGTGCCTCCCTCGCGGAAGCATCCGTCGAGCCGGACCGAGACGGCCCCCAGCGCCGCGTAGAGCGCATCCGGTTCATCCACGACCGTGAGCGGGTGGTGCAGCCGGTCGAACACCGGGCGCGGGAGGACGGCGGCGGCCGGGAGGAACTCCCCTGCGCGCGCGAGCGGGACGAGAAAGGCCACGTCCTGGTTCACCGGGCGCGGCGCGGGGCCACACGATGCAGCGAGCAGGAGTGCCGAGGCGGCGAGTGACCGCAGTGCCGGGCGCCGAGTCATGGGTGGTCGTCTAGCACGGACATGGAAAGGAAAGAGGGGGCCGGCCCGCGGGCCAACCCCCTCTCGGATCCGGGACGGAACGGGACGTTACTTCGCGGCAGCGAAGGCCTTCATCACGTCCTTGAGCAGCTTCACCGACTCGTCCTTCGGGCGCTGGAAGGCGTTGCGGCCCATGATGGAGCCGAACGCACCGCCCGCGGCCAGCTCCTGGACCTCCTCGAGCAGCGCCGCGGTCTCCTTCGCCTCGCCGCCGGAGAAGATGACGATCCGCTTGCCGTTGAAAGCGCTCTGCACCACGTGGCGCACGCGGTCGGTCATCGTCCTGGTCGGGATGCCGTACTTCTCGAAGGCCTTCTTCGCCTCGGCCTGCTCGATGAAGTCCCTGGGCGGCTTCACCTTGATGACGTGGGCGCCGAGCTGCGCGGAGATCTGCGCGGCGTACGCGCACACGTCCACGGCCTGCTCGCCCTCCTTGCTGATGCCCGCGCCGCGCGGGTAAGCCCACAGCACGGTGGGGAGGCCGTGATCTTTCGCCTCGGCGATGAGCTCGCGGAGATCCTCGTACATCCGGTTCCGCTGCCCGGAGCCCGGGTAGATGGTGTACCCGATGGCGGCGCAGCCCATGCGGACCGCGTCCTTCACCGAGCCGGTCACCGCGGAGATGGGCTGGTCCAGCTTCGCGAGCGTGTCGGAGTTGTTGAGCTTGAGGATGAGCGGGATCTCACCCATGTACTTGCCGGCCACGGCGTCCAGAAACCCGAGCGGCGCCGCGTATGCGTTGCAGCCGGACTCCACCGCGAGCTGGTAGTGGTAGTCCGGGTCGTACCCGGCCGGGTTCGGCGCGAACGAGCGCACCGGGCCGTGCTCGAAGCCCTGGTCCACCGGGAGGATGACCATCTTGCCGGTGCCGGCGAGGGTGCCGGTGTTCATCATGCGCGCCAGGTTCGTCAGCACGCCGGGGTTGTCGGACGGGTACCAGGAAAGGATCTGTCGAACGCGCTCGGTGTAGGCCATGGGGGCTCCGGAGAGGGGGGAGAGACGGCGGCGCACTATGCACCAGCCGGGGCGCCCGGTGACCAGCGGATTCGGCGGACGGGTACGTCGGGGTGTCTACGGCTGGACCGGGGGGCGGACTTCCAGCGGCCAGCTGCCCACGGTGCGGCGGTCCAGCTTCACCTCCACGGTGTAACGCCCGCCGGCCCGCATGGACGTCGGGGACCAGTCCACCACGTAGTCCTGTTCCCCGCGTGTGCTGCCCCGGAAGCTGACCGTGCCCTCGTTCCACATCACCGACTTGCCCCAGGGATCGATCACGGTCACCTCGATGAGCAGGTCCACGCGCGGGACGCTGCGCACGCGGATGACCGTGCTGAACCGCTCGGTCGTCGGCGGGCGCCCGTCGAGCAGCACCGCCTCGAGCACCTGTTTCGGCTCGGCGCCGGACGCGGTCCGGGCGATGTCGCGGCCGTGCGCCACGCTGACCACGGAGATGCCCTCTTCGTCCGGCCTCGCCTCGGGTCGGACCTCGCGGGGGACGGCCGCCGGGGCCTGCTTCAACCCGTCCGCGCGTGGCAGGGGCGAGAAGCCCAGGTCGAGCTTCGGGACCGAGAGCTTCGCGGGCCCAGCCTTGTCCGCCGCGAAGGCCTGGGACGAGGCAACGAGGAGAAGGAGAACGGTGCGTCGCACGGACGCGAGCATACCCGGCCGTGGGACCGCGTCACGACGGCGGCACCCGGCCCGTGCGCCGGTACCAGTCCAGGGTGTTGGCCAGGCCTGCCTCCAGGGGCGCCCAGCGGGGAGCGAACCCGAGCTCCTGCTCGGCCCGTCTTGGAGAGCAGGTCCACGCCTCCGCGAGCATCTCCTGCACCTTGTCCCGGTTGATGATGGGCTGGTGCCCGAGCAGCCGCCCGAGCGTCTCCACGGCCGCTCCCACGAGCCCGGTGGCCAATTCCGGGACGGGCAAGATCGTTCCAGGGCCCCGTCCCAGCGCACGGGAGACCGCGGCGCAGAACCCGTCCCAGGTGTGCACGTCCGGGTCCGCCACGAAGTAGGTGCCACTGGACAGCGCGCCGGGCGTCACGGTGCTGCCCCGCTCGAGCGCGGACTCCAGCGCCGCGCAGAGATCCTCCACGTGGATGAAGCTGAAGCCCCGGAGCGCCCGTCCCGGCTTCACGAAGATCCCGAGGCGCGCCATGGTGAGCAGCGGCGGCAGGTTCACGAGGTCCCCCGGCCCGTAGACGATGGGTGGCCGGATCACGACGGCAGGGATCCGCCCTGCGAATTCCCGGACGGCGGCCTCGGCCGCGAGCTTGCTCCGCCCATAGGCGGAGAGGGGGCGTGGCTCCTGGGTCTCGTCTCGGGGGTGGGTTGCCGTGCTGGGCCCCGCGGCTGCGAGGGAGCTGCAGTGGACGAGCCGCGCCGGGTGACGAAGCCGCGAGAGTGCCTCCAGGAGGTTCCGCGTCCCACCCTCGTTGCCGAGGTGAAAAGCCGCCTCGTTCCGGGCGCGGGTGAGGCCTGCGAGGTGAACGACCGCGTCCGCCCCATCCACCGCCGCGTCCAATCCCTCCCCGGTGGTGAGATCCCCGAACACGACGTCCACGCCGAGCGCCTCCAGCGCCGCGCGGGCGCTCGTTCTCCGAACGAGCACCCGGACCGCGTCTCCGCGTGCACGCAGCCGCGGCACCAGCGCACCGCCAATGAACCCCGAGGCCCCGGTGACCAGCACGTTCATGCGAGCTCCTTCTCGTACAGCCGCCACGTCTTCGTGTGGCGTGCGCCGAGCGAGGAGATGGCGCGGTTGATGGGCAGGTTGTCCTCGAGGGTCCAGGACAGTTCCGCGGCCTCGTAGCCGAGGGCCCTCGCTCCCCGGAGCGCGTCCAGGCACAGCAGCGCGTCCAGCCCACGGCGCCGGAAGCGCTCCTTCACGCCGAGCGTGATCAGCCGCAGCCGCTTCAGCTTCCGGGCGGCCCACGCCATCCGGAGCAGCCCGAGCGGAAGTCCGAACGTCGTGAGGCGGCCGCCCGCTGCCTTCAGCGCCGGGCTCGCGTCCGGGAGCGCCAGCGAGAACGCCACGGGCTCTCCCGCAACCTCGGCGATCCGCACCATGCGCGGCTCGAGCAGCGGCCGCAGCTCGGACGCCATGTGCCGGAACTCGGCGTCCGTCATGGGCACGAAGCCCCAGTTGCGCTCCCACGCCGCGTTGTAGAGCCCGCGCAGCACGGCCACCTCGCGGTCGAACTGGCTGGGATCGAAGGAACGAACCCGGATGCCGGCGCTCTTCACCAGCGCCGCCTCCACGCGGAGGAACCGGGGGGGCTCCGGGACATCCGTGCGCAGCTCCCAGCCGAAGAGATCCCGCGCCTTCCGGAGCCCCGCCTGCTCGAGCCGGTCGGCGTAGCCGGCAGGGTTCCAGGGGGTGCGGAGCGAGGCCGGGGCCTGCTGCCCCTTCACGAGCAGGCCGCACTCGTAGTTGGTGGAGGGGCCGACGGGGCCCTCCAGCCGGTCGAGACCGCGGGCGAGGAGCCAGCGCTCCGCGGCGGACATGAGCCCGTGGGTTACCGACGGGGGCTCCTCCAGGTCCACCTCGAACATCCCGAAGTGGCCGGTGGTGCTCCCGTGGAAGCGGTTGTGGTTCCGGTCGTGGAACGCGGCGACGCGCCCCACGGTGCGGCCGTCCCGCTCGGCGTTGAAGAGTTCCGCGGTGCCGAACTCGAACCACGGGTGGCGAGACGGATCCAGCGCGGCGCGCCGCTCCATCTTGAGCGGCGGCACGAAGCCGGCCTCTCCCCGGTACAGATCCTGGGGGAGGTCGATGAACCGGTTGCGCTCGGCAGGCGTCCGGACCGGGAGGATGCGGACCCCGCTCACGGGGCTCCCCAGCGCGAGAACGAGCGCCCCTTCTCGCGCAGGTAGGAGAGGGGAGCGCTGGCGATCTTGAGGAGATCGGGCGCGGGCAACTGGGTTGCCCGCCAGGTGAGTGATTCCACGGCGTCGAACAGCCGGCCTGCGACTTCGCGCCCGGACCAGGGCATGTCCTTTCCGCCCGGGACGTGGACGTTGCGCGCCGCGCGTGGAGGCTGGCCGCCACCGGACGGGAGCGACACGCCCGGACGCGCAACGGTGACGCGCTCCCACTGGAGCGGCCTCGTTTGGGGGATCACCTCCAGCCGGCGGCCCACCTGCTCGAAGGCCTCGAGGACGCGGTCGAGCTGGGCGTCCGTGTGCGTCGCCTGGAAGCTCGTGCGGATGAGGGCGCGCCCCGGCTCCACGGCCGGGGGGATCACCGGGTTCGCGAAGACGCCCGCCTCGAACAACGCCTTCCAGAAGCGGAAGCACTTCAGCGGGTCCCCCACGAGCACCGGGACCACCGGCGTCACCGACACGCCCGTGTCGAAGCCGAGTGCCCGCAGCCCGTTGTGCATGGTCTCCGCCACGTCCAGCAGCCGCGCACGCCGCTCGGGCTCCCGCTCGATGATCTCGAGCGAGGCGAGCGCGGCGGCCACGGCGCCGGGCGTCATGGAGGCAGAGAAGATGATGGGCCGGCTCTTGTGCTTGACGTAGTTGATGACGTCGAACGGCCCGGCGATCACGCCGCCCAGGCTCGCGAAGCTCTTGCTGAAGGTGCCCATGAGCAGGTCCACCTCGTGCTCGAGCCCGAAGTGCTCCGCCGTGCCGCGGCCGTGGGCGCCCAGCACGCCGGTCCCGTGCGCGTCGTCCACGAGGACCCGCGCGCCGTGCTTCCGCGCCAGCGAGACGATCCCCGGCAGCGGGCAGACGTCTCCTTCCATGGAGAAGACGCCGTCGGTGACGATCAACTTCCCCTGGTCCGGCGCGCTCTTCTCGAGCAACTCCTCGAGGTGGGCGAGATCCCCGTGGCGGTACTTCCGCTCCTGCCCGAACGAGAGCCGGATGCCGTCCACGAGCGAGGCGTGGTTGCCCCGGTCGCTGAACACCGCGTCGTGCCGGCCGAGCAACGCGGACAGCGCCGCGAGGTTGGCCTGGAAGCCCGTGGACACGACGACCGCGGCCTCCTTCTGGAGGAAGCGCGCCAGCCTGTGTTCCAGTTGCTCGTGGAGATCCAGCGTGCCGTTGAGCAGGCGGCTGCCCGAGCAGGTGGTGCCGTACTTCCGCGTGGCCGCGAGCGAGGCTTCCTTGACGCGCGGATCAGATGCGAGGCCGAGGTAGTTGTTCGAGCCGGCCATGACGCGCCGCTTCCCGTCGATCACCACCTCGGTGCCCTCGGACTGCTCGATGGCGCGGAAGTAGGGGTAGAGCCCCGTGGCGCGGGCGATTCGGTAGTCCTTCCAGGCGGAACACTTCTCGAACACGTCGGGCATGGCGCTGTCGGCCTCCTCTGCGGGGGCGCGGTAGGTATGGACGGAGAGGCAAGCGGACAAGCCGCGGCCCGTTGCAGGCGTGCACCAGCGGACGGCGCGCCCGCGCGGATTGCCGCCTCGTGACGGGGTGCGCACCTTTCCCGGACGGAGGCGGCGCGCGCGCCATGGACGTACCGGGACTCGATACGCGGGCCATGTGTTGGGGAGACCGCCTGCTCGTGGGCGCCTGTGGCCTCGTGGCCGGGTGGCTCTGGACGTTCGGGGCGTGGGTGCCCGGGGCGCTCGGGGCCGCGCTCACCTGGACAGCCCTCGCCGCGGGCGTCCCGGTGCTCCGCTGGCTCTCGACCCGGCCGGGCGCGCGGTGGGCCGAGACGGTGGCGGCGTTCTGGCCGGCCCCGGTGTTGGTGCTCGGACACGATCACTTCGGGCCGGTGGTGGACGGGATCAACCCCGGACTCCGGGACGTGATGCTCGCGCGCTGGGATCTCCTGCTCTTCGGCGGAATCCCCTCGGTCTTCACCGAGCACCGCGTCCCGGGGCCGGTCATGGACGTGCTGCTCGTCTGCTACTACTCCTATTTTCTTTGGCCCCTGGTGGTGGGAGGCGCCATCTACCGGGCGAATCGCAGCGCGTACGCCGAGTACCGGCTGGCGATGGTGGTGTTCTTCATCCTCAACTTCTCCCTCTACGTGGCAGTGCCCGCCATCGGCCCCCGCTTCTTCTACGCCGGGCTGTACCAGGCGCCGCTCCAGGGGGGCGGGCTCACCGCGTGGCTGGACGGGCTCATGCGGGTGACGAGCTTCAACCGGGACTGCTTCCCCTCGGGGCACACGGGCTTCACGCTGGTGGTGCTGGTGTACGCGGCCCTCTACGCGCGCCGTGTTTTCTGGGTGATGCTGCCGGTGGCCACCGGGCTCGTGGCCGCGACGGTGCTGGCGCGGTTCCACTACGGCGTGGATCTTCTCTGTGCCTTGCCGGCGGTGGCCGTGGCGGTCTTGTCGGCCGCCACCGTGGCGAGGCCGGGGACCTGGTCCGTGCCGCGGAGGGCGGGCGCCTGGTGGCGCAGCGTGGAGCAGGATGCGGCAAGGCGCTAGGGTCCGCGACCATGTCTCGCACCGCATCAGCCTCGCGCATCGCCTCCATCCAGCCGTCCATCTTCTCCGTCATCAGCGAACTCGCCGGCCGCCACGGCGCGGTGAACCTCGGGCAGGGCTTCCCGGACTTCGACGGACCGGACCTCTTGAAGGAGGAGGTTCGGAAGGCGCTCGCCGCCGGACGGAACCAGTACTCGCCGAGCGCCGGCGTGAAGGAGCTCCGCGAGGCGGTGGTCACCCACCAGGAGCGGTTCTACGGGCTCAGGTGGGACCCGGTGAAGAACGTGACCGTGACCTGTGGTGCCACGGAAGGACTCTTCGCCGCGGCGCTTGCGCTGGTGGACCCGGGCGACGAGGTGGTGATGTTCGAGCCATTCTACGACTCGTACGTCCCGGCGGTGGACATGGCGGGAGGCGTCTGCAAGTTCGTTCCACTTCGTCCGCCCCGCGTGGCCGGTGGGAGCTGGTGGTTCGACGAGGCGGAGCTCGCCGCGGCCTTCGGTCCCCGCACCCGGCTCGTGCTGCTGAACTCACCGCACAACCCCACGGGGAAGGTGTTCAGCCGGGCGGAGCTGGAGCAGGTCGCCTCGCTCGCGTTGAAGTGGGGGGCGCGCGTGGTCTCGGACGAGGTCTACGAGCACCTCGTCTTTGCGCCGGCACGCCACGTTCCCATCTCGACCTTGCCGGGCATGGCGGAGCGGACGCTCACGCTCGGCAGCGCGGGGAAGACGTTCAGCTTCACCGGGTGGAAGGTGGGCTGGGCCACGGGACCCCAGGACATGCGGGACGCGCTCCAGTCCGTCCACCAGTTCGTCACGTTCGCCACGCCGGCACCGTTCCAGCTCGCGGCGGCGGTGGGGCTCGGACTCCCGGACACCTGGTACGCGGAGTTCGTGGCGGACTACCGACGGCGGCGAGACAAGCTCGCTGCCATGCTGGACGGGGTGGGATTGAAGCCCCACCTCACCGAGGGCACCTATTTCGTGCTCGCGGATCTCTCGGCCACGGGCTTCGCAGACGACGCGGAGTTCTGCCGCTGGTTGATCACGGACGTGGGCGTGGCGTCCATTCCCCCCTCCGCCCTGTACAGCGAGGCACACCGGGAGGCCGGGCGTGGCACGGCGCGGTTCGCCTTCTGCAAGACGGACGCGACGCTGGATGCAGCAGCGGAGCGGCTCGGGCGCGCAGGACGGATCCAGGGGGCGCGGGAAGGACGCGCGAGCGGTTGAAGCCCCGTGAGGGTCCTGTTACGACCCTCCGCCCATGGCCCCGAAGCGCCCCGCCCCGAAGAAGGTTGCCCGTTCCGCAGCACCCCTCCGTTCCCGCGGCACCCCCGCGAAGAAGGCGGGTAAGAAGCCTGCCCCGGCGAAGGTGAAGCCGGCCGCTGCCCGCGCCACGCGCGCCGGCAAGGCCGCACCCGCTGCAAAGAAGGCCTCGCCCGTCCGCACCTATGCGCCCGAGGCGGTGCGCCAGGTGGCGAAGGACACGGCGAAGTGGATGCGGGAGGACGTGGAGCGCAGCAAGGTGAAGATGCCGCTGCGCCGCGAGGCCTTCACCACCGACTCGGGGATTCCCATCCCGGACGTGGTGACCCTGGCCGACCGCGCGCGGGAGCGTCCCGAGGACATCGGGCTCCCGGGGCAGTGGCCGTACACGCGCGGCCCCCAGTCCACCATGTACCGGGCGCGGCTCTGGACCATGCGCCAGTTCGCGGGTTTCGGCACGCCGGCGGACACCAACAAGCGCTTCAAGTACCTCATCAGCCAGGGCGTGACCGGGCTCTCCACCGCGTTCGATATGCCGGCCCTCATGGGCTACGACGCGGACCACCCCATGAGCCTCGGCGAGGTGGGGAAGGAGGGCGTGGCCATCTCCACCCTCCGTGACTTCGAGATCCTGTTCGAAGGGATCCCCCTGGACAAGGTCACGACGTCCATGACGATCAACGCCTCGGCCATCGTGGCGTTGTGCATGTACATCGCCGTGGCGGAGAAGCAGGGCGTGCCCATGTCGAAGCTGGGTGGGACCATCCAGAACGACATGCTCAAGGAGTACATTGCGCAGAAGGAGTGGATCGTCGGCCCGCGGCCCGCGGTGCGGATCGTGGTGGACATGATCCAGTTCTGCCAGGAGCACATGCCGCGGTGGCACCCGGTGAGCGTCAGCGGGTACCACATCCGCGAGGCCGGGGCGACGGCGGTCCAGGAGATGGCGTTCACGCTGGCGGACGGCATTGGCTACGTGGACGAGTGCGTGAAGCGCGGGATGAACGTGGATGATTTCGCGCCGCGCCTGAGCTTCTTCTGGGACGTCCACAACGACTTCTTCGAGGAGATCGCCAAGTTCCGCGCCGCGCGCCGCATCTGGGCGAAGGTGATGAAGGAGCGGTTCGGTGCGAAGGATCCGCGCAGCATGATGCTCCGCACCCACGCGCAGACGGCGGGCGTGAGCCTCACGGCGCAGCAGCCGTACAACAACGTGGTGCGCACGGCGCTGCAGGCGCTTGCCGCGGTGCTCGGCGGCACGCAGTCGCTGCACACCAACTCGCTGGACGAGACCTACGCGCTGCCCACCGAGGACGCGGTCACCATCGCGCTCCGCACGCAGCAGCTCATCGCCTACGAGTCCGGCGTGGACCGCGTGGTGGACCCGCTCGCGGGCAGCTACTTCGTGGAGCACCTCACGGACGAGATGGAGCGGCGGGGCATGGAGTACATCCACCGGATCGACGAGATGGGCGGCATCATCCGCGCGGTGGAGGAGCAGTACCCGCAGAAGGAGATCGCCGAGTCCGCGTACCGCTTCCAGCGCGAGGTCGAGAAGGGCGAGCGGATCATCGTGGGGGTGAACGCCTTCAAGTCGGACAAGAATCCCCCCATCGAACTGCTCAAGATCCACGAAGAGGTGGCGCACGAGCAGGTGGCCCGGCTGAAGGAGGTCAAGGCCGCGCGCGACGAGGCGAAGGTCCGCGCCGCGCTGGCGAAGGTGGAGGCCGCCGCGCGCGGGACGGACAACCTGGTGCCGCCGGT
>JBDLRJ010000478.1:0-3520 GCA_039800145.1 Pseudomonadota bacterium | reverse complement strand
CGGGGCTCACCAAGATGGACGTGGGCGGCGTGCCCGCGGACTTCCTGGTGCTGGAGTACGCGGGGCGGGACAAGGTGTACCTGCCGGTCAGCCGCATGCGGCTGCTGCAGAAGTTCAGCGGCGGGGACCCGTCGAAGGTCGCGCTGGACAAGCTGGGCAGCGAGAGCTGGGAGAAGACGAAGAAGCGGGTGAAGGAGCAGTTGCTGCAGGTGGCAGCGGGACTCATCCGCCTCTACGCCGCGCGGCGCGCCCACCCCGGCCATGCCTTCGGTAAGCCCAACCGCTACTTCCGGCAGTTCGAGGCGGACTTCGAGTTCGAGGAGACGGAGGACCAGGCGAAGGCCATCGAGCAGGTGGTGGCGGACATGCAGTCCGCGGTGCCCATGGACCGGCTCGTCTGCGGGGACGTGGGCTACGGCAAGACGGAGGTGGCCATGCGCGCCGCCTTCCTCGCGACGTTGGACCACAAGCAGGTGGCGGTGCTGGTGCCCACCACGGTGCTGGCGCAGCAGCACTTCCTGTCGTTCAAGAAGCGCTTCAAGGACTACCCGGTGAACCTGGACTGGGTCTCCGGCATGCGCTCCACGGAGGAGAACCGCGAAGTGCTGAAGAAGGCCGCGGACGGCCGCGTGGACGTGGTGGTGGGGACGCACAAGCTGCTGGGCAAGGACGTCTCGTTCAAGGACCTCGGTCTCGTCGTGGTGGACGAGGAGCAGCGCTTCGGCGTCACGCAGAAGGAGGCGCTCAAGAAGCTGAAGACGCAGGTGGACGTGCTGACGCTGACGGCCACGCCCATTCCCCGCACGCTGAACATGGCGCTCGGCGGCGTGAGGGACCTGTCGCTCATCACCACGCCGCCCGCGGACCGGCGCGCCATCCGCACGTTCGTGCAGAAGTTCGACACGGCGAAGATTGCCGAGGCGCTGCGGCAGGAGGTGGCGCGCGGCGGCCAGGCCTTCTTCGTGCACAACCGGGTGCAGTCGCTCGCGTCCATGCACAAGCTGCTCAAGGAGCTGTGCCCGGAGCTCTCCATCGCGGTGGCGCACGGGCAGATGGCGCAGGGGAAGCTCGAGCAGGTGATGGGCGAGTTCGTGGAGCGCAAGCACCAGGTGCTGCTCTGCACGGCCATCATCGAGGCGGGCATCGACATCCCCTCGGCGAACACGATGATCGTCAACCGCGCGGACCAGTTCGGCCTGTCGCAGCTGTACCAGCTGCGCGGGCGCGTGGGCCGGAGCCGCGAGCGCGCCTACGCGTGGCTGCTGGTGCCGCCGGGACGCGCGGTGTCGAAGGACGCGCAGCGCAGATTGGAAGTGCTGCAGGCCTTCACGGAGCTGGGCGCGGGCTTCCAGGTGGCGAGCCAGGACCTGGACATCCGCGGCGCGGGGAACCTCCTGGGCAGCGAGCAGTCGGGGGCCATCGAGGCGATCGGCTTCGAGCTGTACACGCAGCTGCTCGAGGAGGCGGTGGCGGAGCTGAAGGGCGAGCCGCTGCGCGAGGAGATCGAGCCGGACGTGACGCTGCCGCTGCCCGCGCTCATCCCGGACGACTACGTGCCGGACGTGCACCAGCGGCTGCTGCTCTACAAGCGCTTCGCGGACGCGGCCTCGCCCGAGGCGCTGGACGAGCTGCGCGCGGAGTTGGTGGACCGCTTTGGCGACGTGCCGGACGAGGTGGAGCACCTCGCGGAGGTGATGCGGCTGAAGGGAGAGCTGCGCGACCTGCGGCTGCGCGGGCTGGATGGCGGGCCTGGCCGCATCGGCGTCACCCTCGGCAACGCCCCGCGCGTGGACGCGGCGAAGCTGGCGCGTTTCGTGTCCCGCAGCGGTGGAACGTGGCGCCTGAGCCCGGACATGAAGCTGTCCATCAAGGTGCCCCCGTTGCTCAAAGGTCCCGCGCTGCTGGCAGAGGCGAAGAAGGTGCTCGCGGACCTGCACCGCTGCGCGGTGGAGTGATCCCGCGGGAGCGGCCTCCGTGCGCCTGACACGGATTGCACCCGGGACACCCCTCCCGGGTGCAATCCGTTGCAAGCACGCGAAGACCTCGCCCACGGCCTCGCCCCGTCCATCGGCATGCCGCTACACTCAATGCTCATGGGTCGCCATGACGACAGCCGCGAGAGCGTGAGGCAGGCCGTCACCGCGCCGGGCGGCGCCGTGGACGAGTCCACGCTGCGTACGCTGCACGGACGTGAGCCTGTCCCCTCCCCTGCCCTGTCCGACTGGGCCTCCCGCGTGCGCTCCGATGCCACCACCGTCGCGGACGCTCACCTCGAAGCCCTACAGCAGACCGGCATGGGCGAGGCAGCCGTGGTCGCCGCGACAGTCGCCGCCGCGGTGGGCGAGGCAGACCGCAAGCTCGCCGTCGTCGAGGCGCTCCGGGCTCGGCGGAAGGAGGCGAAGCGGTGAGGCTCCCCTCCGTCCAGCGCGGCGAGTCCTTCAAGGACCGCCTCTTCTTCGGCTTCCTCCGCGTGGTGAGCGGACACCCGGCCCCGGACGTGCTGCGGCTGCTCCGGTTCCGCCCCGAGCGCTTCGGCAAGCCCTTCTCCGAGCACGTGGAGCGCGTGCTACGAGGGCCGTCCTCCTGGACCGTGGGCGAGCGGGAGGCCATCGCCGCCTACGTTTCCAACAGGAATCGGTGCCTGTTTTGAACGCGCTCCCACGGCGCGGTCGCGTCGCTCGAACTCGGTGAGGAGACGGTGAAGGCGTTCCTCGAGTCGCCTGGCACTGCCAACGTGTCCCCGCGCCTGCGCGCGGTGGTGGCGTTCCTGGACACGCGGGACAACCCCACGGACGAGGACCTGCAGCGGCTGGAAGAGGCCGGCGTGGACGATGCCGCGCTGGACGATGCGCTCGCCGTGGCCTGGTGCTTCGACGTCATCAACCGGCTCGCGGATGCGCTCGCGTTCGAGCAGCAGACGCCCGCGGCCATCGCCTCCTCTGCGAAGGCGCTGATGAGGTTCGGCTACCGCTGAGGCGCAGGCCCAGGCGCCGTCACGCCGGCGAGCGCCTTCTCCGCCTTCCACCGGAGCCATGTCCCGCGAGCCCCCTGCAGCGCCCCCACGCCCACGAGCACCGGCGTGACGAGCACGCAGGCAGGGCACGCCGCGCCGATGGCAAGCGCGCCCACGGCACTCACTGCCCCCACGCCCACGCCCGTGAGCGCCGTATGCAGTCCCGCGAACTGCGCCTGCTTCGCCTTCTCGAGCGCGCGCTCCCGGTCCTCGCGTTCCACCTGCTCCCACGAGGTGCTCATGCCCGGCGCTCCACCTTCAGGCCCATCTGGTTCCACGCCGTCATCCCGCCTGCCACGGAGCGGACGTCCTTGAAGCCGGCGGCGGTCAGCAGGCCGGTGGCCGTGCTCGAGCGGCCGCCCGAGCGGCAGATGACGAGGATGGGACGGTCGCGCCACGGCTCGAGCTCGTGGGCCCGGGTCGCAAGCTCGTTCAACGGCAGGAGCTTCGCGCCGGGGACATGGCCGAGTTCCCCGTTGAACTCCTCGGGTCCGCGCACGTCCACCA
>JBDLRJ010000477.1:0-6566 GCA_039800145.1 Pseudomonadota bacterium | reverse complement strand
GCTGTTCCTCGTCTCGCTCGCCTACCAGCGCTTCGTCTTCCGGAAGGAAGCCCCGTGACGTCTCACCTCGAGTCCCCGCCCGCGGCCGGCGCCCAGTTGACCGCCCCTGCAAATACATTCAAAACCCGCGGCATGTCCCGAATGACCCTGCGCAGCTTCGCGGCCCTCGTGCCCGTGCTCCTCCTCGGCCTCACCGGCTGCCCGCAGCCCGACCCCTCGAACGGGTGCATCCCGGGACAGTCCGTGGCCTGCACCGGGGAGGGCGGCTGCAGCGGCTACCAGGTGTGCGCCGCCTCGGGGCTCGGGTTCGGCCCCTGCACGTGCGGCAGCGCCGGGAGCGGGGACGGCGGGACCGGGCTGGATGCCGGCGCACCGGACGCGGGCGGCACGCCGTGCCCCGCAGGCTGTGACGACGCCAACCCCTGCACCGACGACAGCTGCGGCACGGACGGCTGCGTCCACGCGCCCAACACCGCCGCCTGCGACGACGCCAACCGCTGCACCACCGGGGACGCCTGCGCGGACGGCGCCTGCACCGGCACCCCCGCCGACTGCGACGACGCCAACCCCTGCACGGACGACACCTGCGGGACGAACGGGTGCGCCCACACCTTCCACGCGGATGGGACGGCCTGCGGCGCGGACGCGCTCTGCGCCTCCGGCTTCTGCACCCCCGGCTGCTTCGTGTCCGGCGCCCTCTACCTCCCCGGCGAGGCCTCCCCCACCTCGCCCTGCCTCACCTGCCAGCCGGGGCAGTCCACCACCGCCTTCACCGCGGTCCCGGACGGGGCCGCCTGCGGCAGCGGCCAGGCGTGCCAGGCAGGGACGTGCGGCCCCTGCGTCACGGGCCAGCCGTGCACCCTGAACGCCGAGTGCCGCAAGGGGCTCACCCTGTGCACCGGCGGCACCACCACCTGCGTGGACGTGGGGCCCGCGGTGGACGGCTCGGCCTGCTCGGACGGCAACGCCTGCACGCGCAGCGACAGCTGCTTCGCGGGGCTGTGCGTGGGCGGCAACCCCCTGGCCTGCGCCCCGCTCGACACCTGCCACGACGTGGGCCTGTGCGACCCGGCCACGGGCGCCTGCAGCAACCCCCTGCTCCCGGACAACACGGCGTGTGACGACGGCACTGCCTGCACCCGCGGGGACACCTGCCTTTCCGGCAGCTGCGTGGGCGGAAGCCCCGTCACCTGCGCCCCGCTGGACGCCTGCCACGACGTCGGCACCTGCGATCCCTCCTCGGGGGCCTGCAGCCACCCCGTGCGCGCAGACAACACGCCCTGTGACGACGGGGACGCCTGCACGCAGGTGGACGCGTGCTTCAACGGCAGCTGCACGGGCAGCAACCCCGTCACCTGCACCGCGCTGGACACCTGCCACGCCGCCGGCACCTGCGATCCCGTCTCGGGCACGTGCAGCGACCCCGTGCTCGCCGACAACACCTCCTGCGATGACGGGAACCTCTGCACCTCCGGGGACAGCTGCATGGCCGGCACGTGCACGGGCGCCTCCGCGCTCAACTGCGACGACGGCAACCCGTGCACCGCGGACCTGTGCGACAGCGTCCAGGGATGCATGAACGTCCCGCTGCAGGACGGCGCCTCCTGTTCCGACGAGAACGCCTGCACCACGGGAGATGCCTGCAACGCGGGCCAGTGCGTGCCCGGCGGCGGGCAGCTCAACTGCGACGACGGCAACGGCTGCACCAACGACAGCTGCAACCCCGCCTCGGGCTGCACCTACTCGGCGCGCACCGGCTCCACCTGCTCGGACAACGACGCCTGCACCACCAACGACACCTGCTCCGCCGCCGGCACCTGCGTGGGCGGCGCCCCGCCGAACTGCGACGACGGCAACGCGTGCACCAACGACAGCTGCAGCCCCGCCACGGGGTGCGCGTACTCTGCGCGCACCGGGTCTGCCTGCTCCGACGACAACGCCTGCACCACCAACGACACCTGCACCGCGGGGGGCAGCTGCATGGGCAGCCCCCTCAACTGCGACGACGGAAACACTTGCACCACGGACAGCTGCAACCCCGCCTCCGGCTGCAGCTACGCCAACAACACGGTGTCGTGCTCGGATGGCAACGCCTGCACCACCGGGGATGGCTGCTTCAACGGCTTCTGCGCCAGCACGGGCAAGGCGCCGGATGGCACCTCCTGCGGCTCCGGCCGCACCTGCCAGTCCGGCAGCTGCCAGTGATCTCCCGCTGGGCGTCCGCGGATGACCGGCTCCGGCGCCCCGAAGTCTCCCGTCCCATCGGCTCGGGAGAATTGCGGGGGCTGCTCGGGGCCTCGGCGCTCGCGGCGGGTGTCCGGCCGCAGAAGCCGTAGCGGGCGGGCCCACTTTCCCGCTTGGGGCAAGCAGGCCCGGTGCTAGCGTCGGCTTCCACCTTGAACGTCCTGTTCCTGACCTCCGAGGTCCATCCCTTCGCCAAGACGGGCGGGCTCGGGGACGTCTCCGCCGCGCTGCCGGCGGCCCTGAACCGCCACGGCCACGACGTCCGCGTCTTCATGCCGCTGTACGGGCGGATAGATCCCCGCAAGACGCCCCTTCGCCGCGTGGAGTCCCTGCGGGACGTGCGCGTCTCCTTCGGCGGGCGCACCTGGACGCTGCAGGTGTTTGCCGCCCCCCTGCCCGGCACGAAGCTGGAGGTGTTCCTGCTCCACTGCCCGCAGCTGTACGGGCGGGCCGGCCTCTACACGCACGACGCGGACGAGCACCTGCGCTTCCTCGTCCTCACCTGGGGCGCGCTCACGTGCGCGCAGCGGATGCGCTTCGCACCGGACGTGGTGCACTGCAACGACTGGCAGACCGCGCTCGGGCCGCTGCTGCTCAAGACGCGCTTCGCGTGGGACCGGGAGATCTTCGGCAACGCCCGCACGCTGCTCACCGTCCACAACCTGAACTACCAGGGGCGCTTCCCCTCGTCGGTCGTCCCGGACACGGGATTGTCCGACTCCGCGCACCTGTTCCACCAGGACCAGCTCCGCGAGGGGATGGTCAACTTCCTCCTCCACGGCATCCTCTACGCGGACGCCATCACCACCGTGAGCCCCACCTACGCGCGTGAAATCCGCACGCCGGAGTACGGGGCGGGCATGGACCCCTTCCTGCGCGCGCGCGCCGCTTCCGTGTTCGGCATCCTCAACGGCATCGACGACCAGGAGTGGAACCCCGCGGTGGACGCCCACCTGCCGGCCCGCTACTCGGCCGCGGAGCTCCCCGGGAAGCTCGCCTGCAAGCAGCGCCTGCTCGAGAGCGCGCACCTGCCCTTCCGCCCGGACGTGCCGCTGTTCGCCATCGTCTCGCGGCTGGCGGGTCAGAAGGGGTTGGATCTCCTCCCGGACGCCATGCCGCGGCTCCTCCACAGGAACCGCATGCAGCTCGTGGTGCTCGGCAGCGGCGAGCGCCGCTTCGAGCGCATCTTCCGGGAGCTCGAGCGCCGCTTCCCCCGGCAGGTCCGCTTCCAGAACAAGTTCGACGTGGGGCTCTCCCACCGCATCGAGGCGGGCGCGGACTTCTTCCTCATGCCCTCCCGCTACGAGCCGTGCGGGCTCAACCAGATGTACAGCCTGCGCTACGGCACGGTGCCCGTGGTGCGCCGGACCGGCGGACTGGCGGACACCGTGGAGCCGTGGAACCCGCGGACGGGTGAAGGCACCGGCATCGTGTTCGAGCACTACGACGCCGCGGGCCTCTCGTGGGCCGTGGAGACGGCGCTGCAGCTGTACCGGGACCGCGCCGCGTACGCGCAGGTGCAGCAGGCGGGCATGTCCCGGGACTTCTCCTGGGACGCACAGGTTTCGAAGTACGAGCAGGTCTACTCCGGGGGCCGCGCCCCCGCCCAACGAGGCGGTTGATCCGTGCACGTCGTCTTCATCGAGCCGCGTTTCCCAGCGAACCAGCGCCACTTCGTCCGCGCCCTGAAGGACGTGGGCGCCACCGTCACCGCCATCGGTGAAGGGTCGAAGGAGTCCCTCTCGCCAGACCTCCGCGAGCAGCTGTCCCACTACGAGCAGGTGGACTCGGTGGTGAACGAGGGGGCGGTGCTGCGCGCCGCGCGCTTCATCCACTCGCGCAAGCCCATTGACCGGCTGGAGGCGGTGGTGGAGGCCCACATCATGGCCGCCGCGAAGGTGCGCGAGGCCATGGGCATCCCCGGCACCTCGGTGCGCTCCTCGTGGCTCTGCCGCGACAAGCCCGCCATGAAGGAGGTGCTCCGCAAGGGCGGCGTCCGCTGCGCCCTGTCCACCGCGGCCAACTCGGTGCAGGAGATCGTCGACTTCGCGAAGGAGGTGGGCTTCCCGCTCATCCTCAAGCCGCGCGACGGGGCGGGCGCCTCCGGCACCGCGCGCGTGAACAACGCGGAGCAGCTGCTCGCCGCGGCGCGCGAGCTCGGCGTGGACGGCGGACGCTCGGTGGCCGTGGAGGAGTTCATCGAGGGCCACGAGGCCTTCTACGACACGCTCACGGTCCGCGGACGCGTGGTCCACGACTTCGCGTCCCACTATTACCCCGGCGTGCTCGAGTCCATGCGCACGCGGTGGATCTCCCCGCAGATCGCCGTCACCAACCGGATCGACTCGGCGCCCGCGTACAACGACGTCCGCGCCATGGGGCAGAAGGTCATCGAGCTGCTCGGGCTCGAGACCACCGCCACGCACATGGAGTGGTTCATCGGCCCCAAGGGGCTGGTGTTCTCGGAGATTGCCTGCCGCCCGCCCGGCGTGCGCACGTGGGATCTCTACAACGTCGCCAACGACGTGGACCTGTACCGCGAGTGGGCCAACCTCCAGGTGCACGGCCGCCCCGGCGCCCGGCTCTCTCGCCGCTTCGCCACCGGCCTCATCGCGCTCCGCCCCGAGTGCGACGGGCGCGTCACCGGCTACGACGGCTGGGATGCCATCGAGCGCGCGTTCGGCCCCTACATCATCGACGCGCACCTGCCCCCGCCCGGCAGTCCCACGGGCCCCGTGGCCGCCGGCTACATGGCCAATGCGTGGATCCGCTTCAAGCACCCGGACTACGACGGGCTGCGGCGCATGATGACGCTCGTGGGCGAGAACCTGAAGGTGAGGGCGAGGCCTTCGTGAGAGGCGTACTGCTGGGAACGCTGGGGCCGGAGAAGCCCACGCTGTCGACCGTCGTCCGCGCGCTCGGCGTGGAGGGGCCGGTCGCGCTCGTGACCGCGGGCTGGCAGGAGTACGAGGGGCAGGTGGAGGAGCTCCCCGCGCAGCTCGGCCGGGACATCGTCCCGCTGGAGCTCTACCGCCGCGCCGAGCGCGTCTTCGCCGAGGACGCGGAGCTCGCCGCCGAGCACCGCGCGCTGCAGGAGCGGCTCCGAACGGGCCAGGAGTACTACCGCATGCGGCTGGCCCGCATGGTGGACGCGGCGCTGGACATCGGCCGGCGCGCGGCGGGCTCCGCGCTCGAGGAGGACGAGTCCCGCCTCTCCATGGAGTACCTGCGCACCATCGACCGGGATCACCTCGCGCGGGTGGCCGCCCAGCGCGCCGCCTTCGAGCTGCGGATGGACCCGCTGCACCGGGACGCCGTGGTCCGGCACCGCGCCGAACTCGAGCGGCTGCTCGCCGGGACCGGCATCGTGGCCATTGCCGGTGGGCACGTGGCGGTGCTCCTCAACCGGCTGCGGCTGTTCGGCATGGAAGAGCTGCTCGCGGACAAGGCGCTGGTCGCCTGGGGCGGGGGCGCCATGGTCACCGCCGAGCGCGTGATGCTGTTCCACGAGTCCCCGCCGCAGGGCGAGGGCATCTCGGAGGTGCTCGAGCCGGGCCTGGCCTTCCACCGCGGCATCCTGCCCATGCCGAGCCCCCGCCACAGGCTCCGGCTCGGCGAGGCGTGGCGCGTGGCCTGGATGGCCAGGCGGCACGCGCCCTACAAGCTCATCGCGATGGACAACAACGCGCACGTCTCGTTCGACGGGACGCGCTTCCACGACGACTCCCACGGCTCGCACTGGCTGCGGGAGGACGGCTCCGTGTCGGAGGACTGGCTGTGATGACCGGCGCGCTCGCCATCGACAGGTTCCGCCACGCGCCCCCCGAGGCGCGCGACGTGGACGCCTTCTTCAAGTCCCACGCCTTCCCCATCGTGGAGGGGCCGCGCGTCACGTTCGTCTACCGCGGGGCGGCGGACGCCGTGCACCTCAAGTCCTGGGTGTACGGCCTGCCCAACTCGCAGCCGCTCGCCCGCGTGCCGGGCACGGACGTCTGGTACCTCACCCTGGACATCCCGCGCGGGTCGCGCATCGAGTACAAGCTGGAAGTGGTGCAGAACGGCCAGGGGCGGTGGATGGAAGATCCGCTCAACCCGTTCCGCGCCACGGATCCCTTCGGCGCCAACTCGGTGGCCCACGGCGAGGGGTACGAGGTCCCCGACTGGACGCTCCCGGACGACGAGGCCCTCCCCGGCAAGCTGCTGGAGTGGACCATCCAGAGCAAGGCGTTCGGCAACACCGAGCGCTCGCTCTCCGTCTACCTGCCGCCGCGCTTCCGCTCCACGCGCCGCTACCCGCTGCTCTTCGTCCACGACGGGCGGGA
>JBDLRJ010000476.1:0-7566 GCA_039800145.1 Pseudomonadota bacterium | reverse complement strand
GTGTGCTCTTCCGATCTCGCGCGGGAGCCGGCGCTCTGGGAGATCGACACCTCGTTCGCCGGGTTCCAGTGGCTCCAGGCGGACAGCGCAGAGTTGAACGTCCTTGCGTTCTACCGGAAGGGGAACGACGGCACCCGGCCCGTGGTGTGCGTGGCCAACCTTGCCCCGGTGGTGCGGCAGGACTTCGCGCTGGGCGTCCCGGTCGCGGGCGCGTGGGAGGAGCTGCTCAACACCGACGACGCGCGCTTCGGCGGTTCCGGCGTCACCAGCGCGCCGCTCCACGCGTCGCTGGACGAGCGGGACGGACAGCCCGCGACGGTCGTGCTCACGCTCCCGCCGCTCGCGGTGCGCTGGCTCGCCCCGGCGCGCTGAGTTCCGGGCCCAGCGTTACTTCGCCGAGGCCGGGAGCCCGTCCGTCCAGGAGGCGGGCAGCCCCGCGGACTTCGCGCCGCGCACGAGCGCCTCCACGAAACGGCCGCTGACGGGACCGTCCAGGGAAGCACGCACCGGGTTGGTGGTGAAGGCCGTGGCCTCCACCTCCCGTCCGTCCACGCGCACGCGCACCGGGCGCTCCACCGACATCCCGGTCACCGCCCCCTCCTTGTGCTGGACGATGGGCCAGTCCTTCTCCGGGATCTCGAACAGGCGGCCCCAGACCGCCTGTCCCGCCACGTCCGCCAGCCCGGCGACCCGCCCCGCCCACCACCGGGAGGGGAAGTCGTAGACGAGCCCCAGGTCCAGCCCCTCCGCGAGCGCTCCCGCGGGCAGCTCGAAGAAGTCGTACCCGTGTTGATCACGCCACTCGAGGAAGGCCGCCCGGTCCAGGATGGTGGAGTAGGCGAAGTAGAGGCGCGTCCCGCTCCCGGCGGCCTTCGCGCGGGCCTTCATCACCTGGTCGTAGTGCGCATCCATGTCACGAGTCTCCTTGCCGCGCCCCGCCCTGCAGCGCCTGGAAAACGCCCGCCACGTCCAGCCGGGCCGTCTTGAGGAACACCTTGAGCGCGCGGTCCGTCTGCTCGGCCAGCGTCGCCATCCGCGAGAGGCGCTGCAGCGTGTGCCGCGCCACCCCGCCCTGCTGCGCGAGCTTCCGGGCCTCGAGCAGGTCCGCGCGGATGCGGGACAGCAGCTGCCCCTCCCGCTCCTGGAGCACGCGGGACACCATGGCCATGAGATCCGTCTGCGCGCCGTACCGCCACGCCGCACCCCCCGTCGCGCGCCCGCGCAGCACCACGCCCCACCGCTCGAGATCCCGCAGCAACATGGAGACCCCGCCCTTGCTCAACCCGAGCGCAGCTTCGATCTCCGCCGCCGTCAACGCCTGGTCCCGGAGGTACAGCAGCGCCCACACCCGGCCCTGGTTCCGCTTGAAGCCCCAGAACTCGATGGCGTTCCCCACGGCGTCCACCGCCATGGACTCCCACGGGGCCATGGGAACCTGGGCCGGATCGGACGGCGCAGCCGCGCGCCCGGCGACGGTCCACAGGTAGCCCTTCACGCAGCCCCCTGCTGGACCTGGACCGAGGCCGCGAGCCGGTCCGCCCACGAGACCAGCTCCTCGGCCGCGGCGTTGGCGCGCGCGTAGGGCCCGAGCGCCTCCACCGCTGCAGCCGTCTCCTCCTGCACCATGCGGCTCGCCGTCTCGAGTGCGCCGGAGGCCGCCACCGCGCTGCCGAGCTCCTTCACCTTTTCGGGGCTGACGGAGGCGAAGGCCCACGCGTCCCGCAGCTTCCGCCGCAGCCCCTCGTCCCCCTGGGCCGCCAGCAGGATGGGGAGCGACGGAGTCCGGGACTGCACGTCCGCGAACTGCGGCTTGCCCACGTCCGCTCCCGAGATGTCCCGGATGTCGTCCGCGATCTGGAACGCCACCCCGAGCCTGCGGCCGAACGCGTCGAACCGCGCCGCCGCGTCCTCGTTTCCTGCGAGCAGCGCCGCCGCCTTGCCGCCCCAGCCGAAGAGCGCCCCCGTCTTCGCCTCGTGGATGTAGCGGAGCTGGGACAGGGGGAGCCCCAGGTCCCCGCGCGCTTCCACCTCTGCAATGGCCCCGCGCGTCATCTCCTCCACCACGTCCACGGCGCTCGCCACCAGCCGGGGATCGTGCGCCGTGAGCTTCCGCATGGCCGCGACGAGCAGCAGGTCCCCGCTGAACACCGCCACGATGTTTCCCCACCGCGCATTCACCGTGGGGCGCCCGCGCCGGAACATCCCGGCGTCCACCACGTCGTCGTGGAGGAGGCTCGCGGAGTGGATGAGCTCGGTGGCCACCGCCGCGTCCAGCAGCGGTCCCGGTCCCGTCCCGGTGACGGAGCCGAAGAGACGGACCAACATGGGCCTCGCCCGTTTGCCCGCTCCGAGGCAGAGGTGGCGGGCAGCCGCGACCAGGGTCTCGCCCTGCTCGGCGGGCTTCGTCCCCTCCTGCAACACCTGCTCGAGCGACTTCTCCACCTCTCCGAGGAACCCCTGGACGTCCACCGCTGTGCTCATGGTCGTGTTCATAGCGTTCAAGACCCCGTGAACTCCACCGGATCTTGCACCCCGCCTGGTCGGCCCGCGTTCCGCGGGGAATGGAGCCCCGCGCAGGCCCGTTGTCGCCCAGGGGTGACGAACCGGGACGGCGGGGGACTCGACAGGGTGCCCCGGTCCTTGTAGAAACCCCCTCGCTTCCGGGTCCGAAAAGCCCGGGGCGAGGACGCGACAACTAGGTGTCGCTCCGTTCGAAGGAAAGAAAAGACGTAATGGCAACTGGTACTGTGAAGTGGTTCAACGACGCCAAGGGTTTCGGTTTCATCGCGCAGGATGGTGGTGGTGAGGACGTGTTCTGCCACCACTCCGCCATCAACATGGATGGCTTCCGCACCCTGGCCGAGGGCCAGAAGGTGGAGTTCGACGTGACGAAGGGCCCGAAGGGCCTGTCGGCGCAGAACGTCCGCCCGGCCTAAGCAACGGCCGTCGCTGAACGCACGAGGCCCGGCGCCCGAAAGGGAGCCGGGCCTTCGTCGTCCTGGCGGGGCTGGCGCGGCCCCGGCGCCATGCACACGGTGAGTCCCATGCAGGCACTCACCTACGATGGTCCCTGGCACGTGGTGCTCCGGGACAAGCCCCTGCCCACGCTCGAACACCCGCGGGACGCCCTGGTCCGCGTGACGTGCGCCGGGCTGTGCGGGGCGGACCTCCACCTCGCCCACGGGTTGGTCCCGGACACGCGCGTGGGCGCCACGCTGGGTCACGAGATCGTCGGGCGCGTGGAGCAGGTGGGCCCGGACGTCCCGAACCTCCAGCCCGGCCAGCGGGTGCTCGTCCCCTTCAACATCGCCTGCGGGAGATGCCCCTACTGCGAGCGCGGCCTCACCGCCTGCTGCGAGAATTCCAACCCCGAGAGCGACGTGGCCTGCGGTGTCTACGGCTTCTCGCACACCACCGGAGGCTACGCCGGGGGCCAGGCGGAGGTGGTGCGGGTACCCTTCGCGGACGTGGGGCCCGAGCCGGTTCCAGACGACCTCTCCGACGTCCAGGCCATGTTCCTCACGGACGCGCTGCCGACCGGGTACCAGGCCGCGGAGATGTGCCACCTGCGCGGGGGCGAGTCCGTGGCGGTGTTCGGCGCGGGGCCCGTCGGCCTGCTCGCCATGAAGTCTGCGTGGCTCATGGGCGCGGAGCAGGTTTTCGCCGTGGAGCCGGTCCGCTACCGGCGGGACGTGGCGCGGGACTGGGCCGGCGCGGAGCCGCTGGATCCTTCCGAGGTGGACGTGATCTCCACCTTGAAGGAGCTCACGAACGGCCGCGGCGTGGACGCGTCCATCGAGGCGGTGGGCTGCGAGGCGGCCGGCTCGGTGATGCAGCGGTGGCTCGGGGTCAAGGCGAAGCTCGTGGGCGGCTCCGCGCACGCGCTGAACCAGGCGTTTCACGCCACGCGCAAGGGAGGCGCCATCTCGCTGGTGGGCGTCTTCGGCCCCCCGTGGAACCTCGTCGACATCGGCACCGCCATGAACAAGTGCCAGACGATCCGCACCGGCCAGTGCAGCGTGAAGCGCTACCTGCCCCGGCTCATCGAGCACGTGCGCGAGGGGCGCCTGGATCCCACGCCGCTGCTCACACACCGCTTCACGCTCGCGCAGGGCGAGGAGGCCTACGAGGTGTTCGGAAAGAAGCAGGAGCGGTGCATCAAGGCGGCGTTCTTCCCGCAGGCAGGAAGGCGGACGGAGGTGGCGCATGCGTGACGCCCCCCACGTGCGCCCCGAGCCGGTGGATCTCGCCCGGGAGCGGCGTCCCGGGCAGCACCCGCTGGGCGGCCCGCTGCCCGCCCCGTCCGCCGCGATCGTCCCGCAGCACGCCTCGGTCCGCGTCTTCATGCACGGGCGGCCGGGGAAGCAGTTCCCACCTCTCTTCGGAACGGACGCCCCGCCGCGCGGGCTCTCGGGGCGGCTCCGGAAGCTCGCCTACCGCGCGCCGGACCACCGCGCCGCGCACTGGCTCGCGCTCATGGTGGCAGACCGCGTGGACGCCCTCGAGCACGGACGCACCGGGCGCCGCGCCGCCGTGCTGGGCGTTCTCCTCCTCGCCGCCGCCGTCCGCTTGCTCCGCGCGAAGGGGTTCAACAGCCGGACTGCGAGTACGAGGCCACCTCGTGGACGAGCTCGCCGGACTCGGCGCGCGTGGAGAGCCACAGCCTCCACGTGGTGACGTTGGCGCTCTCGTCCGCGGTCAGCACGAGGTCCAACCGCCCGTCGCCGTCCAGGTCTCCCGCCCAGTGCAGCGCCCAGGTCTCGAGCGCGCCGCCCTCCTGGGTGTAGAGCTGCTGGGTCCGCCCGTTGACCGAGTAGAGGAGCCGGTGCGTCCCCGCGGCGCTCTGGACGATCAGCTGCGCCCCTCCGAGCGTCACCGGCCGCCCGTTGCCCAGCAGGGTCGGCGACTCGGGCAGCGTGACCACGGCCGTGATCCTCCGGGGCGCGAGGCCGCGGACGAGGAAGCGCGCGGTGGAACCGAGCGGCGCCACCACGCGGAGCTCCCGCCCGGTTTTCACCCGGCTGCCCCCGGCCCCCTCCACGAGCTCGTCCCGAACGGGGCGCGCCTCCACCTTCACGCGCCGGAAGAGGTCCCCGTGAAGCTCGCACCAGCGGCTGCCGAGGGGCTCCACCGCCCGGAACTCCTCCCCGTGGTGCGTCCCCACCGGGACGATGGCCAGCCCCTCGTTGGAGGCGAGGGCGGCAAGAGCGGACAGTGCAACGAAGACGACGACGGCGCGCATGGCCTCTACGCTAACCGGGTGCGGACGGGGTTGGGGACGTTATCCTTCTGCGCCATGCTTCCCCTCGCACTCGCCGCCTCGCTCGTCACCGCCGCCGCGGCCACGGGCCCACTCGACAGCTGGCATGCAGACCAGGTCTCCACCCAGCGCGTGGGGATGTACGTGCTCGGCACCTGGGCGCTCGGGAACATCCTCGTGGGCGGGGTGGGCACCGCCACCGCGACGGACGAGCGGACCCGCTCGTTCCACCTCGGCAACCTTGCCTGGAATGGCGTGAACCTGGTCCTGGCCGGGGCAGGCCTCTGGTCCGCCCTGCGCGCCCCTGCCACCGCACCGGACGCGCGGGCGCTCCTCATCGACTCGGAGTTCCAGGAGAAGCTCTTCTTCGTCAACGCGGCGCTGGACGTCGCCTACCTCGCCACCTCCGCGTTCCTGTGGCAGCGCGGCGAGGCGCGCGGAGATGTACGGCTGGTGGGGTTCGGGCAGGCGCTGCTGCTGCAGGGGGCCTTCCTCCTCGCGTTCGACACCGTGATGGGCATCCTGCACGTCCGGCTCACGCACCGGCTGCTGGAGCAGGTGCAGATCTCCCCGCTCGGCGTGCTCGCCCGCTTCTGACGCCCCCGCCGCCCGAGGGTTGCAAGTCCACCACGCACCCTTCCCCACACGCGGCACACGTTGGTAGGACCGGACCACTGCCATGGCCCGTCCGAACGCCCTCCCCGCCCGGTGGCTGACCCTCGCCCTCGTGGCCGCCGCGCTGCCGCTGCTCGCGACCACCTGCGGCACCCAGAGCACCGGGACACGCGCCTTCGCGAAGAACTCCCTCATCATCCCCATGGACGCCTGTTACCAGGGGGATGGGAGCACCGCGCCCACCGCCTGTCCGGGGAGCTCGGACCGGGGCGACGTGCTCCGCGCCTATGGGCTCGTCTACCGCCTGCTGCAGGCCAACGTCCCGGTCTACTGGGTCATCCAGAACGGGAAGACCTCCCACGCAGACGTGGATCTCTCCGTGGCGTGGTCCGCGGGCGCCCCGGTCGGAAAGTACGACTGGGCCAACGGCGCCTTCGCCGCCCCGCCGCCCAACAACACCACCCACCAGGCCAACTACCGCGGAGGCCCCTTCGTGGTGGACGGCGCCTGGTTCGCGCAGGCCAACGCGGTGCTGCAGTCCGCGGACATCAAGGCAACGTTCGGGGCTGCGCCCGCGGTCAACGTCCACGTCTCGAACGTCGCGTTCACCGCCCACGTGGCGAGGGCCATGAACGGCGGCTGGAGCGCCGGCGGCAACACGCCGCCTCCCATCGCGCTGCTGAACATCACCGGGGCGGACGGCCTCAACTCGGTGGGCGTTCTCCAGGGCTACCTGGACGCGGCAGGACTCGGGACCCTTCCCGGGGCAGGCGGGACGGCCTCGGGGCCGCATGGATCCATCTACGACCGGCTGGACGTGGCGGACTTCCTTCCAAACCTGGCCGCCTCCCGGCTCGGCATCAACGGCTACCGCGTCCTCTGGGCGCCGCACTGGGTGGGCACCTGCCCCACCACCCCGCCGTACAACTGCCTGGCCACCTCCTACACCCAGGCGCAGCTCAACCAGGTCCGGGAGACCATCCGCACCTACGTCGCGAGCGGGAAGGACTTCTTCGCGCAGTGCTCCGCCATCACCACGATGGAGAGCGGGATCGAGTTCTGTCCCACGGTGATCAACGACGACACCACCTCCACGTCCCAGCTCATGACGACGAAGGGGATGGACTACAACCTGTCCGGCTACACCAACTCGAGCTGCAACCGGACCTACGCGGACTTCGTCCCGCTCACGTACACCGTCTTCTCGTCGCCGTTCATGCAGCTCGCGGAGTTCCCCTTCAAGGGCGTGAGCGGCGCCGTCGCCAACTACCGGCCGGGGTACAACTCGCTCGGGTCCACCTGGAAGCCGGGCGTCACGCACCTCGTGGCCTCTTCCACCTATCCCCTCTGGGACATGTTCACCCTCAAGGGCGCCGCGAGTGGGAGCGGCAACACGCTCTACCTCGCGGGCCACGACTACAAGGGCCAGGTCGCCGGCACGCGGCTGGTCCTCAACACGCTCTTCAACCTCGGCTCCACGTGCGTCACCACCAACACGCCGTGTGACACCGGGCAGCTCGGCGTGTGCGGCCAGGGGCAAACCCAGTGCGTGAACGAGCTCCCCACGTGCGTGGCCGTCAACGTCGCCTCTGCCGAGATCTGCGACGGGCTGGACAACGACTGCAACGGTATCAATGACGACGGCCTGATTACCGACGCGGACAACGACGGCCACAGCGCTCTGACCTCCT
>JBDLRJ010000475.1:0-14151 GCA_039800145.1 Pseudomonadota bacterium | reverse complement strand
GTCCCGCTTCAGGCGCCGGAGCACGAACGGGCGGATGCGCCTCCGGAGTGACTGGGCGGCGCCCGCGCGGCCCTCCGAGACGCCCTGCGCCACCTCGTCCGCGAACTGCCGCCTCCCGCCGAGCAGGCCGGGGTTGGCGAAGTGCATCACGCTCCAGAGCTCCTCGAGCCGGTTCTCCACCGGGGTGCCGCTCAGCGCGAGCCGGAACTCGGCGTCCAACCCGTAGGCTGCGCGGGTCACCTGGCTGTCCGGGTTCTTGATGGCCTGCGCCTCGTCCAGCACCACGGTGCGCCAACGGACCCCGGAGAGCACGGGCGCGTCCAGCCGGAGCAGCGCGTACGAGGTCAGCGTCACGTCCGCGGACGGATCCAGCGCGCGTCCTGGCCCGTGGTAGCTGCACACCTTGAGCCCCGGCCGGAACCGCTGGAGCTCTGCCGCCCAGTTGGGCAGCACACTCGTGGGACAGACGACCAGCGAGCGCTGCCCGAGCACGCAGGCGGCCTGCAACGTCTTGCCGAGCCCCATGTCGTCCGCGAGCACGCCGCCGAGCCCGGCCCGCTGCAGGAAGCCGAGCCACGCCACGCCGTGCAGCTGGTACGGGCGCAGGGAGGCCGAGAGGTCCGCGGGCAACACCGGCTCGGGCAGCTTCTCGAACCCCTGCACGAGCGGTGCAAGTTTGTCCAATCCGGGTGGAGGTGGCTGGTCGAGTGCGTCGCACAGCTCGGCCAACCGGGGGAGCGCGTGGTTGGCGATCTGGCCGTCCCCGCGGCGAGCCTGGAGGAGCGCGGCCACCCGCTCCCCGTGCTGGGCCATCCACGCGGCCGGGAGCGGCGCCCAACCTCCCCCGGAGAGCGGGACGAGCCGAAGCCCCTCCTGCCAGGCGCGAACGACCGCTTCGCCGGAGACCGTCCCCACCTCCCGCCCACCCTCCTCCACCCGGAAGTGCAGGGCGAACCCGACGTGGGGGACACCGTCCGCGGCAGCGCCCTGGATGCCGAGCACCGGTTCGAGCTTCCGGCCCGCCCCGAGCGACGCCGCCGCCGTGCCGGTGAGATCTCCCTCCCAGCGCTTCAGCTTCTGGGCGAGTTGCGCCATCTCCACCGGGCCCTGCACCGTCATGCGCCGCCCCGGCACGAGCCCGAGTTCCTCGCGGAGCTTGTGGGCGAGACGGCTCTCGGCCGCCTCGTCTCGCAGCGGCACCGCGCCGCGCAGGTGCACGAGCCGCCCCTGGTCCACCCGCGCCCGCGGAGGCGCGCCGTACACGAGCGAGGGCAGGACCGAGAGCCCGGACTCCAACAGGTCCAGCTCCAGCTGGATCCGCGGCTTCAGGTTGGGATCCACGCGCGGGAGCCGCTTCGTCCGGACCTCCACCGGGTGCCGACGCCCCAACTCGGGCAGCACGCGCGCGGCGAGCTCTCCTGCCTGACCGGCCGCGTAGAAGCGCTCCACGGGGAGCGACTGCAGCCACGCACCGGACACGTTCGTCTCGGAGAGCCGGCAGAGCACGTCGCCGCAGAGGGCAACACCGGGGCTGACCACCGCTGACACCCGCGGATCCCTCTCGAGGATCACCGCGAACTGCTCGCCGCGGTCTTCCACCCGTGCCATCGGCGCCACGAGCTCGCCCGAGACCGCGACGGGCCTCCCGTCGAGCAGCACCGTGCGCGCCGGCTCGAGGATCTTCAAGAGCGCGTCCAGGCGCTCCTGCTGCATCGCCCCCCTCGTGGGCTTCTCGAGGAGCCGGTCCACGAGCAGATCGTGCTGCTCGACCTGGAGACGGGAAGTGCCGCCCGCCGAGAGCAACCCGGCAACGGTCCCCTGCAGCGGCTCCTCCCGGCCCTCCGAGTGGAGGAGCACCCGCTGCAGCTGGAGCCCTCCCTCCACGCGGCTGAACCGGTACCCCACCCGCGTCCAGCGGTTCTCCGCGGCGACGACCTCCCCCCCCTGCTGCTCCGCCTGCTGCAGCACGATGGCCGCCGCCACCACGTGCTCACACGGGTCCACCCGGCCCGGGCAGTTGCACTCCCACGCCTCGTCCCCCGGGTACAGGATGGCGGTCCACGGCACCGGACGGCCCGCCGCTTTCACCCGGAGCACCACCTCCGAGGCCGTGCGCGACTCCTGCGCCACCGCGCCTCCCCGTGCGAGGTTCACCCCGCTGGACCAGAGGCCGGACCTGGCTTCGGTGCGGACGAGTTCGAGGAGGCGGGCAGCGGGCGTGGACATGGCGGAGCCGGGACGAAAGAAGGAGAAACACGGTACACCACGCCCATGTTCGCCGGGCGAAGCGTGTTGCCGTCCCCGTTCGCGGTGGTGCTGTCGCTGGTCGTGGCCAGCACGGCGCTGGTGCTGCCCGTCCGGGCGGATGACACCTGGTGGCACCTGCGGGCAGGCGAGGAGGTGCTCGCCCGCGGCGCGCTCCTTTCAACCAACACCTTCAGCTTCACCGCACCGGACGCACCGTGGCTGATGCACGAGTGGCTGACCGAGGTGATCTTCGCGCTCACCTGGCGGCTGGGCGGTGCACCGCTGCTCGTGCTCCTCGGCCTCGCGTCTTTTGCCGTGACCGTGGCGCTCGGCTGGAGACTGCTCGCGCGTGACCGGGACACCGGCGGGTGGGCAGCGGGCGCGTGCGGCTACCTCGCGGTCCTGCTCCTGCCCGGCTTCTCGCTGCGCCCGTGGATCCTCACGCACGCCTGCTTCGCGGGACTTCTCCTCCTCCTCCAATCGAGGGCAGACGTGCCGCGGCGGGCGCTCGGGACCGCGGTGCTGTTCGCCGCCTGGGCCAACCTCCACGGGAGCTTCTTCGCCGGACTGCTCGCGGTGGGAGCGTTCCTGGGCGGTGCCCTGCTCGGGGCGGTGACGCGGCGCGAGGACGTCCTCCCGGTCCGGGCGGGGCTCGTGTTGTCCGCCTCCGCGGTGCTCGGCAGCCTGTGTACCCCCCGCCCGATCGACGGCCTGCTCCACCCTCTCCAGTACGCCACCGGCAGCCTGTCCTCCTCGCAAGGTGCGTTGCGGGAGATCATGCGCCACAACCTCGAGTGGCAGCCGCCGGGGATGGCATCCCCCCTCGGGCTCCTGCTCTGCGGTCTCCTCGTGCTCTGCGCCGCCGCGGTGGCACTCTCCCGCGAGCGCGCCCACGCCTCGCACCTCCTCCTCCTGGGAGGCTTCTCGTTCCTCGCCTTCAGTTCCCTGCGGAACATCCCCCTGGCGGCCCTCGCCGCGGCCCCGCTGCTCGGACGCCACCTCGCGCTCGCGTGGGGCCGGCGGGCGCGGTCGGAGCGGACGTTCAGGACCTCGCACGTTGCGCTGCCCGCCGGGATCTTCGCGGCGTGCGCCGTCGTCATCCTGTCGCGACCGGGGACGCTCGGAGACCCGGCGCGCCTCTCGCCGGAGTATTTCCCCGGCCCCTTGATGGCCGCGGTCCGGGCGCACGCACCTGCAAGGACGTTCAACCACTACGACTTCGGCGGGGCCTTCCAGTGGCAGCTGTGGCCGGAGGCGCGGGTGTTCTGGGACCAGCGCGTGGACTGCTACCCGGCGGACGTGCTCCGCGACGGGCTCTCGCTGCACGCCGCGGCCCCCGGCTGGGAGGCCCTGCTCGAGAAGTGGGACATCGACGCCGTCGCCTACCGCAAGGGCACCGCGCTCACGGCGGCGCTGCGGACGTCACCGGGCTGGCGCGTGGCCTGGGAGGACGACACGACCGTGCTCTTCCTCCCGGCATCCTCGAGGTGATCAGCCCGCCGCCACGCGCGCGCGCGCCTCGGCGAGCTCGGTCCGAAGCCGGTCCACGAGCGCCTTCACCGTCGGCACGTCGGAGATCCCGCTCACCCCGTGGCCCGCGGACCACACGGTCTTCCACGCCTTCGCCTCGTCGTCCGCGGGCTTGAGCTTGTTCCCGTAGTCCACGTCTCCCGGCCGGAGCAGCTTCTCCATGTCGTAGCCGGCACGCTCGAGCGAGGCGCGCATGAAGTTGGCCGGTACACCGGACACGGCCGGGGTGTGGACGATGTCGCCCGCGCGCGAGTCCACCACCATCTGCCGGTACGCATCCCCGGCGCTGGACTCCTGCGTCGCGATGAAGCGCGTCCCCATGTAGGCCAGGTCCGCCCCCAGGCACAGGGCGGCAAGCACCTCTGCCCCGGTGTTGATGCAGCCGCCGAGCAGGATCGTCCCGCGGAAGAAGGAGCGGATCTCCGCCACCAGCGCGAACGGGTGGATCGTCCCCGCGTGGCCACCTGCACCGGCCGGCACCGCGATGATCCCATCCACCCCGGCGTCCGCCGCCTTCTTCGCGTGGTAGGCGTTGGTGACGTCGTGGAACACCACGCCGCCCCACGCGTGGACGCGGCTCACCACCTCGGAAGCCGCACCGAGCGAGGTGATCACCACGGGAACCCTGTGCCGCTCGAGCACCTCCAGGTCCGCCGCCACGCGCGGGTTGGTGCGGTGCATCACCAGGTTCACCCCGTAGGGCCTCCCGAGCGGATCCAGCTGCGAGAGCCACCCGTCCAGCGACTCGGTGGTGCGCGCATTCAGCGCGGGGAACGTCCCGAGGATCCCCTCGGCGCAGGCGGCCTTCACCAGCTCCAGCCCGGACACCAGGAACATGGGCGCCGCCACCACCGGGAGCGACAGGCGGCCCTCGAGCGACTTCGGAAGCGCCATGGTCCGGGGCTCCTACTGCAGCGTGAAGGTGGTGATGGTGTCACCGCCGCCCGCGTTCTTGTTGCCAGTCGGGAAGGACTGGTACTCGCCGCAGTAGAACTTCCTCTGCCCGTTGGCGCGGACCTCCACCTCGTACGGCACCGGGTAGGACGGCGTGCAGGCCTGGTAGTACGCCACGCGGACGATGTAGGTGCCCTTCGGCGCAGGCTGGCCGCTCGGGTAGATGACGTTTTCCACCTTCACGCCGTCGATCTTGCAAGCGGGGTTCGAGTCGAGATCCAGCCAGCCCGTCGTGTCGCACTTGTTGGCGTTCAGGGTCTGGTAGCAGAGCTGCTGGCCAATCCCTCCGAGCAGCGCGCACGGATCAGGCGGGTTGCTCCCGGGAGGAGCGTTCGGGTTGCCGTAGTAGATGTCACAGGACGAACCGCCCGGCTGCGGCTCCACGACGTGGAGATCCAGGTCCTCCTCCTGGTTGAACCGGAGCGTCACCTGCACCTCCCCGGCCTGGCCACGCAGGACGCACTCGCCCCCCAGGCACTCGAAGCCGCGCGGGCACTCGGTGGTGCAGGTCTGGCCCGGGGTGGCCACGTACCCCGGCAGGCAGTGCACGTTCGTCCCACCGTCCCCGAGCGTCACCACGGTGGTGCCGCCGCCCCCACCACCGCCCGTTCCGCCCCCCGTCCCACCGCCGCCTCCCGCGCCGCCGCCGGTTCCGCCGGAGATGCACGTGCGCGTGGCCAGGTCGCACTGCTGACCGGCCACGGAGCAATCCCCGTCACTCCGGCACGCCACGCAACGCCCGGCAGGAAGCAGCGTCGCGTCGCAGTACGGCGTTGCACCCGAGCAGCCCGCGTTCGTGGTGCAGGCCATGCAGCGGCCGAATCCACCGTTCGCCGTCAGATCGCAGAAGGGGGTCTCCCCGGCGCAACCCTGCGTGGACGTGCAGGCCTTGCAGGTGCCCGAGGCCTCGTCGCAGATGGGCGCAGTCCCGGAGCAGGCCGGACTGCAGCTCGCAGCTCCGCCGCCGGTCCCGCCCCCCACGCCGCCCCCGGTTCCACCCGTGCCGCCATCCGAGACAGTGCCCGGCACGCAGGCCCCGGTCTCCGGCTCGCAGACGAGCCCCGTCCCACACTTCACCGTGGCGCACACGTTGGGTGCTCCACACTGGCAGCCCACCACGGCGGACAGCAGCAACAAGGGGACGAGGACGAGACGAGTGTTCATGGAGCGTGGACCGTGGGGATGAGAGGCGAGCGCACCCTAATCGCAGCGGGGTGCGATGCCCACCTTCATCGGCACCCCGTCACGTGAACGCGCCATGCCGCCCAGAAGCCGTTCCCCGAGAAGAAGACGGGTGCTATCCACGCCCCGGTTTCTCGATTCACCCAACGAGGTCCCATGACACTTCGCACAGTTGCCCGCCGTTCGCTGCTCGCCTCCCTCCTCGCGCTCACCGCCTGCGGCGCGGGGGTCGCGGAGATCGACTCGGTCGACGGTTCGGACGAAGGCACGGCGTCGCAGGGGCTCGTCACGCTGAACACCGGCCGGGTGATCGTCCGCTTCAAGAGTTCCACGACTGCCTCGGCCCGGGCCGCTGCACACCGCTCGGCCAATGCCACGGTGCAGCGCACGCTGCGCGGCGGAGAGCAGGTGGTGCGCGTGGCCGCCTCCGCCACCCAGGCTGCGGTCAACCGGTACCGCGGCAACGCCAACGTCGCGTGGGCGGAGGTGGACGCGCTCGTGGCCCCGGACCAGGTGACCTCCGTCACGCCGAATGATCCGCTGATCACCTCGCAGTGGCAGCACACCAACATCGAGTCGCGCGGCGGATGGGCCGTGGGCACGGGGAGCAGCAGCGTCCTTCTCTCCATCTGCGACACCGGCGTGAGCGCGGATCACCCGGATCTCGCCGCCGCGCTGCGCATGGACCTGTGCTTCAACACCGCGGACAACGCGCCGGGCCACTGCGAGCCCGTCGGCAACCACGGCACCGCGGTGGCGGGCTCGGCGGCGGCCATCGGCAACAACGGACTGGGCGTCGTGGGCACCGCCTGGAACGCACAGATCATCCCGGTTCGCGTCAGCAACCTCTTCAGCGGCAGCGCCTACATCTCGGACATGGCCGAGTGCCTCCGCTACTCCGCGGACGTGGGCGCCCAGGTCATCAACCTGAGCTACCAGACCTACTCCAACGGGACGATCTTCCAGTCCCTGCTGGACGCGGCGACCTACGCCGAGAGCAAGGGCGCCGTGACGGTGTTCGCCGCCGGCAACGAGAACGTCCAGGCGGTCACCTCGCAGGATCCTGCCAACATCCTCTACGTTGCCTCCACCACCAGCAGCAACGCAAAGTCCAGCTTCAGCAACTTCGGTCCCTTCGTGGACATCGCGGCGCCGGGCTCGTCCATCTACACCACCAACGTCACCGTCAGCTGCACGGACACCAACGGCAACGGCACCGCGGAGCTGGGCGAGTGCACCAGCACCGGCAACGGCTACGTGAGCATCAGCGGCACCAGCTTCTCCTCGCCCATCACCGCCGGCGCCGCGGTGGTGCTCAAGGCGCTCCGCCCCGCGGCAACCCCGGCGCAGATCCGCGCAGCGCTCACCTCCACCGCCCGAGACCTCGGCACGGTCGGCGAGGACCCCAACTTCGGCTCCGGCCTGCTGAACCTCAAGGCCGCTGCGCTGGCGTTTGCGCCGCTGCCCAACCAGGCCCCCACCCTCACCCTGGGCGGCCCCGCCAACGCGGACACGGGGGCCACGGTGCAGTTCACCGCGAACGCCTCGGATCCCGAGCAGGGCAACCTCTCCTCCACCGTGACCTGGACCTTCCCCAACGGCAGCACGGCGACCGGCGCCACCGCCTCGTTCGCGTTCGCCGCGGCCGGCACCTACGCGGTGACCGCCACCGTCACGGACAACGGTGGCCTCTCCGCCTCGTCCTCCACCAGCATCACGGTCACGGACCCCATCCCCAACACCGCGCCCGTGCTGACGCTGGTGGCACCTGCGGGTGGAGCAGCCAGCATCCAGGCCGGCCAGTCCGTTACCTTCTCCGCCACGGCCTCGGACGCCGAGCAGGGAGACGTCACCTCCTCCATCCGCTGGACGCTCCCCTCCGGGACCGTGACCGGCGGAACCGTGCAGGGCACCTTCAACTCGGCGGGCACGTTCACCGTCACCGGCTCCATCACGGACGCCGGTGGCCTCTCCGCCTCGGTGCAGGTGATCGTCACCGTCACTGCGCCGCCCCCGCCCGCGGTGCCTGCCGCGCCCACCGGTCTCGCCGCGACACTGGCCAGCCGCACCGTGCGGTTGGCCTGGACGGACAACGCCTCCAACGAGACCGGCTACTACGTGGACCGCGCCAAGGTGAACAACAACGGCTCGCTCTCGGGTTGGACGGTGATCGCCACGCTCAGCGCCAACACCACCACCTTCGGCCAGGCGCAGGCGAAGGGGACCTACGCCTTCCGCGTCCGCGCGTACAACGCCGGCGGCGCCGCGGCCAGCAACCAGGTCCGCGTCACCGTGCGCTGAGCGCAGGCATCGTGCACAGACGCAGGAGCGTGACGGGCCGTGGGGGAAACCCCGCGGCCCGTTCCTTTCGGGCTAGAACGCAGCTCCATGCCCGAGATCAAAGGCCTCTCCACCCTCCTGAAGCGCGCCCTCACCGACCGTTCCATCTCCCGCGAGGAGGTGGGCGGACTCATCGCCGAGGTCCGCCGCAACGGCACGCTCTCCAACACCGAGCGCGCGTCGCTCGAGCAGGCCCTGCGCCAGCATGCCTCCGCGTTCACGCCCGAGGCGAAGAGCGCGCTCGGCGCCTTCCTCGGCACCCTGCCCGGCCCCACGGGCGCGACCGCGCTCGGGACCTGGAACGGCGTTGCCGTCTCGGTCGGGACGGACGGCCGGTTCGGGCTCGGTGGTGCGGCTCCCGCGTCCCTCGGGGACGAGCTCAAGGCCCTGCGCACTGCGCTGCTCGGGGCCGGTGAAGCGGGGCCGTTCGCCGCGGTGAGCGATCCCTCCGTGCTCCGCGCCGCCTCGGTCGCCGCGGCCCGGCTGTTCGACTCCTGCCTCCGCACGCCGCGCAACGAAGGCGAGGCCCTCACCTTCCGCCAGGGCCGTGCTGCCGCGCTCGCCACGCTCGAGGCCGCCGCGGTGCAGGCCCGCGCCAGCGGGAACACCGAGCTCGCAGACGGGCTGACCTTCGGCCTCGTGGAGTCCATCCGCAAGGAGCCGTACCAGCCGCTGCGCGCCTTCGCCCTGGACAGCGCCACGACCCGCGCTGCTGCCGGCAAGCTCCCGGACATCAAGGGCGCAGCCTCCGTGCTCTATCCCGAGAAGCCGCCGTACGACGCGTGGCTCAAGGACGGGAAGATCAAGCTCGCCTGGTACACGGACAACGACGGCAGCCCGCGCGAGAGCAGCCTCGAGTTCTTCCGCTCCCTCGGCTTCAAGGCGAAGGAGGAGTCGGACGGGTCCACCACCTTCACGCTCAACCGGCGCGGTGAGAACCGGATCGAGGTGAACGTCCGCCCCGCGCCCACGCACGACGCGCCCCCGTCCCTCTTCGAGAAGATGGGCGACGCAGACGTGGACATCATCGCCTACACCGGCCACGCCGGTTACGGCCGCCGCGTGGAGGATGCGCTCGCCCGCGGCGTGGGTGGCACGGGCGAGAACAAGCTCGCCATCCTCATGCAGTGCTCCGGCGAGGGCAGCATCGAGTCCATCCACCGGGCCTACCCGGACGCGCAGGTCCTCTCCACGCGCGCGCTCACGGACGACAACCTGGACTTCACCATGCTCGAGCAGCTCTTCGGCGCGCTCGGCGCCGGCTCCGGCTGGGACCAGGTCCGCAAGGACACCGTCGCCTCCTTCGAGGAGTGGCGCGCCAACGACGGGGAGACGGACAAGTACGACACGTTCGACATCGGCAACCACTACTTCTTCCCGCACGACCGCGAGGTGCTGCTCGGGCGCACCGACCGCGACCGGGACGGCGTCCGCGACAACGGCGACCACGTCTTCAACGTCGTGTTCCCCGGCCTCACCGATGCCGCCGGCGGCATGAACCCCGTGGTCCCCACGGCCCCGTCGGACGCGCTGGACGGCGGCGCGCTCAACCGCGCCATCGAGCGGATGAACCTGGTGGGGCGTGACACGAAGGTCCCGGCGGACCTGGTCCGCAACGTGGCCTGGGGCGAACACGCCTTCTCGCCGGATGGCTTCTTCGAGCCGCAGGCCGGGGATCTCCGCGCGTTCCAGTTCGAGGTGGACGGGACGACCCGGCAGATCAAGGTGAAGGTCTCCACCCACTTCTCCCACGCCTCGGCGGATGCGCTGGGCCGCATGATGGCGGTGGAGGCCGGGCTGTTCCTCGGCCGCCTCGCGCGCACGGATGCCCCCACCCAGGCTGCGCTTGCGCTCTCGCTCCTCGAGCGCGCCGTGCACCAGGCGGGCAGCAGCCACGCGGGTGGCTACTACGGAGACTTCGTCGAGTCGCCGCAGGCCCAGGAGCAGCTGCTCCGGGCCCGGTATGGGCTCGGCCCCACCTTCTCCGAGCTGCTCGCCGCGAGCGGTAACCCGGACGACTTCACCGAGGACACGTTCCGCACGTTGCTCGAGCGCACGCGTGGCACCTCGGCCTGGAGCGAGATCGCCACGCGCGACCCGCGCCCCGCCTCCGAGCCCATGCGCATCCCGTCCGGCGTTCGGCTCGCCGGGAGCCTCAACGGGGACGCCCTGGTGCAGCTCGCCCAGCGGCTCGGACTCGAGGGGCGCGTCACCTCCACCTGGGCCTCCGTCCCCACCGGCCGCGCCTCCCGCCTCACGCTGGATGTCACCGGGACCGCGGGGCCCGAGAAGGTGGTGCTCGCGCTGGACAGCGAGGGCAACGTGCTGGGCGCGTCCCGCTTCGCGTCACCGGCAGCCCCGGCGTAACCGCGAACCGCTCAGGCGAGCGCCCACCAAGTGCCGCCTGCCGCGGCTGTCACCACCACCCGCACGGCTTCCGCGCGCGCCGCCCACGGCCTGCCCTCCACGAACGCGGGCAGGGTGAGCAGCGCCCCCAGTGCCGCGGCCACCACCCCGAGCCGCAGCCCGGGAGACAGGCCGGCCCCGAGCATCAGGAACGCGAACGTCCCCGCCACGACGAGCGCCCACTGGGACACGGCCCACGCCACCCTCCCGCGCGTGGTGGGCGGATCGTACTTACCCGTCCGCTGCTTCGACTCCGCAGGCTCGAGCGCCTCGAGCCACGCGGGGCGCCACGCCGGCGAGGACACGAGGAGCTGCAGGGCCTGTCCCACGGAAGGGGCCCGCACCGCGGCGCGGAGCAGCGCCCAGGGGGTAGCCACCTGCGCCCACAGCGGGTTGAACGAGCGCAGGGGCCGCGTGGTGCCGTACACGCACGGCTCCTCCTCCGGCTGGTAGGTGCCGAACAGCCGGTCCAACCACGAGAACGTCGCCGCGTGGTTGCGGTCCAGGTACTTCGGGTTGATGGCGTGGTGCACGCGGTGGAGCGCGGGTGAGTTGAACCACCGTTCGAAGCGCGGCAGCACCGGCACCAGCTCCGTGTGGATCCAGAACTGGTACAGCGTGGAGAGCGACAGCGTCACCGCGAACGGCACCGGGGGAACGCCCAGCCACGCGAGGGGCAGGTAGAACGGCAAGGTCGTTGCCCACGTCGCCACGGACTGCCGGAGCGCCACGGCGAGGTTGTAGTCCTCGCTCTGGTGGTGCACCACGTGCGCGGCCCACAGCAGGTTCACCTCGTGGGACAGCCGGTGCCACCAGTAGTAGGCGAACTCCACGCCCAGTACGGCCGCCGCCCAGGGAAGCCAGGAGGTCGGGAGCGTCCACGCGCGGTGCGCGTACAGGCGCGAGTACAGCTCGAACACCAGGGCGTTCGAGACCAGGAGGGCCACGAGCTGCTGCGCCACCCCGCAGCCCATGTCCGCCAGCGCGTCCCCGGCCCGGTACACCCGGACGCCGCGCCGCCGCGCCGCCCATGCCTCCAGCCCCATCCCAACGAAGAACAGGGGCACCGCGAGCGCGATCAGGCTGACGTTCATCCGTCCCTCCGTGTTTCTTCCACCCAGCCCTTCAGAATCCGACCGGGTGTGTCGATACCCATGTCAGACAAGAAAGGGATCCCACCATGGGTCTCACCATCCAGAACGTACAGAGTGTAACAGCAGTCACATCTGCAGCCCGTCCCGACTCGCAGGGGGTGAGCGGGACGTTCCCGGTCGAAACCGTCGATCTCTCCTCGGGAGCCCGGCTCGTCGGGCGGCTTACACAGCTCGTGAAGTCGGACCCGGACGCCTTCAAGCACGTCACCCGGGACGTGGCGAACCGGCTCAACGACGCCGCCAACCACGCCACGGGCCAGGAGGCCTCGCGCCTGCGACTCCTCGCGGAAGCGGTCTCCAAGGCCGCCCAGGCACAGGCCCAGGCCGCGGAGGAGGTGCAACCCGTCGAGGTCGGCAACGCCGTCATGGGGATCGCGGGCCCGGCCGAGGCTGCGCCCGTGCGACCGAGCGAGCCCCGGGGACCGGATCCCGCCGCGGTGGACGCGCTGGTGAAGAGCGCGCTCGCCGGGAAGATCTAACGCTCCCGACCGGCTCCACCGGGCGGCGACAGGAAGCTCACCCACTCAGCCCAGTAGCCGAAAGGCTCTGGGCTCTTCGTGCCGTACTCGAGCGACCACGCGCGCTCATCCGGCCACACCGCCGTACCGAACAGCACGTCGTACACCGTGAGGATGCTGCCGTAGTTGCCCTCCACGTCCTTCGCGTGGTGCAACCGGTGAAACGCCGGGCTCACCACCACCGCGTCCAACCATCCCAGTCCCACGCGCCAACTGCCGTGCTTGTAGAGGTTGGCCACGAAGTACAGCGTGCTGAACACCTCCACCGCAGCGGCGGAGAAGCCCGCCAGGCGCAGGCCCACCGCCATGACGGCGCCCGCCACCACCACCTCGAGCCCATGCGTGTGCAGGGTGAGCGAGATGTCGTAGCGCTCCTCCACGTGGTGCTGGAGGTGGAACCGCCACAGCCACGGGTGCACGTGCTTGATCCAGTGGAAGATCCAGTTGAAGAGCTCCGCCACGAGGACGCACGCCAAGGCCTCCAGGGCGAAGGGCACCTCCCACCGCACGAGCCCTGGCACGTTCACGCCGATCCACGCCGTGGCCGCGGCGAGCACTGCCACCACCGCGAAGTTGGACAGCAGGTACGCCACGTTCCTGTTCCGGCGCACCCGGTCCGTCGACCACGAGGCCACGAAGCCGGGATCCCGGCACTCGAGCCCGGCCGCGACCAACGTCGCGAGCGCGGTGATGACGAGCTGCCACATGACGCCGGGAACCTTACACCAGCGGCTTGAGTTTCACCTCCAGCGACGGCTGCGCGAGCGGGATGCCGGCCTCCCTGCACGCCGCCACCACGGAGAACCGCAGGTCCGAGGCCACGCGACGCCCGTCCAGCGGGTTCTCCACCCAGAACTGCAGCGCGAACTCCAGGTTCCCGCCGACCAGGTCCTCCAGCCGGACCTCCGGGCCGGGCGCGCGCAACACGAGCGGATGTGCAGACGCCACCTGCCCGAGGAGGGACTGCACCGTCCGGGGATCCGCGGACAGCTCGCACTCCACGGCCACGGTCCAGCGCTGCCGCGGGACGGGGTAGCTGAAGTTGGTGATGCACTCGGTGACCCAGCGGCCGTTGGGCACGACGAGGATGGCGCCGTCCCGCGTCTGCACCTGGCTCGCGCGCAGCCCCACCTCGAGCACGGTGCCCTCCACGCCGCTGATCTCGACGAAGTCCCCCTTCCGAACGGGCTGCTCCGCCAGCACCATCATCCCGGCCACGAAGTTCTGGGTCAGGTTGTGCAGTCCGAACGCCAGGCCCACCAGCAGCGCGGAGCCGAGCGCCACCAGCACCGTCATGACCACGGTGATGTGAACACCGGCGACGCGCAGCGCGAGGATTCCCGAGGCCAGGATCCCGAGGTAGCGAACCAACCGCCCCAGCCCGGACTGGAACCCGGCCTCCTTGCGCCGCCGCCTCGCCACGGCGCGGGTGCCGCGCTCGAGCAGCAGGCTCACCCACGTCCCCACCGCGAGCACCACCACCGCCTTGACGAGGTCGTCAAAGGGGACCGTCAAGCCCACCAGGTGGAAGGCCTTCTCCGCGAGCAACTCACCGGCGCCCGCCACGGCGGCCTCAGTGCGAGCTCACGCCGCCCTCGGTGAGCTGCTCCAGCACCCGGTCCAGGTTGAAGGAGGCGGGCTTCTGCCGGGGCGGGTGCTCCTGGAAGGACTCCAGCATCCGCCTTACCCACGCCTGCGCGGGCACGAGCAGGAACGCGTGCTCCATCAGCCAGTCCCAGTAGGTGTTCGAGTTCTCGTCCGCGCGCTCGAAGGGATCTCTCCGCAGGTTGAAGATCTTCGGCACCCGCAGCGGGACGAAC